>JBIMKD010000276.1:0-11544 GCA_043673815.1 Chromatiales bacterium
AACCAGAACGCGCAGATTCCATCATGGCCAGAGTCCGATACCGTGCTCACGAACAGGCCGAATATATACGTGCAGTCTTCCTTACAAGCCATCATCAATCCTCACCTTGCAAACCGGGTGGAGTCCATATATACGATTTCTGCGCATCTGGTTTATCGCGTGCTGGCTCGTCGCTCGCTTATCGCCTCCCTTCAGCGGCGCGCCGATTTTGGCGCGCCCGCTGCCGGGGCTAGTTGGGCGTGATTACGCACCAGCTCCTGCCGCGCCTCGCGAGCGACGACGAACGCGGAGCGAAGAAACACAACGCAAATTAGTGCCCCCACCGCGATGTCCGGCCACGGGGACGCCAAGAGCCACACCGCCCACGCCGCCAGCAACACCGAGACATTGGCAATTAAGTCGTTTCGCGAGCAGAGCCAGACTGAACGCATATTGATGTCTTCGGCTCGATGCCGCCAAAGCAACGCAAAGCAAGCCGTATTGACAACGAAAGCCAAGGCACCGACCGCACCTATTGCCTCGAAATTGGGCACCTGCGGCGAAACAAGCTTGTAGATTAGTTGCCCGAAAACGAACGTTCCGAACAGGCCCATTACTGCCGCTTTCGCGACCGCCGCCCGTGCTTTCCAGAGCGGACCCAGGGCAACGACGTAGAGACTGAAGCCGTATACAAGGGCATCGCCAAGCATATCGAGGGAGTCAGCGAGCAACGCCACCGACCCGGCCAACAAACCGGAGATCAGTTCGACGACGAAAATCGCGGCGTTCGCGAGCAGCACGACCTGGAGCGTCGTGGTTTGACGCTCACGGATGTGCGCCAAAGCCGAAGCTTTATCGTTGCAGCAAGCGTCCATCGTCTCGGTCACGCCCAATGCCGCCCATCAGCCGCGCGATTTAGCGCGTCGGTTGGATGCGCTTATTATACCGCGCCCTTCTTTGTCTATCTCCATGGATTGTCGCTGAATAATGATGGTTAGAGTCAAAGACGAAGACCTCGTGGAATCTATGATTGATGTGGGCTTTCTTCACTCGTGTGATCGCGTGCTCCCACTCATCTTCCAGGAACAATGTATCTAGAAAGCACTGAACCACCAACACCGTCTTTCCAGGGTATTTGATTTTAGTCTTGGCTCGAATTCTCTCTAATATTTTGTTCGCCAAGTCATCTTCTGCTTCGTAATTGGTGTAGACGTGGGGATGCGAAGTAATCTTCGTAGTCTTCTGGCTCACCGAAATACCCTTAACCCCAAATGTATGACCTTGTTCGTCCATGAACCTTCGTAAAAGATGATCGTTCTCATGAACAGCCGTTGTCACTTCAATGCATTGGCGCTTGGGGGCCAAACGTTTGTCTACCAACGCTCCAGAAGATAGCAGGCGCGCATCGTATTGTTGTCCGCCATCGATCCACCGTACCTTTAATCGCCTGCCGTGGCTGTAGCGCGCTTGAACATATCGTGCGATCGGGATTAATTCCTCTATGAGCTTTTTCTCCTTCTTGCCCCTCTTCAGTCTGAGTCTGTTAATGCCGTCAGGGCTCTTTCTGATTTGTTCAAACCAATCGTAAACCTTCTTGCAGAAATCCAGGCCATTGATCAGGCGGTTGTCGAAATCCGTTAGGTCAGACGGCATGTGTCCTGGATTCTTCGTCGGTAGAACAGTCGATCAGGCAGAATCCTTAATTAGTGTGGGCTAGGCGGAATCCGTTAGTGCCAATCTTCGGATTCTGTGTCGTATGGCTGGCGGGCCATTGTAGATCGCTTCTGGTTGTCGCGTTGCCAGGGAGGTCGAGGGATGGGTGTAGAGCGCCCGTGAATAGAGTCTGGTCTTGAAATATCTGTTACTCATACATTCAAGGCGTGACCCCTTTATTGCCCGCGGCCTCGATGATCTCGATTTCCTTCTTGAGCATCTCGTTGACCAGCTCGGAAAGATCCACGTCCGGCGTCGGCCTTGTCGGCGAGGCCCGCACCTCCTCATCGAGGTACACAGGCAGCTTGAAGACCGCGCCCGGTTTTTAGACATTCCCACGCGCGCCTTTGGAAAATTTGTATTGACGTCTTATCATCTCATCGCACCTTCGGCCACTCGCGCGGCTGGTCTTGGTAACTTGCATTTCCTCTTGCTCTAGAAATCGTAGCCGGATGCAGCCCCACGAGGGGCGGGATCCGGGGAAATTATAACGGATCGCTACCTGATTCCCCGGAATCCGCTGCGCTCCTTCCGGGCTCGTTACATTAGAATGCGCAGTAATGTGTAATCGATGAGTCTATCGCTGAATAATCCAACGCAAGAGAACTGGATTGATCCTACGTTTCTTCGCGAGCACACCGAAAGGGACGGAAGCTCTTCTAGCACGGGAGCTGAGAGGGCTCGGCGCCATCAAGATCCGCGTTCAATCGGCGGGCGTGGCATTCGCGGGCACGCTTGAAACCGGCTACAGCGCTTGCCTTTGGTCGCGCGTCGCATCGCGGGTCATATTACAGCTCGGCCATTTTCCGGCCTCCGATCCCGAAGCACTGTACGACGGCGTGCGCGCGATCGCCTGGCACGAACACTTTGGTCTCGACAACACCTTTGCCGTCGATCTGAATTGCGCCGATTCGTTTCTCACCCACTCGCATTTCGGGGCCCTCAAGGTCAAAGATGCGATCGTCGACCAATTCCGCGATCTCTTCGGATCGCGGCCGACAGTCGCTTTGGACCGGCCCGATCTACGAGTTAACGTTTACCTATTTAGAAACGAGGCCACGGTAAGTATTGATCTCTCCGGCGAGAGCCTGCACCGGCGCGGCTATCGGGACGACGCCCTGCTGGCGCCGTTAAAAGAGAACCTTGCCGCCGCGATCCTATTGCTCGCGGATTGGCCCCAGCGCGCGGCCGAGGGCCAGCCGTTCATGGATTTGATGTGCGGCTCGGGCACCCTTCCGATCGAGGCGGCCCTCATCGCCGCGGACATCGCACCGGGTCTCATCCGCGGGCATTTCGGGTTTCTCGCGTGGCGCGGCCACGATCAGGCGCTTTGGGAACGGCTACAGGACGAGGCGCAGGCTCGCAAACAGGAAGGCATCAAGAACATGTCGGCGATCGCCGGGTTCGACCACGACCCGCGTGCGGTAGCGTCGGCGCGCAAGAACGCTCAGCGCGCGGGCGTAGGCGGCGTCATTCAATTCACACGGCAAGAACTGCAAGCAGCCCCGCCCAAAGCGTCAACGCCCGGATTAATCGTGGTTAACCCGCCGTACGGACGCAGAGCCGGCGGCGATAGCGAGCTGCCGCGGCTCTATGCCGAGATCGGTGACACGCTCAGACGCAATTTTTCGGGCTGGGACGCGGCGGTATTCACGGAGAACACCAAGCTTCTCTACCGGCTGCGGATGGTTGCAAGCAGATCGGTCCCGCTGTACAACGGCGGCCTCGAGTGCTCCTTGACGTTGTTTCACTGTTCCGAGTGCGCCGCCAGCCCGCCGATCGAGCTATCGGATACGCGCCCTGCAAGCTTGGCGGGGCAGAGCGTCCAGATGTTTGCGAATCGTCTCCGCAAGAATATGCGCGCGCTCGTCCGCTGGGCGCGGCGATCGGGAGTCGAATGTTACCGCCTCTATGACGCCGACTTACCCGAGTACGCCTTAGCGATTGACTTCTATGGAGGCGAGGAGTCTTGGGTTTATGCGCAGGAGTACGCGCCCCCGTCCACCGTCGACGCGTTCAAGGCGGCGGCGCGGCGGGATGCCGCTCTCGCCATGATCCCCGATCTCACCGGCGTACCGGAGAACCGGGTTTTTTTCAAGCTACGCCAACGGCAAAAAGACCGGGCGCAGTATACGAAGTTCGCCGAGGAAGGACGCTTTGTCACCGTCAATGAGGGTGGCTATCGCTTTGCCGTGAATTTCACCGATTATATCGACACCGGCTTGTTTCTCGATCATCGCGCCACGCGCGCCCTGGTCAAATCCCTGGCGGCCGGGCGGCATTTTTTGAACCTGTTCGCATATACGGGCGCCGCCAGCGTGTACGCGGCCTTGGGGGGCGCCGCGAGCACGACGACCGTCGATCTTTCGCACACCTACCTCGAGTGGGCGCGACGCAATTTCAACTTGAATCGAATCGACACGGGTGCGCATGCGTTTATTCAGGCAGACTGCCTGGAATGGATACAGGAGGCGGCCCAACGCAAAGCACGCCAACCTTACGGCCTCATCTTCCTCGATCCGCCGACCTTCTCCAACTCGAAGCACATGGCCGGAACCTTCGACGTCCAGCGCGATCACGAGGACCTGATCAAAGATTCGCTCAAGCTTCTGAGCGCCGATGGCGTGCTCCTATTCTCAACCAACAGCAAGCATTTCAAACTTCGGGTTTCCTCGCCCGGGATCGACATCGAAGATATCACCCAGGACACGATTCCCCTGGACTTCGCCCGGCGGCCGCACGTCCACCGCTGCTGGAAACTGACATGTCATCCACCGGTAGACGTATCCACTTATTCCGGTTCCAGTTCAAAAGTAGAACGCGAAGCCGACGAGCGAGCGACGAGACATACCGAGATGGTAGGCGAGGAGCGAGCGAGGAAGGCGACAAAGTTATACGAATGAAATGGAAGCGGAATTAGGCCATATTGTCCATAATCGCCTGCTCCACCGCCGCAAGCGTGGCATCGACATTCACGCGCCGGGCGCTGCTTTGCCGGATCGCGATGTCGGGATCCTTGAGGCCGTGGCCCGTGAGTGTGCAAACGACCAGGCTCCCGGCGGGGATCTTAGCGCTGGCGAGATCGCGCAGGGCCCCGCCGACCGAGGCCGCCGAAGCGGGTTCGCAGAAGATGCCCTCTCTTTCGGCGAGGAGCTTCTGGGCCGTTAGGATCTCCTCATCGCTCAATTCATCAAACCATCCCTGGGATTCCTTACTCGCTTGCCAGGCCTGGTCCCAGGATTGCGGGTGTCCGATGCGGATGGCGGTCGCCACCGTTTCCGGATCATCGATGGCATGTCCGCGTAAAAACGGCGCGGCGCCGCTCGCTTGGTAGCCGCACATCCGCGGTAAGGTCTTCGCGAGGCCATCGCGGGCATATTCCTTATAACCCATCCAGTGGGCGGTGATGTTACCGGCGTTACCGACCGGTATGCAGTGGAAATCCGGCGCCCGCCCGAGCGCGTCGATGATCTCGAACGCAGCAGTTTTCTGTCCTTGCAACCGGTAGGGATTGATGGAATTGACGATGGTCACGGGCGCCCGCGCTGCGACCTCCTTGACCAGGCGCATGCCGGTATCGAAGTTCCCCTGGATCTGCAACACGACCGCACCCGCCATTATGGCCTGCGCGAGCTTTCCGAGCGCGATCTTACCTTCGGGGATCAACACGAACGCCGCGATCCCCGCACGGGCGGCATAGGCCGCCGCGGACGCAGAGGTGTTCCCCGTCGAGGCGCAGATCACCGCGCGGCTGCCCTCCTCCACCGCCTTGGTGACCGCCACGGTCATCCCCCGGTCTTTGAAAGAACCGGTCGGATTCAGGCCCTCGTATTTGACATATAGTTTGACATCGCGCTCGATGCCCTCGGGAATATTCTGTAGGCGGATGAGCGGTGTGTTCCCCTCGCAGAGGCTGATGATGCGCACAGCCTCGCTGATCGGCAAGCGCTGGCGGTAACGGTCTATGAGCCCGGTGTAGGGCGTCATGAAGCGAACGTCTCCAGGCGAATGCGCGTCACCCGCCCTGTAACCGACTCCAAGGCCTCGATGCGCTCGATGGCCGCGTTCATCGAGTGTTCCCGAACCCGATGCGTTAGGAAAATGATGGGGACATGCGGTTCGCCCGGCACCGGCTCCTTCTGCAGGATCGCTTCGATACTGATTCGAAGATCACCAAAGATTCGCGTGATGTCCGCCAAAACTCCGGGCTGATCCACCGCGTGCATGCGCAAGTAATAAGCCGTGGCGACCGCGTCCATGGGCGCCACGAGGCGGTTCGACAGGGCGGCCGGTTGAAAGGCCAGATGCGGTACGCGATTCTCCGGATCGGAGGTGAGCGTTCGCACCACGTCCACGAGATCGGCCACCACGGCCGAGGCCGTCGGCTCGGCGCCGGCACCGGCCCCATAATACAAGGTCTGGCCGACGGCATCCCCCTTGATGAGCACCGCGTTCATCACCCCCATGACATTAGCAAGGAGTTGCCGCCGCGGCACCAGGGTCGGGTGCACCCGCAGCTCGATGGCGTCTCCGGCATCGCGCGCGATCCCGAGGTGTTTGATCCGGTAACCCAGTTGCTCCGCGTAATCAATGTCAGCCTGCGTGATTTGGCTAATCCCCTCCGTATACACCTTGTCGAACTGCAGGGGAATGCCGAAGGCGATCGCCGCCAGGATCGTGAGCTTGTGCGCGGCGTCGATGCCCTCGACGTCAAAGGCCGGATCTGACTCGGCGTAGCCGAGGCGTTGCGCCTCGCGCAGCACGGTCTCGAAATCACGGCCTTTATCCGCCATCTCAGTGAGGATGAAATTCCCGGTCCCGTTGATGATCCCGGCGAGCCACTCGATGCGGTTCCCGGCCAGCCCCTCGCGGATCGCCTTGATGATCGGTATTCCGCCGCCCACGGCGGCCTCGAAGGCTACCATCACGCCGCGCTCCTGGGCGGCTTGGAACACTTCGTTACCGTGGATCGCGATCAAGGCTTTGTTCGCCGTTACCACGTGCTTGCCGTTCGCGATGGCCTTGAGCACCAAGGTACGCGCCGGCTCCAGGCCGCCGATCAATTCGACCACGATCCGAATCTCGGGATCGTTAACGACCGTCAGAGGATCGCTAGCTATTGCAATCCCATCGAGAGGCAGGCCGCGAGGTTTATCGAGGTCGCGCGCGGTCGCGCAGGTGACTTCAATCGCCCTTCCGGCGCGGCGGGCGATTTCATCCTGGTTGCGGCGCAAGACCTGGATGGTCCCGCCGCCCACGGTGCCGAGCCCGAGGAGTCCGACTTGTACGGGATTCAAGTCCTGCACTCCTTCACAGGCTGCTGAAAAACTGCTGTGCTCGACATAACTTTGTTGCTCGCGTCCTCGAAATCCTCATTTACTGCCGTGTAAACTCCGGTTTCTCGGCCGCTCGCGCCGCGTTCTGTCTTCGCTCGCGACGTTTTTAAGCAGCCTGCTAAAGGTCCGATGTGAATAATGAGGTGCGTGGTTCAAGGTGACGGCTGGCCAGCAAGCTACAAGCCATGGACTGAACGCACCGGCATGGCGTTGCCCTTGCGCAGCATCTCGCGGACCCCCCGGATCGCCTGCCGGGTCCGGTGCTCGTTCTCGATGAGCGCGAAGCGTACGTACTGATCGCCGTACTCGCCGAACCCGATCCCGGGCGAGACCGCCACCTTGGCTTCCAAGAGAAGTTTCTTGGAAAACTCCAAGGAACCCAAGTCCCGATAAGGTTCCGGAATCGGCGCCCAAACGAACATGGTCCCGCGCGGTTTCTCGACGCTCCAGCCGGCAGCGTTGAGGCCCTCACAGAGCACGTCGCGGCGGCGCCAGTACATGTGACGGATCTCGGTAAGACAGTCCTGCGGCCCTTCCAGGGCCGCGATGGCAGCTACTTGAATCGGGGTGAAGGTCCCATAGTCAAAATACGACTTGAGCCGGGCCAATGCCTTCACCAAGAGCGGATTACCCACCATGAAACCCACGCGCCAACCCGGCATGTTATAGCTCTTGGAGAGCGAAAAGAACTCCACCGCGATGTCCTTGGCGCCCGGCACTTGCAAGATGGAAGGCGCTTGATAGCCATCGAAAACCAAGTCCGCGTAGGCAAGGTCTTGAATGACCCAAATTCCGTGCTCGCGCGCGATGGCGATGACGTGCTCGAAAAACGGCAGCTCCACGCATTGGGTGGTCGGATTACTCGGGAAGTTGAGGACCAGCAGCTTTGGTTTCGGCCAACAGTCGCGGATGGCCTTCTGTAACTCCGCGAAGAAATCGATCCCCGGCCCGATGGGTACATGCCGCACATCGGCGCCGGCGATGATAAAGCCAAACGGATGGATCGGATAGGCGGGATTCGGCACCAGTACCGTATCGTCCTCATCGACGATGGCCATGGACAGATGCGCCAATCCTTCCTTGGATCCGATGGTCACGATGGCCTCCGTTTCCGGGTCCAGGTCAACATCGTAGCGGCGTTTATACCAATCGCAGATCGCCTTGCGCAGACGCGGGATCCCGCGCGATGTCGAGTAGCGATGGGTATCGTCACGCTGGGCGGCTTCGACCAACTTATCTATGATATGTTGCGGCGCGGCTTGGTCCGGGTTTCCCATCCCGAAATCGATGATGTCCTCGCCCCGATGGCGCGCCGCCATCTTGAGCTCCTGGACGGTGCTAAACACATATGGCGGTAGCCGCTCGATTCTAGGAAATCTCGTATCCAACGCTTGCCTCGGAAAAACTCCAGTATCTTAATAAAGCCTTAACGGTTGATCCTAATAGTTCGCGTAAATCCGCGCACTCAACTCGACGAACAGCCGGGTAAATCGCGATAATGACGTTACCTATCTCACGGCATGCTGTCAAACGCAGCATGCCGTGTCAGAGGTGGCCTATTCGCTTTCGATGGAAACCACTCGTGCCCCGAGGGCAGCGCGCCCGCCCGGTTTAGGATCCAACTCGCGATATCCTTGAGCACCACCGAGGCGTGCAGATCGCGGGTCAACATATGGTAACCCTGGGGATACCATGCAAGCCGCCAATCGTGCGCCGCCGCTTGCCTCTCGACAAAGCGCTCAAAACAGGACCTCGGAATGATTTGATCGTGGGCGCCGTACAGGATCAACGACGGATGCCTGAGGCGGGGAACCGCCGCTAAAGCCTCATCCATAAGATCGCTCAGCCCGGCGACGGCGTCGAACCGTGTCGCCTTAATAACCAATGGGTCGCGGGACAGGTTCGCCCGCATGGCATCGTTATCCGAGGGGCGAACATTGAGACCCCGGCCGGTGACGGTAAGACCCGGAAAGGTATTCGCCATTACCCACAGCGTCGCCCGCATGAACGGATTCCATAAACGCCGTCCCCATACCGCCGGCGCCACCAGCACCACACCGTCGACCTCTGGGGGGCTGGGCCGCGTCAGGGCCACCATCGCGACCGCCCCGCCCATGCTTTCACCTAAAAGGTAAAGCGGAACCCCGGGATGGCGCCGTTTTAGCAAGCGCGTAAGCTCATAAACATCCGCAACGAGGCGCTCGCTGCCCGCCCAGATCCCAGGACGCGCGGTGGCGCCGAAACCGCGCTGGTCGTATGCATAGGTGAGGATACCGTGTAAGGCGAGGTAAGGACCCACGGCCGTGAAAGAATGGCTATATTCGTTGAATCCGTGCAGCCCGAGGACCACGGCCACCACCGGCCCGGACGGCACCCAGGCCTGCGATGGCAGCAAAACTCCATCCGGCATTACCGCGTGCATCGGCTCCAACATCGGCGGCGCGGCTTGAGGCAGGACGGGCAACCGTGCAGGCGCGCCGCACGCGCTAAGCGAAAACGCCGCGAACAGCGCGACCGCGACCAAAGAGGCGATCCTTCCGACCAGATTCAACTTCGGTCGCGGAAAAGCCCGCGCGCCAGGCGGCGGGTGTCGCCATGGTGGAAAGCATCCATTCCTAACAGACTCATTGCAGCTCAATTTTATAGAAGATATATTCTGAATACCCCGTCGTTTACGGCGGGAACCTTAGCATTGGGGTTTCCAAAGGGGAGTGGTGCAGCTCTCCCCTTTGGTCAAGGGCGGGTTCATACCCCGCCCGCGAAGTATATTGATTTTCCTTAAACAATAAGCCTTTCACCACGCCAATGCGCCACGCGTATCGCTATCGGAACGCGCTAGCCGCGATCACACTAAGCATTGTCACCGGGGCCGGGTGCCAAACACCCATCCCACGCACGGAGCTCGATCCCTTGTTCATGGATCCCGCGACGGTCGATCCGGCCTATCCCCCGGCGATGGAGCCGGTCGTGATCCGTAGCCAAGGCGCTAAGCTCAGCGGAATCGTTTATGTCGCGCAGGGCCCGGGGCCGCACCCGGCCGTCATCTTGTTGCATGGTTATCCAGGCAACGAGAGAAACCTGGATCTGGCCCAGTCGATCCGCCGCGCCGGCTGGAACGTGCTCTTTTTTCACTATCGCGGCTCCTGGGGCAGCGAAGGACGGTTTTCAATAGAGCACGCCATTGCGGACACTCACGCCGCAGTGGCGTTTATGAGATCAGCCGAATTTCTCCGGAAATACCGCACGGATCCGGATCGCCTTGCCGTCATCGGTCGAGATTTTGGCCGGCGATCCGCGGCTCCGCTGCGGAGCTTCGCTCGCTGGCGCCAATCTCGGGAAGTTCGGCGAGCTGGCCCAACAAAGCGCCGAGTTCGCCTCGCAACTCGCCTATTACATCGACGATGCGAACGCCATCGTGGGCCAACGTGGCCAAGCGGCGGTCGCGCGCTGGATGGCGCACGCGCCCAATTACGATCTGCGCAGGCTTGTCCCGAGGCTAGCGGGTAAATCGCTGTTACTCATCGGGGCCGAAGGCGACACCATCCTTCCCCTCGATCAACATCATGAACCCATGGTCGACGCGCTACACGAAAGCGGGCACGGAGATCTTACGGTAGAGACGCTGGACACTGATCATGTGTTTTCGAGCCGGCGTATTGCTTTGGCTCACATCGTCATCCAGTGGCTGAATAACCGATGTAAGCAACCGCTCGCGGACGGATAACGGGAGATTCGGGCGCGAGGGCAGTCCGCGATGAGCGTAGCGATCCAAACCACTTCCATCGGCTATAGTTATGGAAATATTCAATTCAAGCGAGGGCGTATGGCTACGACACATTTCCGGCCGCCGCGGCCCGTACGCGGGGCCCTTAACCAAGAAAAGCTCAACGAAATCGTAACCCGAGCCCGCGACGAGCACAATCAGCGGCTTCAGGGTTACCGGGAACAAGCGTTGCGCCTTTACCCCTGGGTCTGCACGCGCTGCGGGCGCGCCTTTACGTCCGAAACCGTGCATGACCTAACCGTTCATCACAGAGACCATAACCACGATAACAACCCGCCGGACGGCAGCAATTGGGAGCTCTTGTGCCGCTACTGCCACGACAACGAGCATGCCCGATACACGGACGCGGTTCTCGGCGAGGGAATGACTCTCGGCCCCGAACCGCAAACGCCCGGCACTTACAAGCCCTTTGGTGACCTTAAAGCCAAATTAAAACGCGAGCCTCGAAATGGCTAGCTAGCTAGTGTAGTGTCTCCAACGCTTCTTTACATTTGGCGACTTTGGCCAAAATCTGCTCCACGGACGCAGTCCACTTGAAGATGCGTGGATTCTGGTTGTGATTGTCCAAATACGCCTGGATAGCGGCGATCAACTCTGGCACGTTCTTGAAGACGCCGCGACGGATGCGCTTGTCGGTGATTTCGCGAAACCATCGCTCCACCATGTTCGCCCAAGCACTCGAAGTAGGGATAAAGTGCAGATGGAACCGTGGATGTCGCTTGAGCCAGGATT
>JBIMKD010000277.1:0-6111 GCA_043673815.1 Chromatiales bacterium
CATTCTGGTGCAGATGGGAGCCGGCGTTGGGATAATGGCGGAGATGCGGGGTGACGTTCACTATTACTGGAATTTTGCCGCTCCAGCAGCCGCAATCATGCAGGGCTCGCCTATCAAGATCATTGCAATATTTAACAGATTATTTCATCAGGTTGTGGCGCGGTCCGAGCTGAAAGCTGCCCCAGACTTTCGCGGGAAAAAGTTTGGCGTGTCCAGGATCGAAGGAGCGGACCATCTTCAAGCAAAGTTAATCCTTAAAGCGAAGGGTATCGATCCTAAGGACCTGCAATTCATTAACTTAGGAGGCGGCGACTCGGCTCGGGCTTTGGCGCTAAAGCAGGGACTTGTAGAGGCCATTGCTGTTTCTCCGCCCAACCCTTTTGCCCTGCAAAAAGAAGGGTACCGCGTCGTTGGCACCCCAAGGGATCTAAAGGTCGGCTTGCTCGCTTCAGCGCTTTCAATTGCTAATCAGCGACTCAAGGAGAAACCCGATGAGGTTAAGAAGGTGCTCAAAGCTATTATACGCGGCTTGCGGTTTATGCACGAGAGACGAGATGAAACAATCAGCCTAATGTCGCAGTGGTTGGGCCAGAGTCACGAGGTTGCAGCATCATCTTATGCGGTCATCCTTCCCGATCTTAGCCCGGACGGCACGTTCCCCGATGCCGAGATCCAGTTTTCCTTAGAGGAAATAGAAGGCGCCATGCGCTTGCCCAAATCGACTCCCGTATCGCAAGTGAGAGACTTTACTATGTTGTATGAGGTGCAGAAGGAACTGGGACTCCGTAGATAGAGAAATTGCTATATCCACAACAGCGGTCGTTGTTTGGCTAAGCCAAATATGTTGATCTTCGGAGAATGGTGATGCGAAAAAGAATATTTGTAAGCTGTGACTGGTCCGAAACACGCATCTCTGACATCGTGTCGATTCTGAAGGAAGAGACCTTCAAATAATCTCAGCAAAGGCGCTGCTCTGTCTCGCCGACGCAATCTTAATCCAGGCGTTCTTCCAGATCTAGCCACGCGTTAGAAAAAGCTCAAGTAGGTTTGACAAATCCCCTTGCGTTCCGGCGGTAGACTTGCTAGCGTAGCGAGTCATGGACCTGGTGCTGAAGTACCGCGGCCGGGTGATTCGCGAATCGGATTTGGCAATCATCCGGGCGCTGATCGAGGAGAATCCAACAGCGAGCCGGCGCAAATTGTCGCGCCAGCTATGCGAAGTCTGGAACTGGGTTCAGCCCAATGGCGTGGCGTGCGATATGATATGCCGCGGTTTGATGCTAGCGCTGCAACGGGCGGGCCACATCACGCTGCCGCCAGTCAGGCAGAGATCGCTCAACCCGCTGGCGGTGCGCCGGCGACCGCAATGTCCGCAGATCGATGCCACGCCAATCGTCTGCAGTCTGAAGGACCTCGGTCCGCTGGAGTTTCGCATGGTGCGGCGGACGCCGGAAGAACCGTTAGTCAATGCCCTGATCGAACATCATCATTATCTGGGCTATACCCAACCGGTTGGCGAGCAACTCAAGTACACGGTGTTTGCCGGGCAGCGACCGGTGGCGTGTCTGACATGGTCTTCAGCGGCGCGCCATTTGGGACCGCGGGACCGCTATATTGGCTGGGGCCCGCAAGCCCGTCGGCGCAACATCGGGTTGATCGCCTATAACAGCCGGTTCTTGGTGTTGCCCTGGGTCCAGGTCAAGTGTTTGGCGTCGCACATTCTGGGCCGGATGACGGCGCTGGTGCCGCGCGATTGGCAACGCGTTTATGGGCACCCGGTCTATTACCTGGAAACTTTCATCGACCCGCAGCGCTCGCGCGGAACCTGCTACCGGGCGGCGAACTGGATCGCGCTGGGCCTGACCACGGGCCGCGGCAAAGCCGCCAACAGTTACCGGCCCAACCGTTCGCTCAAGCAAGTGATGGCCTATCCCCTCGACAAGCGCTTCCGCCGCTTACTGGGGGCTTTGTGAGCGCCCGCACGAGCGGCACCGCCAAAACACCCGGTTTGCCCCGCTGCCTCACAGGGCTTGCTCGATGAGGGCCTACACCGACGCCACCCTGACGCCTTTCCTCAACGAGGTGCGCGCGTCAAACCTGACCCCTGCCGCCAAGACGATCGCCGGTCAGTTGGCCGCCGACGTCGTCGCGCTGCGCGCCAAGGTCGAGGCCTTGGCGGCCGAACTGGCCAAGCTCGAGCAACAGCGCGTCAACCAAATCGTCAACCAGCCCTCCAGCAAAAAGCCTGAATGGGATAAGGCAAACGGCGCAGACCCCGACAAGCCGCGACGCAAGCGCAAGCTCGGCGGCCCACGCCCCGGCTCGGGTAACCGTTCCAAGCCCAATCCCGAACCGGACCGTTGGGTTACTAACCTTCTGGAACAATGTCCACATTGCGCGACTGCTTTGACCGATCAGTCGCCACTCGATGTCAATGCGCGGATCGTTGAGGATATCGAGCCGCCCTCCCAAAAGACTGTCGTAACCCAGGAAATCTCCGAACGAAAGTGGTGCCCCACTTGTCAGAAGATCGTCGCCGCCAAATCGCAGCTGGCGCTGCCAGGCTCCGACATCGGACTTCACGCCTCTGTCCGCATCGTCTATCTCTGGGTGGTGGTGGCGCTGTCGCTGCCCAACATCCAGACCTATCTGTCACGTTTCATGCGTCTGGGTATCTCCACATCCGGAATTTCCAAGCTCCTGATCCGGGTTGCCACAATCCTAACTCCCGCCGCCCAGGAAATCCGTCAGGACATCCGCCAAGGACTCCAAGTTTGGGCCGATGAAACCGGATGGCACGTCCGCGGAATCAACTGGTGGCTCTGGGCCTTTGCCAATCCAACATCGGCCTACTATTACGCCGCGCCCAGTCGTGGCTCGCCCGTGGTCATCCAGATTCTTGGCGCGGTTTTCGCCGGCGTGCTCATCACCGACGCTTGGGGCGCTTATAACGCAGTGGACTGTCTGTTCCGCCAGACCTGTATGGCCCATGTTTTCCGCAAGATCCGCCGCTTGGTCCAGGACCATCCCAACGCCCGCTCCATTCTGCGTTTCTATCTGCGGCTCAAACACATCCTGCGCGATGGCGAACGGCTCCAGCAGCGCGCCGCCCAGCTTGATCAAGAGGTCTTGATCCGCTCTTATCAACGCCTTGAACTGCGCCTCGATCAGCTCCTGGCTTGGAAAAACCCCAATCCCATCCTCGCCTCTATCATCGACTCTGTCCTACGCCTGCGCGACCGCGTCCTGACCTTCTCATTGCTGCCTGACTGCCCCAGCCATAACAACTTCGGCGAGTACATCATTCGCAAAGGGGTTCTCAAGCGCAAGATCTCCGGTGGCAGCATGTCCCCGCGAGGCGCCCAAGCCTACGCCACCCTCATCTCCATCGCCCAGACTTGCCATCTGCGCAAAATCTCATTCCCTTGTTTTCTCCACGCTTCGCTGCTTCACTATTGCCGCACAGGCAAGCCCCTTCTGCTATCCGAATACGCATCCCGCATCGCCCAAAACAAAACCGCCGCATAACCTCCTTTCCCGGTACTCCGAGATCCCGCCGCGAACTCAGAGCTTACCACGCGCAGGCACGGAATCGTTTCGGATCAGTCAGAACTTACAAAAATCCTTTCTTCCTCTTCGTGTGCTCCTTCGAAAATTTGGCTGGGGGTGGGGTTCAGGCAGCCATAGGGGATAGCTCCACTTCTTGTCCGAGATTTTGGAGTTGTCGGACATGGTAACGAATCCGTTGTTGAGGATTGAGTTTATCGAAGTAGTCAACGCCGAGATCCTTATAGGGCTTATGATCGCGAAGGATGTAATAGACGGTCACGAGCAGGCTGTGCTTGACCGCACCGATGGCGCGCTTTTTTCCACGCCGGCCCGCCAGACGGTGATACTGAGCCTTGAAATAGCTGTTCTTGGTGTGCGTCGCGGCGTGTGCCATTTCAGTCAGCGCCGCATCGATGTGCCGATTGGCCGCGGGAGTTTTGCCACTACGACGTTTGCCGGCACTTTCGTGGCTACCCGGACACTGGCCCGCCCACGAGGTAAAATGCTTGTGGGTGGGGAAGCGACTCATGTCGATCCCGGTTTCCGCCAAAAGCGCCTGGGCCCCGCGCTCTGCGATTCCCGCAACGGGGTCGATCTCTTTGATCGCGGCGCAAAAAGGCTGGGGCATGACCGTCGTCAGCCGCTCACTTATGCTGGCGATCTTCTTTTCGAAATAGTCATACTGCTCGAGCAACTCCCGCAACAAAAAGCGATGATGCTCGGTCAGATCCCCCTCCAACGCACGCTGCAATTGGGGAATCTTGTCGCGCAGCCTGCGTTGGGCCATCTCCGCCAGCGCCACCACATCTGTCTGTCCAGCGATCAGCCCCTCGATCATTTTGCGCCCCGACACCCCCATCACATCACTGGCCACCGACCCCAATTTAATGTTGGCGCTCTCCAACACCTTCTGGATACGGTTGTCCACGGCGTTTCGCTGCTGGACCAGCTTGGTCTGCTGGCGCGTCAAATCCCGCAACTCACGCTGCTGGCGATCGGGGATAAAACTCGACCGCAACAGCCCGCACTGCAACAGCTGCGCTATCCACTGCGCATCCTTCATGTCGGTCTTGCGCCCAGGAACTTTCTTGAGGTGCTGCGCATTAATCACCAACAGCTTGAAATGCCCCTCCAGCAGGTTGTAGACCGGCTGCCAATAGATCCCCGTCGACTCCATCGCTACGTGGGTCACGTGCTGCTCCGTCAACCACTCGCGCAGCTCTCTGACATCCGCCGTCATCGTCCCAAACTTACGCTGCGTGCTCTGCACTGTGCCATCCTTCGCATTAAGGATACGCACGCACGCCACGATCAGTTTCTTGTGCAGGTCCAACCCGCACACGCGCGCATACAAGGCCTGCAGCCCCGCAGGGCTACTGTTCTTCTTGCTCATCGACGCTCCCCCTTTCTTGCGGCGCGCCCAGGAGACATCCGGCATATTCGATTCTCCTTCGCGTGCTCTCGTCGGCAGACAACGAGGCGACAATCTGAGGCGCCGAAGGACGTCTCGGATCACACTCCTTTGCGGGCTGTTACGCTCCACTCACGGACCGATCTCTTCGCTGGGGCACCGTCCTCCTATTACCGCATCTCTCCCTCATTTTCATTCTCTGTAGACGAGCGTAAGCTCATGAATCACTCCTTTGAAAATAGGGGGCGGAGGGGCCTCGGTCAGTCTTGGTACGACTCCTCGATTGCGTCATTCCAGCATGGAGTGCTGGAATCAGATTGACAGGGATGTCTCCGGAGGCGTCCTTGCGAACCTGGGTGCCGGCCATCCATGCCGGCATGACGAAGCTCTGCATTTTCATGTTCTGTGGGCGAGCGTAAGCTAATGAAACACTTCGTGGTGAGTAGAAAAACTTTGCTTGAATACGAACAGATCCATCAGGCTGAAAGAGGTAAAGGCGACCAGCCGGCTTGGGATTTAGGGCATTTCGTGGGAGAATTTCATTCCCCCGATTCCAAAATGTTACGTCAAACAATAAGTGCCTCAATTTAAGAGGCACTACACTAGAAAAGACGGGAATCCGTCGATGCTGACGTAAGAATTATGCGAGGAATTCATTAAACGCAACGCTAATGACGAAATGGATTCGAAATGATGGGGCACGCCTTCGCGAGTAGCGTGAGGCGATTTTTTCTCGTTGCGGTCGTAAGCGCAGCCGTGAAAGAGGCGGATTATGAATCGCATGACTTACAAACTTGAATCGGAACGGCTCGGGCGGCGATTCTTGACCGACCAGAGGAGGGTTGCATGAGCACCCAGGGTAAACGAACTATCGTAATCTCTAACGGAACCTTGATCGACGGCACGGGGAATTCTCCGCTCCGCAATGAAGCCGTTGTGATCCAGGGTAATCGCATCAAAAGCACCGGGCGCCTGCCAGCCGAGATCAAGCTAGAAGATCGGGAGAACGTGGGGGTCATCAACGCCGCCGGACAATGGATCCTGCCGGGGCTCATCGATGCCCATACGCATCTTTCGTACGGCAACCCCAAATTGCCTGGCGAGGCCAGGGGCAAGGGTACGACCAGGCCTGAATTCAATACCTGCGGGCG
>JBIMKD010000278.1:0-5330 GCA_043673815.1 Chromatiales bacterium
ACGGTCCGGACAAATTCAAGGGAATAGATATCATGCGCGCCGTTCGCAGCTTCGATCCATGCCTGCCGTGCGGTGTGCACATGTACCTTGGTAACGGCAAAGTACTCGAGACCGTGCATACACCGACGTTCGGTGTAGCTCCCAGCCGGAAGTAGGCGGGAGTTATGAACGACGCCGATCCACGTACGCTGGAAAGGGATCCAGGCCGGATTGAAGAATTAATTCGCGCGCTCGAAGCCCTGAGCGATACGAGGGCGCGAGAGCAGGCAAAGGAGTTGGTTCAAGTCGTGCTGGATCTTCACGGGGCGGGGCTAGCCCGGCTGATCGAGCTCATCACCACCACCGGAGCCGTTGGCCAGACACTCCTCGAGTCGTTCGCGGACGACGATCGGGTGGGTAGCTTGTTGCTGCTGCACGGCCTGCACCCGCAAGATCTGGAATCGCGGGTGGAGCGGGCGGTCGAGAAACTGCACCCCTTCCTCGGGACGCATGGACTGCGATTGGAGCTATTGCAATCAGGCGGGGAGCTCGTGCGGCTCAAGCTGCACGGAAACTGGCAAGACAAGAAACTATCGGCCAAGACGCTCAAGCGCGACATCGAAACCGCGATCCTTGACGCCGCCCCCGATGTAGCCCGGGTGGAAGTTGAGGGTTTGGCTGAGCCGCAGGCGAGCCCGAAGGAGGTCTTCGTTCCCGTGCCGTCGATCCCGAGCCGCAAGCGGGAGGGCATCCTCACTGGCAAAACGTAGGTGCGAACGGTGAACAGTAAATGCGGACGTTTCTTATTGTTCACTGCTCACTCATAAGACATGATTTCCACAGCACCAATGCAGGGATGGGTCGCCGGGTTACGCCGGTTCGTGCGCAAGGCCGAAGCGCTCGAAAAATGCGAGCTGTGCAGCGCGGAAATTCTTCCGGACCACTCGCATCTGGTCGAGCCCGCCAATCACCGGCTGCTGTGCTGTTGCCGGGCGTGCTCGGTGTTGTTCAGCAATCACGAGAGCGCGAAATACCGGCTGGTGCCCGAGCAAAGCGAGCTCCTCCCGGAGTTCCGAATCGCGGACCACGAGTGGGATGCGCTGCGCGTTCCGATCGATCTCGCGTTTTTTTTCCGCAGCAGCACAGCCCAACGCGTCCTTGCGTTTTACCCGAGCCCCGCCGGCGCCACCGAGTCGCTGTTGAGTCTCGCCGCGTGGGAAGCGCTGGTCGCCGAAAATCCGTGGCTCGCTGAGCTTAAGCCAGATGTAGAAGCGCTTCTGGTTAACCGCACCGAAGGCGCGCGCGAATATTATCGGGTACCGATAGACCGCTGCTACGAGCTTGTTGGGCTGCTCCGCGCGCGCTGGCGGGGAATGTCAGGCGGGTCCGAGGCGCGGAGCGCCATCCACGAATTTTTCGCCCGACTCAAACCGTCCTCGGGCGCGCTCGCGTTTCGACTCCATGCCTGAGCTCAATTTTCAATTCGAAGGCGTCGAAGTCGCGCGCTATGCAACGGCGCCGCTGCTGCTGTTCAAACTGCGCGTGCGCAATGTCACGCCCAACGACGATATTCAGAATGTAGCCCTGCAATGCCAGATCCAGATCGAGACCGTTCGGCGCGCTTATACGCCCGCTGAGCAGGAGCAACTGTTGGAGCTCTACGGCGAGCCCGAACGCTGGAGCTCGACATTGCGCAATCTGCTCTGGACGCACGCGAACGTGACGGTTCCGCCCTTCGAGAAAAGCTGCGTCGTTGACGTTCCGGTGCCGTGCACGTATGACTTCAACGTGGCCGCCGCCAAATACTTCTATGGCTTGGAGGGCGGAGTCGTACCCCTGCTCACGTTGTTCAGCGGAAGCATTTTTTATCGCGAAGAAAGCGGCGGCCTGCAAGTCAGTCCGATTTCGTGGAACAAGGAGGCGGGTTTCCAATTTCCCGTCAAGGTCTGGAAGGACATGATGGAGCACTATTACCCGAACAGCGCGTGGCTGCGCGTGCGTAAAGACGCTTTCGATCGCCTCTATCAATACAAAATTCGTCGCGGTTTCCCGACCTGGGAAGAGGCACTGGAAAGTCTGCTCGATGCCGAGGAGGAGCGGGTCTCATGAATCTTGCGCAGGCCGAGAGTATCGCCAAGGCCGTCCTGTACGAAGGGTACATGCTCTACCCCTACCGTCCCTCATCGGTAAAAAATCGGCAACGTTGGACCTTCGGGGGGATATATCCGCAAGCGTACAGCGAAGCGCAGGCGGGAACCGACCCGTGGAGCATGCAAACGCAGTGTCTCGCGCAAGGCAACCCGCAGACCAAGGTTACCGTCAGGATCGGATTCCTGCACCTCATCGAACGCGAGGTAGGCGAGCTTCCCCAGACGCTTCGCGCATGGCCGGAGGATACGGAGCCCGAGTTTCGCAAGCTTAGCCTGCTCGAGATTGGCGAGCGGCGCTACTATGCCTGGCAGGAGGCGGTCGAGCGCGAGGTAGTGGTCGGCGAGCTCAGCCTCAGCGACTTAACAGCCCGGCCGCTGCAAATACCCTTCGCGTTTTTCGGCCGGCGCGATTTGGAGCCTCTGCGTGATCAGAACGGCGGCATTGCCGGGGTGCTGATTCGCACCCAGCAACCGATTGAAGGACGAATCGAGGTGACCGCCGAGGCCGTCGCTGAACAGGTGTTCCGAATCACGGTACGCATCTTTAACCAGACCGCGCTTAACCAAGCCGCAGACTTAAGCCGCAATGCGGCTTCGCTCCATGCGTTGGTGTCAACCCATAGTATTCTCGGCATATGCGAAGGCAAGTTTGTGTCCTCGCTCGATCCGCCCGAAGCCTTGCGTGACGCGGTGAACGGTTGCCAGAACATCGGCGCATGGCCTGTGTTGGTGGGCGCCGAGGGAGAGCGCGACACCATGCTTTGCTCGCCCATCATCCTCTATGACTATCCCGAGATCGCCTCTGAAAGCCCCGGCGATTTGTTCGACGGCACCGAGATCGACGAGATCCTGACCCTGCGTATTCTCGCGATGACCGATGAAGAGAAGCGCGAGATGGCGGCGGTTGATGAGCGCGCTCGGGCACTGCTCGAGCGCACCGAGGCGCTTTCACCTGAAGCGCTCATTAAGCTGCACGGGACGCTGCGCAGCCTGCGGCCCCTTGAGAGTCAAGCGGAAAGCGATCCCCCGCCTTGGGTGGCTCTCGATTCAAAGCCTCGGCTCGCCTACTTGCGTGTGGGCAAAGTAGACCTGCGCGTCGGCGATCATGTCCGGTTGCGTCCGCGCGCGGGCGCGGACATCCTCGACATCGCACTCGGCGGAAAGACCGCGACCATCGAAGCCATAGAGCGCGTCATCGAGGATCGGGTGCATGTAGCCGTGACCGTGGATGACGACCCGGGGAGGGAATTCGGTCTCGAACGCATGCCGGGCCACCGTTTCTTCTTCTCCCCCGAGGAGCTTGAGCCGCTTACGAATAAGAGTCAGCGAGCGCCATGACCAAAAATATCCTCATTGCGGGCGTCGGCAATATTTTCCTCGGCGACGACGGGTTCGGCTCTGAAGTCGCACAACGCATGAGCCGGCGGGACCTTCCGCAGGGCGTGCGAGTCGTGGACTTTGGCATTCGCGGCCTCGATCTCAGCTACGCGCTCGTGGACGACGGCTTTGATGCGGCGATTGTGGTAGATGCCACCCGGCAGGGCGATGCTCCTGGCACGCTCTACGTGATCGAACCCGAAATGCTAGAGGATGCAGACCCCCAGCAAGACGCACTCATCTCACCGCACGACATGGATGCCGGCAAGGTGCTGCGGACGGTGAAGGCGATGGGGGGTCATTGTGAACGCATCGTGCTCGTGGGTTGCGAGCCGGAAAGCTTTGGCGAAGATACCGACGAGCAGGGTAGGATGGGCTTGAGCGAGCCCGTGGCCGCGGCCGTGGACAAGGCCGTGGTTTTGATCGAATCATTGGTAACCGAGTTGATAAATGGAGGCAAAGGCGAAGTTTTCCATTAGCGTTTTTTTACCAAACCCGCCGGCGTTGTTCGCAACAGGAAGCAACGACGGCAATCACACAGGAGGCTTGAGATGAGCGCGTGGACTATATTCTGGATAATCGTGCTGTTGTTGGTCCTCTACGCAGTGAAAAAAAATCTGCCTGACATTGTCCGCTACTGGAGGATCCGCTCGATGTAATCCCCGGAGGGGATTCGCGGACCTCCGCGATCCGCTTTGATGAGAAACAGACTATGAGCAGCGTTTCCGTTTTCGCGCGGCACAAACACCAAGGCAGCCAAATCCGGGTGCGTGGCCTCGTGCAAGGCGTGGGGTTCCGCCCGACGGTATGGCGCCTCGCCACCGACTGTGGTCTCAGCGGAGAAGTGCTGAACGACAGTGATGGGGTGCTGATACGCGCCTGGGGTAATTCGGGCGCAATAGACGTCTTTGTCCGGCGCCTGAAAGCCGAAGCGCCCCCGCTCGCCCGGATTGACACTGTCGAGCGCGGCCCGTTGCGCGGCCGTTGCAGTGCGGCCGGCTTCCGCATCGCGGCAAGCACGTACGGCGAGGTTCACACCGGAGTTGTGCCCGACTCCGCCACCTGCCCCGCGTGCGTGGACGAGACATTGCAGCCACTCGGCCGCCGGTACCACTATCCTTTCACTAACTGCACTCACTGCGGCCCACGCCTGTCCATCGTGAACGCAGTCCCCTATGACAGGGCGAATACCAGCATGGCGGCGTTCCGGTTGTGCGACGACTGCCAGGCTGAATACAACGATCCCACCGACCGTCGCTTCCATGCCCAGCCTATAGCCTGTCCGGTCTGCGGGCCGAAGGTGTCATTTGAGCATGCGAACGGAACGCCGTTGACCCTGGAGGGCAGCGATCCCATTGAGGCTGCGCGCCGCTTCTTACTGGAGGGCAACATCATCGCGATCAAGGGTCTGGGCGGTTTTCATCTCGCCTGTGACGCCACGAACCCGAATACCGTGATGCGATTACGCGAGCGCAAGCGGCGTTATCACAAGCCGTTCGCGCTGATGGCGCGCGACGTTCGAGTGATTCAGCGTTACTGCGCGCTTTGGCCTCCGGAGCTCGCGCTCCTGCCAAGCCTGACGGCGCCCATTGTGCTGTGCGCCGCGAATGGGCCGGAACGGCTCCCCGAGGCTGTCGCGTCTGGGCTTAACACTTTGGGTTTCATGCTGCCTTACACGCCGTTGCACCATTTACTGGTCGAAGGCTTAAATCGGCCCATCGTGCTGACCAGCGGGAATATTTCCGACGAGCCCCAGTGTATAGGCAATCAGCAGGCGCGAGAGCGGCTGTGTGGAATCGCGGACTACTTGCTGTTACATGACCG
>JBIMKD010000279.1:0-2783 GCA_043673815.1 Chromatiales bacterium
AACACACGAATCGATACACCTGTCCATGCCCTCAAGCATACTTGCTTTTCGATAAAATCAAGTGTGAAAGATCGGTATGGGAAATGGCCCAGGTAACTAAGAGAAAAAAGGGGGCTTGACAAAGCTATGACAGGGCGGAACCCGTCACGGGTTCCGCCCGATTCAAAAACCGGCCCTCCTACAAATTCCCGTGCCACAGCAGGTGGTCGCGATGAGGCTACCGATGGGCGGCGCCGTGCCGTCGTACGCGCATCTCCGTTACAACTGTAACCGAATCGATTTCATTTGTAAGCATTTTCCCGCGCTTTGAAATCATCCGGTAAGGCACGCGCCCTAGTTTACGCACATCGGGGAAGGCGAAGGCTCGGAATCCGCACCGCCCTAGTTTACGTACATTAGGGAAGGCGATGGTTAGCAATCCTCACCGCCACCTGCAGCGGCGCGAGAGCGATGGAATAGGAAATCGGCGGAACGCCGTGTTGCCGTCCCGAAACGGCTAATCAAACGTCGAGGAGAACGACCATGTTGAATCATTACAAAGGTACTGAAGCTCGCGCCCGCCGGGTTGTGGCGCCCATGCCATTGCCCCGAGTTGCACCAGGGATCCTCTCTGCGCCTATCCGCTTAGCAGCGAATGCCACGACTCGACTCTCCAAAGCGCTGGCGTCCTGGGTAGTCCTGTGGCAATTCTTGGAGGGCTTAGACCGTCACTCGTTGGCTTTCCATAGTGACGTTGAAGGCCGAGCAGACTGAACGCGTGGGCGAAGAACGGCCGAAGCGGCGCCGCGACTAGGAGGTCGATCATGAACATACTTCCAGCACCACAACCGCTGGAGGCCGAGGGCGAGCGACCCACGGTCATCGGCCTGCACGCCGGTGCCGGCGCTCCGGAGCAATGGCGGCCGCTCGCCGAGCGCCTGCGCTTCCGCAACCGCGTGCTCGCGCCGCACCTGCGCGGCTATGCCGCGAGCCGCGCATCGGGCACGGGCGAGCCGTTCTCGCTGGATGCCGAGACGGCGCCGATCGAGCCTTTGCTCGATGCCTTTCCCGGCCCGGTGTACCTCGTAGGCCATGGCTATGGCGCGGCGGTGGCGCTCAAGCTCGCGCTCGCGCGCCGCGAGCGCATCGGCGGCCTGGTGCTCTACGAGCCGACCTTATTCAGCCTCTTGCTCGCGGATCCGAAGTCCCGCTACGCCGCTATGGACATCCCGGTACTGCGACGCGTGCTCGGGCGCGATCTCGATGCGGGCGATAGGTTCCAGGCCGCACTGCGCTACGTGGACCATTGCTCGGGCACAGGCGTGTGGCAGGGCCTTTCAGCCGAGGAGCGGGCAACGATCGCCCATCGCATGCCGGCGCTGTGCGCCCAGCTCGTCGCCCAACTCGTCGATCCGACGCCTGCTCCGGCGTACGCCGGGATCGACGTACCGGTATTGCTCCTGAGTGGGGCTCGGCCGCGCGTCTGTACCCGGCGCATTGCGCAGATCCTCGCGCGCACGCTTCCCCGCGCGGAGTGGCGCCAGCTCGATGGTGTCGGCCACGGCCCCGGCGCACACCCCGAGGAGGTCGATCGCGAGATCGAAGACTTTCTCGCACGGCACTCTCGCGTCTCGTACCGCGATCCGGAGCCGACAGCAAGCATAGGTGCGCTGAACAATGGACTTTCATCTTGGATGGTGCGCACGGCGCACCCTACCACCACTGCCTCGTAGATGATTTTGGAGACGAACCTTTTTATTCGGGAGCACTTCGACATGGATACCGACTTTGAAGCGATCGTAGGCGAGTGTGTGCAAGGCGATCTTAGCGCTGTCACAGTGGCGGACACGGCTGATCCTTTCGATCCCATCGTGGGACGGAGCGACGCCGTGCGGGCTGTCATCGACGCCGCAAGACGGGTGGCAAGGTGTTCCGTTCCGGTCTTGATCGGAGGCGAGACGGGAAGCGGAAAGACCCTGCTCGCAGCGGCGATTCACGATGCGAGTCCTCGCCGCGGACGGCCGTTTATCGCGCAGAACTGCGGCGGCCTGCAGGAAACGTTGTGCGAGAGCGAGCTTTTCGGCCACAAGCGCGGCGCATTTTCGGGCGCGGTCCAGGACAAGAAAGGGTTGGTTGAAGCCGCGGACGGCGGCACCTTGTTCCTGGACGAAGTGAGCGAGTTGAGCCCGGCGTTGCAGGTGAAGCTACTGCAGGTGTTACAGGACGGAAGCTTTCGGCGCGTGGGAGACAATCAATACCGGCGTGTCGATCTAAGACTGATCTCGGCGACCAACAAAGATCTCCAGCGCGAGGTGGAGCGGGGTAATTTCAGAGCGGATCTTTACTACCGTCTGAATACGTTCCCTATCACGATGCCCGCCTTGCGGGAACGCCGGCGCGACATACCGGTGCTCGCCGAGTATTTTCTGGCGAAACACCGCCAAGGCATCAACGATAGCATCATCGCGCTCCACGGCGAGACCCTGGCATCCCTATGCGCCTATGATTTCCCGGGCAACATACGCGAGCTTGAGAATCTCGTGATCCGCGCATTGGTGGTGACCGAGGGGCACGAGATCATGCCCGGATCTTGGTTGCCCAAGACGGTAAGACCCAGGCATGAAGCACCGCTCGTGCGACTCGATAGCTTGGAGCGCGAGACGATTCTGAAGACCCTGGAAGCGCGCGACGGTAATCTCGATTCCGTAGCGAAAGACTTAGGGATCAGCCGCACGACGCTCTGGCGGCGCATGAAGGGTTACCGGATCCCGGATAACTCTCACGCCGCGGCACTCGGAAACTGA
>JBIMKD010000280.1:0-19869 GCA_043673815.1 Chromatiales bacterium
GCGATACCCGCGGGTTGCAGGCTATTGAGCACAAGGTGCTGGACCCAGAGGCTTAGGCGATCCCAGACCGAGACCGGCCGCAGCCGATAAAGTAGCAGTCCCTGCTCATCGAGTTCCGTGAGCTGACCTGACAAACGCAGCGCATCGAACGGCAGGTCGAAGGCGCGGGTTTGCCGCTCCCTGCCCAGATTGATGCCTTGCAGGCGTTGATAAAAAACCTCGGCCGCTTGCCGCTCGTGGTCAAACGCAAGCTCGCCGACACGGCCGTGGGGTAGAGCCGCACGGGCTCTGACCAGCTCGGCGCTAATCGCCGCCGCATTCCCGAGGATGCGATCGCGCAACAGCCGCGCCTTTAGCATCGCGCCCGCGGAACGGTCTAATCTAAAGGGCTCGCTGTCCTCGATCCCATCCCCCTCCTCGGGTAAAAATATTCCCAAGCGTTCTTGCAGTAAGAAACGGATCGGATGACCGAGGAAGCGGAGCAATTGATCGAGGGAGACCGAGCGCCGTTCCGCGCCCGGCTCCGGCAACCGCTGGTGGATGAAGAAATCGCGCACAGTCGTGTCTGGTTGCCGTGCGATCGCCTCGCACAAGCTGCGCGAGTAGCTGAAGAGCCGGCTTTCGCCGTCGAAATAACGCGGGCTGAAGGCCTGTAGGGGGTGTTTGATCACCAGCAGCTCGCGAACCGATTCTCCAGGGGGCGCGCTGAACGCGCGCTCGGCATAGTCAAGAAGCTCGTTCACGAGCACCGAGGGCAAGCGTTCTGTTTGATCGCGGAGATCCGTCCCGCAGAAACTGATGTAGAGCACCTCGCGGGCCGACTGCATGGCCTCGAGAAAGAGGTGGCGATCGGCATCGCGTTGATTGGGATCCGCCGGGCGTACATCGTGCATCATGAGATCGAAGCTCGGTCGAGCCTCGGGCCGAGGATAGCGCTCGTCGTCGAGCCCGATCAGGCACAGCACCCGCACTGGCACACAATGCCACGGGGCAAGCGAGCACACGCTAAGGGCGCCCGGTTTCAGAGTCGGCGAGAACCTGGCATCGAGCCGCCGGCTGAGATCCGCCACGATCACGTCCAAGGCGGTGGGATGAGAAAATCCGGCGCGGGCGGCACTGCGTTCCATCTCAGTGAGCGCACGTCTTAACGCGGCCAGATCCTGCGCGTGCGTTTCCCCCGCTTCAATGAACTCCGCCGCTAAGTCACGGAGGATCGCCGCCCATGCAGCCACCGGGCACCGGGCTTCGAGTAGCCGCCGAGTCCGCCAGAGATCCTCGCAAAAGCTCACGAAACGGCCGAGAAGCTCTGCGCTGTCACCCTCGAGATCTGCGCTCGGGAGCATCCCCTCGAAGACCCGATCGCCGTCCTCGGGTGGGAGCGCGTAACCGATGAGGAGCCGATCGATGCCCGCCTTCCAAGTATTATCGGGAAAAGCGGAAAGGCCCAATCCGTGAAGATGTCCGGCATCGACCCCCCAACGGATCCCCGCCTCCCGAACCCAGCGGCGGATCACGGTGATATCGGGTTCCGTGAAATCCCGCCGGGCCAAGATGGGCGGCGCATCGAGGAGATCGAGAATATTGGCCGCCGTGCAACGGCCGCGAGCGACCTCGAGCAAGCGCAGAAATGCTTCGACGAGTGGGCTACCGGTGAGGTGAGCCCGGCCGGCGATGCCATAGGGGATACGCGTGCCAGTCATGTCGAAAATCGCCTCGATATGGGGCGCATAGCGCTCGATGTCGGGAGTCATGATCCGCACCTCGGAGGGCCGCAGGTCCGGCAAGGCTGTAAATAGATGGAGTAACTGATCGTGCAGCACCTCGACCTCGCGCTGCGGTCCGGGACAGGAATGGATCTGGAGCGAATCGAGATCGGGGAGCGGGACGGCTTCGGCCGCGCCCGGCGCACCGCGGTCGATGAGATCGAGCAGATCCGCCTGGATCCGGCCCAGGGTCGTCGCCGGGCGCGGTTCCACGAACACCTCATGCTCGATCGGGTCGTAGGCGAGCACCGTATCGATCACATCCCGCCCTTGGCGCGCTAAGGACGCGATCAAGGGGTTGCCCGCGTCAACCTCGGCCGAGCCGTTTTTCAGGGAGGATACGACATCTCCAAAATATTGCCGGCAGGGGTTGAGGTAAAAAAAGTGAACGTCGATCGTGGCCGCGAGCCGCGCCATGACCTCGAAATACGCCGGGGAGAGCGTCCGCAACGCGAACAAGCACACGCGTGGGGCCAAGACCGACGCATCCAGCGGCTGCTGCTCCGGCAAGGCCATGAATTCGTCCCTAATATGCAGCCAATGTCTCGCACCCACGGGCGCCAGGCGGCGCCAGAGTTGTGCTTGCCAGTGCCGGTCCATGCGCTCCTCCTCCCAGGCCCGGATCCACTGCGGCCGGTACACCAGATAGCGCTCGAGGGTGAGCGCGATGCGCCCGGCAAGCTCATAGGCCTCACGCTCGCCCTGGTGATCGATATAACGGCGGAGCTCCGCCCAATGGTTCGCTGGTTCGAGGTCTTGCAGGAGCGCGAGCAGACGCCAGGTGAGCACGTCGCTCTCGAACGGATGAGGCGCTTCCGGGACGCCCGGCAACACGGCGCGAAAGACCTCCCAGATAAACTGCGCGGGAAGCGGGAAACGGCAGTTGGCGGAAATCCCGAGCGTCGATGCGAGCCGCAACGACAGCCACTGCGTAATACCAGGATGCTGAACCACAATCGTATCGGGCATCAAAGCGTCTGGTAAGGGCGTGCGGAGAACCTCCGCGAGCTCCGTTGCGAGGGCTTCCAGGCAATTACTCTGAACGAAGTGCAGCATGCCGGTTATAAAGATTCATGGGAGCTTAATTGTATTGCCTTATGCTCGCTCGCCTTTGAGAAAACTACGAGACTGACATGCACAGCACAAGCAAGCACGGCCGGCCGACGACATTGACAAATTGCATTAGAAAGAAATAATAAGGCCGTGAGTAGCAGATGGCTTACGTGCGTGCTGGCTGGTTTTTCTCTCATCATGAGCCCGCTGGCGCCCGCCGATAATCTCGTCGATCTGTACCAGCTTGCCGAAACCGAAGATCCCGAATTGCTGGGAATTATAGCCTCCTACCAAGCCACGCTGGAGCAATACCCGCAAGCGCGCGCCCGGTTGCTGCCCTCGCTCCGCTTCAGGGGCGAGGTCGGACGGAACTTCCAAGATGTCACCGCCGAGTCGAGCTCAGAGGATTTTCCCACCGGGAAATTCCAGTTCACGGGCGAGGCGTACACGCTCCGTCTCACCCAACCCGTGTTTCGGTATGATCGCTGGGTGCAATTGCGTCAAGCCGGCACCCGCATTCAGCAAGCCGCGGCCGAGGTCGATGCAGCCCGCCAGGATCTTGGGGTTCGGGTGAGCGAGCGCTATTTTGATGTGCTTGCCGCCCAAGACGAGATTGTGTTCAGCCGTGCGGCAAAGAATGCCCTCAAACGGCAATTGGATCAGACCAAACTCCAATTTGAGGTCGGGATCATCGCGATCACCGACGTCCGGGAAGCCCAGGCCGGATACGATCTGGCCGTGGCGCAGGAAATACTGGCAAAAAACCAGCTCGACAACGCCCGCGACGCTTTGCGGGAAATTACCGGCGCCTACCACGAGAAACTCGATGTCTTGACCAAAGAGATCCCGCTGATCCGTCCCGATCCCGCCGACATCGAACAATGGACCTCGAAGTCGCTGTCGCAAAACCTCCGTATCAGCGCAGCGAATTTCGCCTCTCAGACCGCGCATGAGGAGATCCGGCGCCAGCAGGCGGGACATTTGCCGACCCTAGACATCGTGGGAGAGCATGGAACCTTGGTAAGCGGCGGCCGTTTCGGGGATGTCGATACCGAGTCGAGCGCGATCGGGGTCGAGCTGAATGTACCGATCTTCGAAGGGGGAGCCGTCGTCTCGCGCACGCACGAAGCCGAACACCGCTATGCACAGGCGCTGGAAGAAGTCGAGCGGCAAAAACGCGCCGTACAACGGCAAGCCCGTGACGCCTACCTGGGGGTCGTGGCCGGAATCAGCCGCGTCAATGCGCTTAAACAAGCGGTGGTTTCCAATGAAACCAACGTGGAGGCGACCCAAGTGGGCTTCGAGGTCGGCACCCGGACCACGGTGGATGTCGTTGCCGCGCAACGCGAATTGTTTCGGGCGCGCCGGGACTATTCCCGCGCGCGCTATGATTATCTATTAAATACCTTGCGCCTCAAACGCGCCTCCAGTACCTTAGCGGCAGCCGATTTCGCCAAGATCAGCGCCTGGTTAGGACCGAGCCCGCGGTCACGCGCGCGACGATGACCGCATACCGGAAGCGACACATAAAGACGAGCATTCTACGCACGACGTATTGTCTACTTCTGACATTCTGCCCAGTACGGACCTACGGCTGGGGCATCGAACCCGACGATCAACCGCAACAGCAGGAAGACTATCCGCGGATCACCTGTGTCATCAACACGAATGCGTATTCCGTGCACTTCAGCGCCTACCTACAATCGAGCGCGGATAATATGCTTTCGACCGATATGTTCCTGCCCTATTGTCAGGAAATCCCGTCAACGGGCAAGGCGCACTTCACCATGGATTTTCTCGATCGCAGCGTGCGGCGGCTGCCCGTCGCCGTCCGTGTGGTGGAAGAATCCGGCGAAGATCCCTCGGAGGTTGCGTCAGCTTCAAGAATGCTCGTAGATGTGCCGGCCAAGATCTACCCGACGGGGATCATCGAGGTACAGGCCGCGCTGAACAGGCCGGGCCGGTATGCCGTGCTCCTCACCGTAGACAAGAAGGACCATAGCGGCAAAGGCCAAGTCAGAATTCCCTTACAGGTTGCGCCCAGCACCTGGCCGCCGCAGTTGTTCATCGGGCTCGCGGCCGCGGTTGCTCTCTATATGGCCTACCGTCGATGGCGCGCCGCGACGCTCTCGTAACCGCCTCTCAAAACAGAGTGAGCTGGCGGCCGGGCACGCCCGGGGGTTTGAATTTCGAGGTATCCAATGCGCGCGCCGAGCGCGTGAGCCCGTGGCGCTTGCAGGCGAGGTCGAAACGGTTGCGAATGACTTCAGCGAAAATCCCGGTGCCTCGCATGCGCGTGCCGAAATGGGGATCGTTCTCCTGACCGCCGCGCATATCGCGTACGCGGTTCATGATGCGCGCGGCCTTCAGCGGCTCGTGGACCTGCAGCCACTCCTCGAACAACTGCTTAACCTCATGCGGCAAACGCAATAAGACGTAACCGGCATAGCGCGCACCGGCGTTCGAGGCCGCTTCGAGTATCGATTCCATTTCCGCATCGTTCAGCGCCGGGATCACCGGGGCAAACAGCACCCCTGCCGGGATCCCGGCAGCGCTCAAGCGCTTGACGGTCTCAAGACGCCGTTGCGGAGCGCCTGCGCGCGGTTCCATGCGGCGCGCCAAGGTCCGATCCAAGGTCGTTATCGAAACATACGCCTCGATCAGGTTCTCGCGCGCCATCGGGGCGAGGAGATCTAGATCGCGCTCGACCAACGACGACTTGGTCACGATGCTCAGGGGATGGCGGCAGTCCCACAAAACCTCGATGATCTGCCGGGTGATCCCGAAGCTGCGTTCGATCGGCTGATAGGGATCCGTGTTGGTGCCAAGCGCGATCTGGCGGCACACGTAGCCGGGCTTGGCAATTTCCTTTCTCAACAGCGCCGCGGCATTCGGTTTTGCGAACAAGCGGCTCTCGAAGTCGAGCCCCGGCGAGAGATCGAGATAAGCATGCGTCGGCCGCGCGTAACAGTAGATGCAGCCATGTTCGCAGCCGCGATAAGGATTGATCGAACGCTCGAACGGCAGGTCGGGGGATTGGTTATATGAGATGATCGAGCGTGCCTGCTCTTCGGTCACGATGGTCCGCAACGGCGGAGGGACCGCATCGTCGCCCGTCCATCCGTCATCGAAGGCTTCGCGGGTCTCCGTGAAGAACCGAATAGGGGTGTTTTTGTTTGCGCCTCTACCCTTCATGCCATGCCGCTCGCGAGTCACCATCCGCCTCCGGGCCTACAATCCAAGACCAATCCCTCCTAATGCGCGTAACGACTTAGGGAAGCTCTGCAAAAGTTACTGCACAGCCCATCTGCTTTGGCGCGTGCTCGCTCCTCGCTCGCCTATCTACCTGATATGTCTCGCGACTCGCTCCGCGGCTTCGCGCATCTGGGCTTGCTCGCGACACTTTTGCAGAGCTTCCTCATCTTATCAAGAATCTCCGTGAGCAATGCGATTTGGGTTCCCGTTGATCGCGTTCTCTTCTGCTTCTAATGGGCAACGGTTACGCTACTTGCGCCAGGTCCCACCGATTGTTTCAGCTTGTCTTCGAGCCCTTTAAAGTCCCCCAGATGGGCGTGCATCAGGCTTTTCCACAGCTTGCCGTGGTTCGGTACAAAAAAATGCAGCAGCTCGTGGACGATGACATAGTCACCGAGCTCGCGATCCAGAGCCAGCAACTCGGCATTGAAATTTAAATTCCCAGCGGTCGAACAAGATGCCCACTTGTTGCGCATCGGCCGGACGGTCAGCGAACGTACACGCACGTCCAGCTTGTCGGCCCACTCAAGCACGCGCGCCTTAAACTCCTCCTTGTCGCGCCAGGCACTCATGGCCGGAAGCTCTTGTGCAGAAGAGTGAACAAGGCTTCGACCGTTGCTGTCACCTTTTCGATGTCTTCCACCTCGGCGATGAGCGCGAAAGTCACCTGCTTGCGCACCTCACGCAGCTCAGCCTCGCTGCACCGCCAGTTCGGGTGTTTGGCGAACGCGGCGGCCACTTTGCGGCTGGCGATCTCAGGGTTCGGGATTCCGTCGTCGGTGAGCTTCCACAGGACGAAGTAGGTCATGGCATCCAGCCCCTTCGCGGTCTGTTCCTTCTTGCGCTGCTCGTTCTTCTCGATTTCTTTAAGTAGCTCGGCCAGCGCTTCTGCGGTTGCCGTTTGCCGGTCCTCGAAACTCTCTTGGACCGCCCTGGCTCGCTCCGCCAGAGCGACGAGGAAAGGATCGTCGCTGTTCTCTTCCGCCCTCTTTTCGATAGCTTTCACGAGATTGATGACCTTCGTCGCATCCCCTTCGCGTCGTTTCTTGATCGTCTCCAATGTCGCATTGTCGAGCACGGCATATTCCACGGATGGTTGAGAGAGCATGGTTCCGACATGTTGCTGCACCAACTCGTTAGTCTTGTGTTGGAATGCCTTATCCACATAGACCTTCTTTGTGTAGGCATTGCGTACCACGGCGTAGATCGAGGAAAGGGTAGCGTAGTCCTCCATTAACGGCCGCAGGAAGGCATCCGGCGAGATGATCTCGTAGAGCATCTCAATTTCTTTGTATTCCTTAAAAAACTCCTTGCGCCGTTCCTTATCGCGGAAGTATTCGATCAGGTTGTCCACGTCCTTGTCGTCGAACTTGCGGATCACCAACATCAGATAGGCCGGCGCCTTGGTCTCCATCTTCGCCTTGAACAACTGCTTGAGCAGTGCAAGATCCTTGACGATGGCGTTGATCTCGTCGCTGTCGAAGGCCAGCGCCTCTTCCAGCTTGTCGAAGATACCCACGAAATCGAGCACGAAGCCGTGCGGCTTTACCATCTCTTGGGCCTCGTTCTCGTAAGGTCGGTTCACCCGTGCGATGGCCTGGAGAAGCGTGTGGTCACGCATCGGTTTGTCCAGATACATCGCGTAGAGGATCGGCGCGTCGAAGCCGGTGAGCAGCTTTTCTGTCACGATTAGGATCTTCGGCCACTCGCCGACCTTGGTGAAATTCTTGCGGATCTGCTTTTCCTTCGTCTCATCCAGATGCCACTTCTTCAGGTGTTTGGGGTCGTTGTAGTTGCCGGTGAAGACGACCTCGGAATACTCCGCCGGCAGAATCCGATCGAGCGCCTCCTTGTAGAAAGCGCAGGCCTCGCGATCCACGGCTACCAGGAACGCCTTGTAACCCAGCGGCTCCACGTTCTGGCGGAAATGGTCGGCCACAAAGCGCGCTACCTTCGGCACGCGATCCTTGCCCTTGAGGAAGTTCTTCAGGTTCACCGCCCGTTCGAGGATTTTGTTCAACTCCTCGATGTCGGCGATGCCTTCGGTCTCGGCCAGCGCGAGGAACTCCTGCTCCATGATCTCGTGCGGCACAAGCATCTCGTTTGGCGCGAGGTTGTAGTAAAGCGGCAGGGTGGTGCCGTCCTCGATGCTCTCGGCGATGGAGTATTTGTGCAGATAGCCCTGGTCGTCCTCACAGCCGAAGGTCTTGAACGTACCCTTGCCGTAGGCCGTCTTGTCCACCGGCGTCCCGGTGAAGCCGATGTAGCTCGCGTTCGGCAAGCCGGCCATCAGGCAGTTGCCGAGGTCACCGCCGGTGGTGCGGTGCGCCTCGTCGATGAGCACGAAAATGTTCTTGCGCGTATTGAGGTCCGCCGGCATGTCGCGGAACTTGTGGATCATGGTCACGACGATGCCGCGGTAGTCCTGCCCCTTCTCGTTGAGTAGTTTATTGAGCGTGGCGATGCGGTTGGCGTGCGCCACATTGCCCAGGCCCACTGCCGCCAGGTTCTTGAGCATCTGATCTTCCAATTCGTTGCGGTCGATCATCAACAGGATGGTCGGCTTCTGAGCATCAACGGCCTTAAAGAGCAACTCGGCGGCTTTGATCATAGTGTACGTCTTCCCACTGCCCTGCGTGTGCCAAACCAGGCCGCGCGAGCGTTGCGGGTCGAGGGCACGCGCCACCACCTTGTCCACGGCCACCGTCTGGTGCTGGCGCAGGATGAATTTCTGCAGTTCCTCTTCCTTCTCGGCGAAGAGGATGAAGTCCTTCAAGAGCCGCAGCAGATGTGAAACGGCACAGAAGCTCTTCACCTTGGCTTCGAGGTTGCCGACGTCCTCGTGCTTCCAGCGGAAGATATTCCGTCGCACGGTATTCCACGTCACCCCGTAGGCAAAGCCAATCGCCTCGGTGGCAGTGAACAGCATCTCCGGCACCATCACCTCGGGCGTCTCGGCGTGATAGCGGCGGATCTGGTCCACCCCGAGCGCGATCGCCTCGTCCTTGCTAGCGTTCTTGCATTCGATCACCAGCACCGGAATGCCGTTGATGAGAAAGACCACATCCTCCCGCGTGCCGTGGTGGCCGTTGTGGACGAAGAACTCCTCCGTGACCTCGTAGACATTGCGCCATTCGCCGCGCAGGCGGGTCAGATCGCCGTAGTCAATGAGATGAAGGTCCAGCTCCCGGTTCTCCTCGGCACAGAAGAACTTGCCCTGGTTGCGGAGATAAGCGAGGAAATCGCGGTTCCCGACAATGTCCGCATTCAGCCGCTGGAACTCACCGACTAGCGCGCCCTCAGCTTCTTTGTATTTCGGGTTGAAGGCCAAAATCTGCTCGTGCAGCAGGTCGCCGAAATACAATGACGCCCTGCGCGCCTCATCCGCATTCTCCCTCTCCCCGCTCTTCATCCCCTCTCTCCCTGGGAGAGGGTTAGGGTGAGGGGGAAATCCTCGTCGCTTCTCAGCCTCCGCGCGCGATACAAAACGCCAGCCGATCTCCTGTGCGTAGTGCAGGATGCGGGATTGGACGGTTTTGTGTTCGCTGGGAGCGGCCACGCCTTCCCTCATCAGGTGGGCGGCGGCAGCTTGTCGAGCGCGGCGGCTACGCTTTGCACGCTTCGACCAGGTCCGCGTCCATTAGGCGCGCGAGGCCGGAACGCTTCAGACCGGCGAACTCTTTTGCGTCCGGCGGTTCCTTTTGGAGCGACTTGCCGGGTCCACTCAGGTTTTCAAGCAGCGAAGCCAAGTTCCTCCCCGATCACCCATAACTTTGGCTGCGCCAAGACCCGCTTGATGAAGGCGTTGTCCGCCCGAATACGCTTGTCGAGTTCCTGCCGGGAATACACCGTTGGATTCACGGGCCGCCCGAGCCGGTTCGTCGCCTCCTCCAGAGCGGCGAACAAATCCGCATAAGACAAGCTGTCGCTCACCACCATCAGATCGATATCGCTCTTAGCCGTGTCCTGCCTTTTAGCCACCGAACCATAGATGAACGCGGCGCTGATCTGCGCCGCCAGCGGCGCCAGCGCGCCGCGCAGCACATCGGCAAGGCCAGAGGTCTTCAGCACCAAACCGCGCAACTCCTCGAACACCGGCGCCGCCGCATTAGCCTGATAATGTTTCTGCTTGCCCAAGCGCGTGACCGTCACCAAGCCCGCCGCCTCAAGGCGGGCCAACTCCCGCTGCACCGCGCCCGTGCCGGAACCCGCGAGGGCGATCACCTCATTCGCGTAAAAACTCCGGCCCGGATTCCCGAACAGCACAGCCAGCACGCGCTGCTGCACCTTGCTGAACAGCGCATCGGCAATCCCGGAGACCGGAGACGGGAGGGTTTTGGCTGGTCGTTTCTTTGTACCCATATTGGGTATGATAAACCCCAATGTGGGTATGTTCATGTTGGCGCGCGCGGCGGTTGATGGGCTTTACCAGCGGCTGCGGCAATCTGCTGCGCGATGATTTTTTGCGCCGGTTTTTCCGTCGGCCAGCCTGTAACATTTGCGTGGTTGGGATTCCCCTCGACGCGTGCTGCGATTACCCGCAGCCGATGCCGCTGAAAGTCGCTGCCCCGCACATCCGCGCGTCCATAGAGGGTTTTTGCTGTTTGCCAGGCAACATTTTGGCCAATGCTCCAGAGTTCTTTCTCGGTAAGTTGAAGGTGGCGAGTCACCGATAGCTCCGGCCATGGGTGAGGAATAAATGCGTCCTGCTTGACTGTCCCATCCTGGCGCAGGTGACTGCGCTGGAGAAGGAATCGAGCGAGCTGCTCGTCGGCGGTAACGGGCTTCCCCGTCCCCTCTTCCGTCATCCGAATGTGACCCGGCGTATCAAATCGATGATCTCCTTGGGCACCTCACCAAAGAAAGCCTCGGTTCCGTAAGCCTTGCTGGCCCCCATAAGCGCGGCGTAGTGCAGTTCGCCTTCCGGGCTGACGCTGACTGAAAAGGTATGTCGAGGGGAGTGATACCACTCCAATGTGATATGTCCATCCGGCTCAGCGCCAATGGATGGGGCGGGCGTGCCCAGCGGCAACGCCTCCAGGAATTCATACGCGGATTGGAATGTGCGCACGGGAACCGGCGTAGCACCGTACCCGTCCCAATTTGCTTGGCGACATTCATCAAAGACCTGATAAAGCTCGTTGAGCGATCCCTTTGCCTGCTGACCAAGAGCATAGGAATCCTGCAATTGCCGACGCCATTGCTCAATCTGCTTAGCAACAAATCCCGCCGTCTCGCTCGCCCCGCCCGAGGTCACAGAAGTAAATTGACGAAGTGCTATCGCAGCCATCTCTTGTGTCTCCAAAATCTACCGAAACAGTTTCAGGGCATTTGGTGTGACACTGCCAAAGAACACTTTGTTCTTCAACCACCGCATTTCCAGCAAGCGCTGTTCCATGGCTGCCTCATTCAACTCAAACCCTTGTGCGGTGAAAACATCGATATCGAGGATTAAACCTAAGCCCATACTGCCTGGGGCACTAGACGGCTGTATCGTCCTGATGACACTGATCGCATACGGATGATCTGAGACCGCGAGTGTGCCTTGGTGCATGAAACTATGAAACGGCAGATCCAAATCCTTGGGCGGCACCGGAGCTGCCTCCATGTAATCTTCGAAGCGTAATTCACCAGGAGGCAGTTGAATACGGTTGATATAGCGCAACCCGATCCTGTGAATCTCGACGGGCTGGGTCAGCTCAACATACACACGCCAAAGCCGCATGCCCTCATCGTAAAGCTGCTCCCAACTCTGGTAAGGTTCCAGGCGGCTAAAAACGAAACCGTCGCGATTGAATTGCGCAATATGTTTTTTGTCAGCGGATTGGAAACGCAGTCCCTTCCAGCCCAGGTCGCGAATCATCAGGCCGGGCGGCTTGTCCCCCTCTAATGTGAACCCGTGCTCGATTTCCCGTTGTGAATCCAAGACCTGGTAACCGCTTAGTTTGGCTTCCAATTGCGGTTTAACCAACGCCTCCTCAAGCGCCGTGACTGCACGGGCTCGAATGTCGATCACTGCCTCCACGATCGGTGCACGCGGAAGGTGCTGAAACCGCTCGCTAATATTGATTGTTAGTTTTGTCATCCAATTAATCGCAAACCACACTATTCATTATGGCTTATTATTTTTCTGTTCGGAATTTTCGATGCTGAGGCCGGTAACGCCGAGCGCGGAAAGATCGAGGTCGTGAACCCGAATCTGCGCCGTCATCAACTGGTGCAGCAGGGTGCGGAACAGGGCGGTGAGCGCGGCATGCTTCTTCCTATGGCATTCGCCCTTCGTGTCCACAGTCAAAATTGCGGTGGCAATCTGTTGCTGGTCACACAAGGGCGGAATCGGCACCGAGAGATCTCGGACATCTGCGACGTTGAGATGTGGAACCGTGAGACCACTGGACGACGCGAGCATACGAGGCCTCACATTGGGGGCATAGAAGCAATAGACCATGAATTGAGCGTCAAGCTTTCCTTCGCTGGCTCTCAACAACATTATGCGTTGCCCGAGGCTTAATTTCATGCCTTCAGGAATAGCGCATGCCTCCCCGACAGGCGCTTCACGGCTAAACAATATGTCCCCCGGCAACGGTTCTGCGCGTTTGATGCGCTGCTGGTATTCCTCTTTGGTCGTGTAGAAAGCAGGCGCAGCTACAAAGCGACCGTCTCGTATGTTGAAATTGCGGGCGACACGGATTCCCTCAGTTTGGAACTTGGGGGTTGTGTGTGGGCAATCGACAATGAGGTCGCAAAGGTCACGCAGCTTCATCACCTCCCAACTCTCCGGCACGGGGCCGATTTCGGTTTGTTTTTGGGGTTCGCCGCGCAGGCCCTGGGTGAAGAGTTGATGGAGGAGCGTCTTTTTCAGTTCGGCTATGAGCTGAAGCAGCCGCTCCTGCTGCTCGATCGCCCCCTGCACCACCCCCAACACTGCTGCGATCTTGCTCTGCTCTGGGAGAGGTGGAACGTGAAGCCTTAAATCGCGCAAACCGCCCCAGGAGGTTCGGGGATGCTGTACGCCTGATGTCGTTGCCTTGGCGTGCCCAACAAACTGGTCAGTGTGCGTCAGCAAGCAGAGAAACTCGGGAATGCACTTCTCAGCTGCTCGGAATACCAAAATGTCTGTGGAGCAGATGCCATCCTCGCTCACCAACACGGACTTCCGTAGGTAAGGACGAAGCTTTCCGAACAGGACATCTCGCTTGTGGAACTCAGTTTTTCCACTGCGAACATCTGATTCCTTTCCACGCCCCACCAAAGTGGGATGGCCCGATGCAAGATGTTCGAGGCCGAGATATAAGCGTTTCCCATTTGCTAACGGCGACGCGGCATCCTGAACCCGGTCGCAGATATCGCCGAAGCGCGCTGGCGTCCAGCCGGGCGGAGGCGATTCCAGCAGTAGTGAGTGGTCAGACATTACGCGCCTAAGGCCGAAAGAATCTTGTTGAGCTGTGCTGATGTCGTCCGCGCTTCTTCGTCTAGTTCCCGAAGCTCCTCCACGATCTCCCCAATCGGCCGGTATTCCTCGCCCTCACCCGTGCGGATGTTTTGGCTTAGGCGCGGACATCTTGATCAGGACCGGCGATTACCTGATAGGAGAAATCCGGCATCTGTACCGATTGCTGGGCATGCTCGATGGTGACGCTGACGACCCGCCCCTGCGCATCCACATCAATGTAGAGGTTTTCGTTGATCTGCCGAGTTTCCACGGGCGGATGATCAGAGAATTCCAGCAGCGCGGTGTCGGTATCAGCAAAGTATTTGACATTCATGAGTCATTCCTCGAAATCCCGGTCAAAAAAGGCATTATGCACGGTCTTGCCATCTTCCATCAGGATCACGCGCAAGGCGCGATTGCCCATTTCGGGGATACGAACCCAGCGCCGTATGCGGCCATCGGTCTGGATTACCTCCCGTGGGGGTTGGCGGATGGCGCGTTCGATCCATTCCTCCCGAATTCCGCTCCGATCAGGGCGCATCCGAGTATAGAGAAGCCGTGCATTTCACTGGCTATAGCCCCCGATAGCCGCCAGAATCCGTTTTAGCGCCGCGTCGCTTGCCTTCGCCTCCTCTTCCAGTGCCTCCAACTCCTCCACGATCTCCGCAATCGATCGGTATTCCTCGCCCTCGCCCGTGTGGATGTAGCGGCTAGGGGAGATGTTGTAGTCGTTCTTGGCGATCTCCTCGCGGGTGACGATTCGCGAATACTTCTCCACTTCCTTCCACCCGTTGAAGGTGTCGGCAATGCGGGCAATCGCGTCTTCGGGGATGTAGTTCTTCGGGTCGCCCTTCACGAACTCGCGGCTGGCGTTGAGCAGGAACAGCTTACCCTGGCGCTCCTTCGGCTTGGCCTTGCCGAGCACGATGACGATGCCCGGCGCGGTGGTGTTGTAGAAGAGGTTTTCCGGCAGGTAGAGCACGCCTTCGATGAAGTCCTGCTCCACGCACCAGCGGCGCACGTCCTTTTCCTTGTTGGTGTTGGCGTTGCCGCTCCCACGGGAGGCGGCGCCGGTGTCGAGGACCACCGCGGCACGGCCGTTGGGTTTCAGGCTCGCGAGTATGTGCTGTATCCAGCCCCAGTCGGCTTTGCTTCCGGGGTAGCCCGAGCCCTTCGGGAAGCGGTCGAGCTCGTCGGCGTCGTAGTCCTTCTCCTTGAACTCAGTCTGGTTCCACATGGGATTGGCTACCACGCGGTCGAAGGTCTGCAGGCGGTTGCGTTGCCGGAATTTGGGCTTGCGGAAGGTGTCACCTATCTGAATCTCGCCTTCCATGTCATGAATGATCATGTTCATGTTGGCCATGGCCCAGGTGCCGGGCTCGTTTTCCTGGCCGTAAAGGCGGACGGGGCCGTGGCGATACTCACCCTTCTCGTCAATACGAGGCGGCACTTGATGAGCAGGCCGGCGGAGCCGCAGCAGGGGTCATAGACGTCCATGCCCGACTCGGGATCCATGATGCGGGCCATAACGAGGGCTACCTCAGCGGGGGTATAGAACTCGCCCGCGCTCTGGCCTGAGCCTTCCGCGAACTTGCGGATGAGGTATTCGTAGCTGCGGCCGATGATGTCTGACTCTACGTCATCGAGGCCGAGCCGTTTGGCGCTGATGGCCTCGATCAGGTTCGAGAGGCGATCGTCGTCGAGGTCGCGCTGGCCGTGGGTGGTGGCGTTGAAGTCCACGCGGTCGATGATGCCTTTGAGCAACGAGTTGGCATCGGCGATGGCGCGCAGGTGGGTGGTGAGCTGCTCGCCGATCTTGTCCGAGAGCGTGCGGATAACCGACCAGACCGCGTCATCCGGAGTCTTTGGCTCGAGCGGCAGGTAGAAGCGCACGAGTTTCTTGTCGTGCTTGACAAGCTTGAAGGCCTTAGCGCGCGCTTGGGCGGGTACTAGACCCGCCCCTACCCCCTGGGCGATGCGGTTCAGCTCGTCATCGAACACGTCGCACAGGCGCTTGGCAAAGATGAGCGGGAGGATAAACTCCTTGTATTTCGGGGCGTCCTTCGCGCCGCGGATAGAACAAGCGGCGGCCCAGATCCAGGATTCGAGGGATTTTCCGTTACCATTGACCATTCGGGGATCCTACGACACCACGTGTATGGCGGAAAATAGCGTTATTCCCCGGCGGTCCAGCAGGACGAGCCGCGACGGTGTTGAAAATCCGCGTCCTTACTTGACGTCCATGCGGATGATACGCGGATCTTCGGGTTCGGTTGCTCCGCTTTGATAGCGCTCGCAGAGGGAAAGATAGAAACGCGCCGGGCCGTCGTCGGGATAGCTCGTTAGCATGTCCTTGCAACGATCCGCCGCTCGGTCCCACTGTGCCTTCTGGAAGGTGTCGAGGGCCTCGGAAAAGCGCTCGCACAGAAGTATTTGGTCCGGCGACGCACTGTTCCTTCTCGCGACGATCTCCATGATCGGGAGCGCCTCGGATTTCCCGACGAACTGAAACGTCCCGAGCGGACGCACTAGAAGATTGTCCAGTCCCGCGACGACGGACTCCGTGGCCAGCACCTGGGTGCCGATATGCTTGTTCAAGCCTTCGACGCGCGAAGCGGTATTGGCGCAATCACCGACGATGCTGTAGACGAAGTGCCCGCCGCCTCCGGCGTGCCCGACATAGACCCAGCCGGACTCGAGGCCAATCCGCAATTTAGCCCCGAGCATGCTATGCCGCTCCTTGAACCCGGCGATGGCCTCGGCGGCCTCCAGAGCCGCGAACACCGCCTTAGCACGGGCGCCGGCGTTCGGCTCGGCCGCCGTCCAGGCGCACATGATGGCATCGGCGCGGAACTCGGTCACATCGACGTGGTGACGCTTGAGCGGTTGCGCGAGCGTATCGAAATAATCGTTAAGAAACGATGCCAGCTCGGCTGGCGCCAGCTTTTCCGCGATGCCGGAAAACCCCGACATGTCGGTCGCGAGACATGTGCTGTAAACGACTTTGTTGGCGGCGCTGGGATCCAGCCGGTTTTCGGTCAGATCCCTGGCAATATTCTCCGGTAAATAGTAACTGATCGCTTGGCTGATATGCTGTCCGCGGCGGCGCTCCAAGAGATACTGTCCCAGCAGGCCGATGAATAATGCGATCGGAAACTGCGCAAGCAGCGGCGTCGCCACCGGCATCCATAAATCATCCTCGCTGAACATCCATTGCGCGGCCACGGCGTAAATGATTGCAAGCAGCAGCGACAAGGGAACGCCCGCGACGGCTGGAAGCAGATAAACGATCGTTCCCATGACGAGGCCGAACAGCAACAAGATACCGCCGGTTTCCGGTGCGCCCAGGGTTTTCAATGCCCGATCGCTCGAGAGGTTGGCGAAGGCTGTGGCGGCGATCTCAACGCCGCTCAGATCCACGCCGTCCTCACGGGTGAAGACGGTATAAAACCTGTCCGGTTGACCAGGATCGAACAAGTCGGAGAAACCGACGAACACCACTTTGCCGGTAAAATCGAGCGCACCTTCCTTTAGATTCGGGTCACCCCCCTGGATCACCGCGTGGTAGGGGACGGTGGGAATGGTCCCCGGCGGTCCGTAGAAGTTGATATACCGGTTCGGCTCGCCGGCGTAGAGCTTGGTGAGTGCTTTCAACAGGCTTACCGTCTCGCGCGACATATCCCGCGCTTCATCCACGAGCCCGGCGATGCGCTCGCCGGCGCCGGAGTCATTATCGAAACCACGCCGCAAGCCGCGCATGAGATCGCGAAGCTGGCGTGCTCCCGCATTCTCGGCGGGGCTACGGGGCAAGGTTTCAAGACCTGGGATGCGCAATCGATCGAGCAGTTGCAACCATTCGGGATAGGCTTTCAGTGCGCGGACTTGCAGCGCGACGGCCGGCATGGACGGCGCATCACCGACACTCGCCTTGAAGACCCAGAACTCGTAGACGGCCGCCTGCAGCTTCGGCAGGGGGAAGTGACCGAGGCCCACGGCCGCCGCTGCCAGGGAGGGCAGCGGTGGCACCAACGCCTCCACCCAAACGGACCCTCGGTTAATGCCTTCTTTATCGGTGATCGGCTGCCGTTTCCCGGTGAGCTTTTCGACCAGTACGACGCGGCCTGACTTGGCCACGGCTTGGGCGAACGCCAGGTCGTGCTCGGGCGCTTTCGCTTTGTCGAAAAGCACATCGAATACGATCACCGAGGCCCCCCGTTCGACCAAGGCATCGACGAGGCGCGCATGGATGGAGCGCGGCCATTCCTGCGGTGAGCTGGACAGCCCCAGGTGCTCGCCGGTGCGCGTGTCGATGGCCACCACCGCGATCTCCGGCGGAGGCGCGATCGGCCCCCTGAGATTGAAGAGCCACGAGAGGCCCACGCTTCGTTCGAAGGTGATCCCGAGATTGGACAGCCCGAGCAACGCGCCGCTCAGGCCGGTTAAAACGCCGACCAAGAGTCCCTTCAGCCAGCGAGGCATCCTGGGATCTGCACGACAGCGGTAGGTGCTGTGTAATTATGGTGCATTCGCGGGTCGGAGAGGATCTCGTTTAACTTGGTGTTATTTATAGGGGTATTTGTATGATGTCGGGAGAGTGCCCCGTTTAATGATACAATGCTCCTTTTTTGGTGCGTCAACGGGCTAGACACATTCTTCCGTGGTTTGCAGATTACGCCGAGACTATGTGCACCTTTTGTTGTAAGCTGTGAAAAACTAGTACATCATAACGCAGAATCGAAAACGAAAATCGGCGTGGATTCTTGGATAAGCACGGGTCTACTTCTCGCGAGCCAAGGAAGCAGCTTACGTTCGTATCGTGGGTTAAGCAGCCTGCTCGCCCTTATCCTGTGGCAGTTTACTTACCCCGTTCACGCTGAGGAAGCTTGCGAGCAGCCGGCGGGGCGGTTTGCGTCCATCGAAGGGTCGGTGGAGGTTCAAAGCGGCGAGGCACAAGGCTGGCGCGCGGCCAAGCTGGACCATCGTCTTTGCGAGGGTGATACGATCCGGGTGGGAGAACATAGCCGCGCAGCCGTCTACCTCGTCAACGAGGCGGTGCTGCGCATCGATCGAAACACCACCATGCGCCTCCTCCATCTGTCGGAAAAAATAGAGGAACGATCGCTACTGGACATCATCAAGGGCGCCTTCCAATCCATGAGCCGCCAGCCCCGGCGGCTCATGGTCAATACCCCCTATCTCAACGGTATGATCGAGGGCACGGAGTTCCTGGTCCGCGTGGAGGACGATCGCGCATCTATATTGGTGTTGGAAGGAAAGGTGCTGGCCTCAAACGCCGCGGGGAGTCTCAAGGTTGCCCCGGGCGAGTCCGCGACCGCGGAAGCCGGCAAGGCGCCACAACCGCGTATCGTGGTCCGGCCTCGGAACGCCGTGCAGTGGGCGCTCTATTATCCGCCCGTGCTCTATCTTCGCCCGGATGAATTTCCGCCCGGACCCGGCTGGCAGGGGAGGGTTCGACAATCCATCGAGTTCTACCTGAGAGGGGACCTTCAGAAGGCATTCGACAGCATTGCGAACGTGCCGGAGACGGTCCCCGACCCGCGCTTCTTCGCCTATCGCGCCTCGCTGCTGCTTGCCGTGGGCCGCGTGGATGAGGCCAATGCGGACATCGGCCGAGCGCTGCGGCTCGCGCCGAACGACAGCAACGCCTTGGCGCTTCAAGCAATCATTGCTGTGGTGCAGAACGACAAAGACAAAGCGCTCACTATTGCACAGACGGCGGTCGCGGTGGCTCCCAACTCCGCCACCGCATTGATCGCGCTGTCCTATGCCCGGCAGGCCAGGTTTGACCTGGAAGGCGCGCGCGCGAGTCTTGAAAAGGTGGTGAAACTAGACCCTAAAAATGCGCTGGCGTGGGCACGGTTGGCAGAGCTCTGGTCGTCATTCGGCCGTCTGGATCGAGCCCTCAAAGCGGCACAGAAGGCGGTTGCTCTGGACCCAGATCTCTCACGAACACAGACAGTGCTGGGCTTCGCCTACCTGACAGAGGTCAAAGTGAGACAGGCCAAGGAGGCCTTTGAAAAAGCGATAGCGCTCGATCAGGCGGACCCCCTCCCAAGACTAGGTCTGGGGCTGGCCAAGATCCGGGAGGGCGACCTGCATGAGGGACGCCAAGAGATCGAGATTGCCGCCAGCTTGGACCCTAACAACTCCATTGTCCGGAGCTATCTGGGCAAGGCCTACTATGAAGAGAAACGCATACCATTGGATGAGCGCGAGTATGCTATTGCTAAGGAGCTGGACCCCAAGGATCCCACCCCGTGGTTCTACGATGCAATCGCGAAACAGACCACGAACCGGCCGGTGGAGGCCTTGCGGGACATGCAAAAAGCCATTGAATTGAACGAC
>JBIMKD010000281.1:0-4056 GCA_043673815.1 Chromatiales bacterium
AGAACATGGCTAAACGACGGAGAACTTAGCAAAGCGTAGCTACCCCACCTGGAAAACATGCGTGCTGCCGGAGAACACCTTTCGCATCGCATCTTGAGTCTTCTCGACGTCGATGCGCACGGCCGCTTGTGCGACCATTCGAATCGCCTCTGAAGTGCTGGCGGTTAAGCCCGCTCGCTTTAACAGGCTTGCAACAGTGATCGCTCCGGTGGGTTCAGGAATCGTCAACTCCGGCATACTGTCTGGTAGCGCATGCTCTCGGAATCTCTGGACAAAGTCCTTGTGCGCGAGATCCGCTGCTCTTGCGCTATGAAAACGCGTTACCATCTCTTGTGCAAACAATACCTTATAATCGCGCGGATTAGCCCCTTCCGCGACCGCGCGTTTCCATGTCTCCAGTGCCGCTTTTCCGCGCAAGCTTAGGAGACTCGCGTAGCGCCACATGAGCTCATCGGAAATCGACATCAGTTTTCCAAACATCTCCTGAGGAGGCTCGTTAATACCAACGTAATTATTTAGCGATTTAGACATTTTCTGCGCGCCATCCGTGCCTTCCAAGAGCGGCATCATGACGACGGTCTGAGGTTCTTGTCCATACTCCGCTTGTAATTGCCGGCCGATCAGAAGGTTGAACTTTTGATCAGTGCCACCAAGCTCCACATCGGCTTGTAACGCTACCGAATCGTAAGCTTGTATTAACGGGTATAAGAATTCATGGATTGCAATGGCTTGGCCGGTCTTGTAACGTCTAGTAAAGTCCTCACGCTCGAGCATCCGAGCTACCGTGGCGCGAGACGCGAGCCGAACCATATCCGCGGCAGGCATTTTATCCATCCACGTCGAGTTAAAAACGATCTCCGTATGCTCCGGGTCCAAAACCTTAAGGATCTGGTCCGCGTATGTAGCCGCGTTCTCAACCACTTCCTCACGCGTAAGTGCCTTGCGCATTGTTGACCGGCCGCTCGGATCGCCAATCATCCCTGTGAAATCGCCGATCAAGAATAAGGCGCGATGTCCCAACGTTTGGAACTGCCGCAGCTTGTTAAGCAGCACGGTGTGGCCTAAATGAAGATCAGGCGCCGTCGGGTCGAAGCCCGCCTTAACGCGCAGCGGTCGCCCCGCGCTCAACTTGGTTCGAAGTTGTTCTTCGAGCAAGATTTCGACCGTACCATGTTTTATCGTATCGAAGCCATTGTCCATCGTTTCACCTGCCGAACAATACAGTTATTAAGGCATGCGGTACGATCAGCCGATAGCGTTGACCTATCCGGCTTAAGCGGTTATCTTTAGACAACTCACTACAAGAAGGCCTTCGTGTCCTACAGGCGGGTAACAAGATACGATTATAAGCCCCGGCCGCAGTGGAATAGCAATTCCATAGCACTCACCGGGAGGAGCGCGATTCATCCGTTAGAATCCGGAAGCGCATCGCGTCGCGAAATGCCGCCGGTGCGTTGGCTTTCGTTGCCGGTGTTGTCCATCTTGACGATCCTGCTCGGCGGTATGGCCTCGCAGCAAGCACCCGATGCCGAAATCCGGCTCCCCGCGTGGCTCGCGCCGGATGCAAACCTCGGCAACGCCCTAAAGCGCACGCGTAAAAGCACAGTTCCGAAGCCCGCTAAACCGCGAAAGAGCCGCGCTCACGCCCCCCTTGGTAAGATCAATCGTGAACTGAAACCCGAGTGGCAAAAGGTCACCGTACGGAAGGGTGATAACCTGTCGCTGATCTTTCAGCATTTGGGGTTGAGCACGCTAGATCTCGATCGAATCGTAGCGCTGGGCCGAATCACTGCGCCTCTCACGAATCTCTATCCGGGCGAATCTTTAAAGTTTCTGGTTAAACGAGGCGGTCTCGCCGAGCTCATTTACCAGCGCGACCTCACGCACCTGCTGCGCGTGATTAAAGACACGGACGGTGATTTCTCCGCGCAAACCTCGAAATCCAGGCCAGAGATAAGAGTCTCCATGACCACGGCTTCCATTGGAGGCTCCTTGTTCACCGCAGGCCAGGCAGCCGGGCTGTCCGATGACCTCATCATGAGGCTCGTAAGAATGTTTCGCTGGGATATCGATTTTGCACTGGATATCCATGAGGGTGATCGGTTCGCCGTAGTCTACGAAGAGTTGTATAAAGACAAAAAAAAGATTAGAGACGGCGAGATTGTCGCGGCCGAGTTCGTGAATCAAGGACACGCCTATCGCGCGGTCCGGTTCGTGGATTCGCAGGGTCATGCGGATTATTACACGGATACGGGGAACGCATTGCATAAAGCGTTTATTAGAACCCCAGTGCAGTTCACGCGCGTAAGCTCCCACTTCAACCCGCACCGTAGACATCCGATTTTACATACGATTCGAGCGCATCGCGGCGTGGATTATGCCGCTCCGCAGGGAACGCCTATCAAGGCAAGCGGTAACGGTAAGGTGAAATTCGTGGGCAGGCAAAACGGTTACGGCAATACCATCATCCTGGATCACAGCCTAACCTACAGTACGCTGTATGCCCATTTGTCGCGCTTTGCAAGCCGCTTGCGGCCGGGGCAGCAGGTTCGTCAGGGACAGATCATGGGCTATGTAGGCCGCACAGGATCTGCCACCGGTCCACACTTACACTACGAGTTTCGAGTCAACGGCGTCCATAAGAATCCACTGACGGTTAAACTACCGAATGCCCTGCCCCTAGTAGGGCAGCACCTGGCACAGTTCAAGGCAGAGACACGGAGTTTACTAAGCAAACTCGACGCACTGGCGGTTTCCCATACCGGACCTTCCCAGGATTTAGCGAGTACGACGGAACGGGCTCGCGGGGGCTAATCGGACGGTCGCTAAGCCGAAAATGAGGATCCGCATCCGCAGGTGGTGGCGGCATTGGGGTTGCGGATCACGAATCGGGCGCCATCGAGTCCTTCGCTGTAATCGATCTCGGCACCGGTAAGGTATTGGAAGCTCATCGGGTCAACCAACAGCTTAACGCCCTGATTTTCGACGATCGTATCCCCATCGCCGAGCGCTTCTTCAAAGGTAAACCCGTACTGAAAGCCGGAACATCCGCCCCCCGAGATAAATACGCGCAGCATTAGCGCCGCGTTGCCTTCTTCAGCCATCAGTTCGCGCACTTTGATTGCGGCGGCATCCGTGAACATTAGAGGGTTTTCTGTAGCGATCGTGTTCATACTTTTCCATCCAAATTACTCTTTAAAGTGTGTCATTAACCGTCGGCAGGCCAAAACTACCCGTCCAAACTCGTTGCCGCGGGCCTGACGCTGGTCGCGGGTAATGCTTCGGAATCAACCACGCTGTGATGGCTTAACGCCAGCGTTAGCTTTTCGGTCTCGGCGGTGCGGACCAACTTACCATTGACTTCCGCCCCGACCGCCATCTCAATCAATCCATAATAAACATTACCTTCGACGCGGGCGCTCGACGCCAGTTCAATATGCTGGTTAGCATAAACGTCTCCCAATACCACGCCGTTCAAAACCACATAAGGAACCCGCACCTCGCCTTCAATCGTACCGCGGTCGCTCAACGTCAGCACCGAGCTTTGCTGGTCGGTCGCATAAACGTTGCCCTTGATTGCACCGTCAACATGCAAGCCCCCATCGAAGTTGACGTTGCCCAAAACCTGGGTGTTTTGCCCGACGAGCGAATCCACTTTGGAAATTTTTCGCTTTTTCCGTCTTCCGAACATTTCCAATCACCCCCTCCACATGAACCGGCACTTCGATCTCCGGTCCCGTGAACCCACCCCTTCAGACGCGTACTCGGCTCAACGCTTAGACAACGGGCACGCCAAGTCACACCTTAAGGCGACAAGCCAATGCTCGCCAGACCGCACGTTTCTTCCAGCCCGAACATCAGATTCATGTTTTGAATCGCTTGGCCGGCTGCACCTTTGACCAAGTTATCGATCACGGATAATACCACTATTCGATCGCCTTGACCCGGCCGGTGCGTGGCAATGCGGCAAGTATTGCACCCCCTTACCGAACGCGTCTCCGGGTGGCTGCCCGGCGGCAGCACGTCAATGAACGGTTCCCGCCGATATCTTTCTTC
>JBIMKD010000282.1:0-9367 GCA_043673815.1 Chromatiales bacterium
GTCGGACTCGCGCCGCAGGAGTTTGATATCCGGGTGCCGCCGGATCACCCCGCTGCCCGAGCAGGGGGCATCCAAGAGGATGCGATCAAACGCTTTTCCATCCCACCAGGCGGCTGGTACTGAGACATCGGCACAGTGTATCTCGGCGCGCAGGCGTAAGCGTTCGAGCGCCGCCCGCAGCGATGCAATGCGCATGGGATCGCAGTCGACTGCGACCATTCGTCGCAACTCGGGATCCATCTCTAGAATATGCCCGCATTTCCCGCCCGGGGCTGCACAAGCGTCCAGGATCCGGTGGCCGGGGCGCGCATCTAACAGCACTGCGGCGATCTGAGCGCCAGCGTCTTGCACGGAGACATGGCCTTGGTCGAAGCCGGGGAGCCGCGACACATCCAGAATTTCCGGAAGCGCGATTGCACAGCGACTCAACGAGAGCGGGCGTGCTTCGAGTCCGGCCTGGCCAAGCCGCGCCATGTAATCCTCACGCGAGCCGCAACGCATGTTGACGCGCAGGGTCATCGGTGGGCGCTCATTGTTGGCCGCGGCGATGCGTTGCCAGGACTCCGGCCAGGCCGTCTTGAGCGCCGCCAGCAACCACACCGGATGCGCGTATTGCGCGGCCTCGGTGGCCGGCTCGGCGAGCAGCTTGTCGCGGCGCTTCAGGAAAGCACGGAGCACGGCGTTGACGAGCGGGGCGGCGCGAGCGCGCCCGAGGCGCCGGCTGGCGTCCACAGTCGCGGAGACGGCCGCGTGATCCGGAATACGCAGATACTGGAGCTGATAAATACCAATTAAGAGTAAAGCAAAGACCGCGCTATCGATTTCCTTGTGTGGGCGTGAGAGGAGCTTGATCACAAGCGACTCCAAGGCCGGAAACCAGCGCAAGGCGCCGTAGGCGAGCTCCTGAGCGAGGCCGCGGTCGCGGGGGTCACGCAGGTGGCTCAGCCACATCGGCATGCATGCGCCCAAGGACTGGCCCTGCCCCACGACGCATGACACGAGCCGCGCGGCAACCGCGCGCGCATCCTTCAGCGGCCGCGGGGACTGCCTAGCCGTCATCCTTAAGACCCGGATGGGCGTTGAAGAAATCCGTCGCGCTCACCGGCTTGCGCCCGGCTGCCTGGACCCGGGTGAGACGCAATATGCCCTCGCCGGTCGCCACATCGATCCCGCCTCTTGCGCCGGGTAGTAGCGTCCCCGGGGCGGCTGGAGTGCGGGCCTCGATGGCACGGGCGTCCCACACACGAAATTCCATCCCGCCGAGCCGCGCGAGCGCGATCGGCTTCGGATTAAATGCCCGGACCTTGCGTTCCAACTCCGCGGCCGGGCGCAACCAGTCGAGCCAGGTTTCGGCGCGCTCGATCTTATGGGCGTAGGTGGCGCCGCTTTCATCTTGGGCGCTAGGTCGTGAGCGCTCGTTCAAAATGTCCTCGAGGGTCGCTAGGAGGCAGCTTGCGCCGAGCTCGGCCAGCCGTTCCCGCAGGGCGCCGCCGGTATCACCGGGCAGGATCTCGCAGCGGGCCTGTGCGTAGAGGGGACCCGCGTCCAAGGCTGCGGTCATCTGCATGATGGAAACGCCGGTTTCACGATCGCCCGCGGCCACGGCGCGTTCAATCGGGGCCGCGCCCCGCCAACGCGGTAACAGGGAGGCATGAACATTGATGCATCCACGGCGCGGAATGTCGAGCACGGTGCGCGGGAGGATCTGTCCATAGCCGACTACAATCATGAAATCAGGTTCTAACGCGGCGAGTTGGTCCGCTGCCGCCGCATCTTTGAACGATAGGGGCTGGCGGATTGCTAGTCCGTGCTCACGTGCCGTGATCTTGACGGCGCTTTCGCGCACTTTGAGTCCCCGGCCGGCCGGCCGGTCCGGCGCGGTGTAGACCGCGAGTAAGGATCCGGGCGCGGCAGTGACTAAGGCGCGGAGTATCGTGGCCGCGAGCTCCGGCGTGCCCGCAAAAACGATCTTGGCCTGCGCGAGCCGTTCCGGGCCGCTCATAAGGCGAGTCGTTGCGCCTTTTCCAATTTCTTGCGGAGCCGATTGCGTTTTAATGTCGAAAGGTAATCCACGAACAGCTTGCCTTCGAGGTGATCGATCTCATGTTGAATGCACACCGCCAGCAAGCCGTCCGCCGCTAAATTGATCGCCTCTCCCTGGGCGTTGAGAGCCTGCACCTGAATGCGCTCGGCGCGCTCGACGATCTCGAAAACGCCGGGAACCGATAAACACCCCTCCTCGGTTTCCTCACGGCCTTCGGTGCCCGTGACGCGGGGGTTGATGAAACACCAAGGTTGGTCATGCCGCTCGGAGACGTCCGCGACGATGATCCGCCGGTGGACGTTGACCTGGGTAGCGGCAAGCCCGATCCCGGGCGCCGCGTACATGGTCTCGAACAGGTCCGAAACCAGTTGCCGCACACTATCATCAACGGCTGGCACGGGTTGTGCCTTTATGCGAAGGCGGGGATCCGGATAGTGCAATATATCTAAGATGGCCATGCCGCGCATTCTCCTGTCCGATTTAGCGTAAATCATAGCAGAAGCTGACTCTAAACTTTAGAGAGCTTAGTGAAATAGCGGTTCTTTTTGCTTAAATTAATGAACAACATTAAACCTTTGCCGTAAGGGCGACACGACAATGAAAAAATATGTAATTCTGTTACTCTCTACGTTGGTCGCGCTACCTTGCTACGGCGAGGATTTGGCGCTCAACCCGAGCCACCCCGACCGCTATGTCGTGAAGCGCGGCGATACCTTATGGGACATTTCCGCGGTCTTCTTGAGGAAACCATGGCTCTGGCCACAGATTTGGCAGGTGAATCCGCACGTGCGGGATCCGAACCGCATCTATCCCGGCGACATTCTTTATTTAACCTACCGAGACGGTAAACCCATGTTGGGGCGGACTCGGGGCAGGAACGTCAAATTATCGCCGTCGGTGCGCGCGTCCGAACACGACGACGCGCTGCCGGCGATCCCGCTCGATGCTATCTGGCCGTTCCTGAGCCGGCCACAGGTGGTCGGAGCCGATGAGCTTGCCAACGCACCTTACATCGTCTCCAGTCAGGACGAGCATCTAGTGACCGGCTTAGGGAATCGCGTCTATGTGCGCGGTCGATTGGATGAGAAAGTCAAGCGCTACACGGTGGTTCGCTGCGGCGAGGTCTATCGGGAACCGCCGGCTTTGAAGGACGCCAATTATCGAGTGGCTGTCCGCAAGGATATCGCTCAGGGCTACGCGTCCAATTGTCTGGGCGAGAGTGGCGACGATGTTCTAGGGTATGAAGCCCTCCATGTCGCCGATGTGGTCATCGACAGGCTGGGGGATCCGGCATCCGCCGTGATTACCAGCTCACAACGGGAGGTTTTGGTGGGCGATCGGCTGATCCCGGAAGCAAAAGGCGATTATCCGGAGTTCGTTCCGCATGCGCCGGGCGTAGACGTCAGCGGATCGATCATATCGATCATGGATGCCGTGTCTCAGGTCGGGCCGCAGCAAGTCGTGGTGATCAATCGGGGCGCGCAGGCCGGACTCGAGCCCGGGCATGTATTAGCGATCTTCCGTAGCGGGGTTATCGTTCGCGACGATGTGGCGGGAAAAGCGTGGGGTGCAAGCTATAGCGGGGGATTAAGCCGGGAAGTCGAGCTCCCGCACGAACGCATCGGGGAGCTGATGGTGTTCCGCGCCTTCCCGAACGTCAGCTATGCGCTGGTGATGAACGCCGATCGCTCCGTGTACCGCTATGATACGGTAAGCAATCCTTAAGCGCTTGGAGCAGTGCTCGCTCAGCGTTCTAAGCTGCAGCGGTGATAAGCTTGGTACGCGATGAGCCTCGAGGACACGCGGGACGAGCGGGCGCATTGGATTGCCTTGCACCGTGCGCCGGGCATCGGGCCTAAGGCATTCTTTGATTTACTCGCGCGCTATGGCAGCGCGGAAGCTGTCTTCGCGGCCAGATCGATGGAGCTTGAACGCCACGGTCTCGGCAGCGAGACCCTCGCGTTTATCAAAGCCCCGGATTGGCAGGCCGTCACCACGGCCGTGGGGTGGTTACGCGAGGATGAGCATCAGTTGATTCTTTGGCGTGAGGAAGCCTACCCGCCCCTCCTGCGCACGCTCTCCGACCCGCCGCCGCTGCTTTATGTCATCGGAGATCCGGGGATCCTCGCGAGACCGCAGATCGCCGTGGTCGGAAGCCGTCACCCGACCGCCACCGGCGAGCAAACGGCCGTCGAATTCAGCCGGCTGCTTGCGCTCGCCGGATGGGTCATCACCAGTGGGCTTGCCCTCGGCATCGATGCCGCAGCGCACCGCGGTGCGTTGGCGGCAAGGGGTGCGACGATTGCGGTGAGCGGTACCGGGCTCGACCTGATCTACCCGGCGCACAATCGCGCCCTGGCGCTCGACATCCAAGCCTCGGGAGGAGCGATTGTCTCGGAGCTGCCCCTTGGCACCCCGGCGATCGCACGCAATTTCCCGCGCCGCAATCGCCTGATCAGCGGGCTCTGTCGTGGGGTAGTGATCGTCGAAGCGGCGCTGCGTAGCGGATCGTTGATTACCGCGCGCTGTGCGATCGAACAAGGACGAGAGGTATTCGCGCTCCCCGGCTCCATCCACAATCCGCTCGCCGAGGGGTGCCATGGGCTAATTCAGCAGGGCGCAAAACTCGTCACCAAGGTCGCGGACATCCTGGAGGAGCTGAACTGTGTGCTGCCACCCCCAGCGCCGGTGTCCGGCCTCCCGCAAGCACCCCATGAGGCGAGCGAGGCACTCGATCCCGACTATCAGAGTTTGCTACATTGTATGGGTGGGGATCCGGTCTCGGTCGATAGCTTGGTCGAACGCAGCGGATTGACCGCGAGCGCCGTGTCGTCCATGCTCTTGATACTGGAATTACGCGGTTACGTGGGTGCGGAAGCATGCGGAGTGTACGTGCGGCAGAAGTAGATTGCACTTTCGAACAGCGGCTACGCTGGCGGTATTAACCCGCGTCACCCTGTCCGCACCTTAATCGACGCGCTCGCGGGCGAAGCCGCCTTGAACCAACCTTGTCTAACCTAGTCTCGAACGCCTGCATTCAGCGCATGTCGAAGAATTTATTAATCGTCGAATCTCCCGCTAAGGCCAAAACGATTGGCCGCTACCTTGGCAAGGATTTTCGCGTGCTCGCATCCTATGGACACGTACGCGATCTCAAGCCCAAGGAAGGCGCCGTGGACACCGAGCATGGGTTTGCCATGCACTATGAGCTCATAGAAAAAAACGTTAAACACGTCAATGCGATCGCCGAGACCATGCGTAGGTCGGACGCGCTCTATCTAGCGACCGACCTCGACCGCGAGGGTGAGGCGATTTCCTGGCATCTGGTGGAGATCCTGAAGGAGCGGGAGGTTCTGGATAACAAGCCGGTATACCGGGTCATATTTCACGAGATCACCAAGCACGCCATTGAGGAGGCCATCCAGAGCCCCAGGGTGTTGTCGGTCGATTTAGTCAATGCGCAGCAGGCGCGCCGGGCGTTGGATTATTTAGTCGGGTTCAACCTCTCGCCGTTGCTGTGGCGGAAGATCCGGCGGGGCTTATCCGCCGGGCGGGTGCAGAGTCCCGCACTGCGCATGATCGTGGAGCGCGAAGAGGAGATCGAAGCCTTCGAGTCGCGCGAATATTGGACCGTGGAGGCCCAGGCCAGGCAGCAGACACAAGCATTCGGCGCCCGGTTGGCCGTTTATCAAGGCGAGAAGCTCAAGCAGTTCAGCATCGTTACGAGCGCGGAAGCGGAAGCCATCCGGCAAAATCTACTTACCCTAGCCCAAGGGTGGCTCACCGTTGGCAAGGTCGAGAAGAAACAGCGCAAACGGCTCCCCCCGTCTCCGTTCATCACCTCGACCTTACAGCAGGAAGGCGCGCGTAAGCTCGGGTTTACCACACAACGCACGATGCGGATCGCGCAGCAACTCTACGAAGGGATCGATGTCGGCGGTGGCTCGGCCGGTCTTATAACCTATATGCGCACCGATTCGGTGAGTCTCTCTGGCGAGGCGCTGGAGGAAATCAGGGGTTTCATCAGGGCGCGTTTCGGCGCCGAACAAGCGCCGGCTCAGGCGCGGCGCTTTAAGACTCAGGCGAAGAATGCTCAGGAAGCTCACGAAGCGATCCGGCCCACCGCGATCCAACGAACGCCCGAGGAATTGAGGCCTCACTTGAGCGAGGAGCAATACCGCTTATACGATCTCATTTGGAAGCGTACCTTGGCCTGTCAGATGATCGATGCCATCATCGACACGGTCGCCGTCGATCTAACTTGCGGGACAGGTGTCGCGTTCCGGGCGACGGGCTCAACGGTAGTGGAGCCTGGGTTCATGGCCGTGTACCTGGAAGGCAAGGATGACGGAAAGAACGACAGCGACGAGGGCGCCTTACCGGCGATGAAAGCGGGTGATCGGGTGCCGCTCGCGGACATCACGGCGACCCAGCATTTCACCGAACCGCCCCCGCGTTACACCGAAGCCAGTCTGGTGCGATCGCTCGAGGAGCACGGCATCGGCCGCCCATCGACCTACGCCGCGATTATCTCGACCTTGCAACAGCGCGAGTATGCGACCTTGGAGAGCAAGCGCTTCAAACCCACTGACGTCGGCAGGATTGTGAGCAGGTTCCTGACCGAGCATTTCACCGACTATGTCGATTACGGTTTCACCGCGCGGCTGGAAGACGAGCTAGATGCGGTGTCCCGAGGCGAAAAGGAGTGGACGCCGGTGCTCGAGCATTTTTGGACGCCATTCAAGGGGTTGGTCGATAACAAAGCCGCAACGGTCACCCGCCGCGACGCCACCCAGAAGCTACTCGAGGAGCAGTGTCGTCAGTGCGGTAAGCCCTTGGCGACGCGCTTGGGACGGCGCGGCAGCTTTGTCGGCTGCACCGGGTACCCCGACTGTGACTATACCCGGAGTGTGGACGGGCAAGGCCAAGCTACGCCGGTCGCCCAGGTCGTCGCTGACCGGCATTGTCCCGAGTGCGGTTCGCCGCTATTGTTGCGCGAGGGGCGCTACGGTAAATTTATCGGCTGTGGTAGCTATCCGAAATGCCGGTATCTCGAGGCAGCGGAGAAACCGGCGGACACCGGCGTCACCTGTCCCGAGTGCCGTAGCGGGTGTCTCGCGCTGCGCCGCTCTAAGCGCGGGAAGGTTTTTTATTCTTGTTCCACCTACCCGAGCTGCCGTTACGCGATCTGGAACGAGCCCTTGAGCCAGCCCTGCCCGAAGTGTCATTGGCCGGTCACGATGATGAAGACCACCAAGCGTGAGGGCGCCTTGCGCGTCTGCCCACGAACGGGGTGTGGATTCAAGGAGCCGTGGGTCGAACCGGCAAGCCTGTCCGCGGTATCTTAGTCGAGGCGCCTCCGACTGCGTCTATTGGTAACATGCGCCAAGCTGCGCCGGCTTGAGCCTCGGAACCAAGGGAGTAAAATTAGATTTCGCCACGACGGGGTACACAACCCCGTGGTGCGACCAAAGCGGGAGAGCTGCGCCTCTCCCCTTTGGAAACCCCATCACTAAGGTCCCCGCGGCAAGACCGCGGGGAGTAGATTTTATGGCCTTATGAAAGTCCCTTTCGTAGCCGTTTTGGTCGGATCGGATTCCGACCTTCCGGTGATGGAATCCACGCTAGAGGTTTTACGGCGCTTGGGGATCCGCGTCGAGGCGAGAATCGCGTCCGCGCACCGCACGCCGGTCGAGACCCGCGCCTATGTTCAGCAAGCCGAGGAGCGCGGGGCCGCGGTTTTTGTTGCCGCCGCTGGACTGGCCGCACATTTGGCCGGGGCGGTGGCGGCGCTGACGGTCAAGCCGGTGATCGGCGTACCCATGGCGGGGGGGCCTCTGAACGGGCTCGATGCCCTGCTATCGACGGTGCAAATGCCGGGCGGTGTGCCGGTGGCGTGTGTTGCCATCGGTCCAGCCGGTGCGAAGAACGCCGGCTATCTCGCGGCCGAGATCTTGGCGCTGCAAGACCCGGAGATCGCGGAACGCTTGCGGGCGGAACGCTCGGCGACGGCGGATGCGATCAGGCACAAAAACCTCGCGCTCACGAAACGCGCCGGCTAGTGCTTCAAGCGTGGCATCTCGCGCGCGCCGCGCGTGTGATTGCGGCCGGCGGCATCATCGCTTATCCGACCGAAGCCGTGTTCGGGCTCGGGTGCGATCCGTTCAATTACCACGCTGTTTCCAGGCTGTTAATGTTAAAACGGCGGAGCGCCAAGAAAGGCCTGATCGTGATTGCCGCGACCCTACCGGCGATAGAATGTCTCGTATGTTTTCCGAATGCGGTGCGGCGCGAGGAAATCGACCGTACTTGGCCCGGCCCGGTCACCTGGCTAGTGCCGGCGCGATCGTCCGTCCCCGCGTGGTTGACCGGTGATCGGCGTTATCTTGCGGTGCGGGTAACGGGGCATCCGATCGCCGCGGCGTTATGCCAGCGCGTGGGGGTCCTGGTTTCGACCAGCGCCAATCCCGCCGGTTGTGTCCCAGCCCGGGATCCCGCGCGGGTGCGGGCATATTTCAATGGAGCGATTGATTACTTTGTATCCGGACGGATCGGGGACGAGGCCGGCGTGAGCGAGATCCGCGATGGGGTGAGCGGGCGGGTTTTACGGCCTCGGCACGGAGGATCGACGACGGATGGACGCTTGGGTGGAGCATGAACCGGGCCTCTTTATTGACATTGGTCCATTTATTTTCGAAAATTGATAGCTTTAGACTTCGGAGGGGTACCCAAGCGGCCAACGGGGGCAGACTGTAAATCTGCTGGCTTATGCCTTCGTAGGTTCGAATCCTACCCCCTCCATCGGGCAGTAGCCGGGTAACGAAGGCCGGACGAGAAGCGGGTGTAGTTCAATGGTAGAACCTCAGCCTTCCAAGCTGATGACGTGGGTTCAATTCCCATCACCCGCTCCAGGTTGACGCCCATATAGCTCAGTCGGCAGAGCACTTCCTTGGTAAGGAAGAGGTCACCGGTTCGAATCCGGTTATGGGCTCCAGTTCTAGGGTAAGAAAAAGGCTAGCGGTGAGACGAACGAAGGCGGAGAACTGAGTTATGTCCAAGGAGAAATTTCAGCGAACGAAGCCGCATGTAAATGTAGGGACGATAGGGCATGTGGATCATGGGAAGACGACGTTAACGGCGGCGTTGACGATGGTGATGTCGATGAAGTTTGGAGGGGAGGTCAAGGGTTATGATCAGATCGACAATGCGCCCGAGGAGAAGGCGAGGGGGATCACGATAGCGACGGCGCATGTCGAGTACCAGAGTGAGAAGCGGCACTATGCGCATGTGGACTGTCCGGGGCATGCGGATTATGTGAAGAAC
>JBIMKD010000283.1:0-6064 GCA_043673815.1 Chromatiales bacterium
ACTGAGGGGTGAGGCCCGCCCACTGTCCCCCGAGCATTACACGCTGTGTCGCTGCGGCGGGTCGAAGAACAAGCCGTTCTGCGATGGGTCACACTATCACGTGGGGTTCAAGGATGATGAAAACTGATTGTGCAACCGGGAGATCCCCTCGCACCTTTGCATTGATCAAGCAGGACCTAACGAGTGTAAAAGGGCGGTGATTCGGCCAGGATACTGGAAATCGCGTGCCGCGAGAGATGCTCGGTGATCAACGCTTGCGCTTCACCGATGCAACAACGTCGGCGTCTGGCGGAGAAAGCCAATCGCTTAGGGCGTAAGGTACTGAGCGCCATCGGTTCGATCGTGACCCCGGATATGCTGATGGCCTGATCTATCATAGTGTCCGGCTTGAGCCGGCCGTCAGCCATCGCTGCCATTCGAACCCCCTTCGTCTTTGTTCGTCATCCGCGCGCCCGCAGATATGTGATTCGTGTGGCCGACGACGCAACGGTCCGCGTGACTATTCCGCGGTGGGGCTCGAAGCGCGAGGCTATGGCATTCGCGGACCGGGAGCGAGCCTGGATAGAGAAGCAGCAGCAACGGCGTGAGCAGGAGCGTCCGAAACCCACCACGATATCGCCGGAAGTCGAGCGCGAACTCCGAGAGCGCGCGAAGCGCGAGCTGCCCGCCCGCCTCCTGGAGCTCGCCGCCCTGCACGGCCTTACGGTCACTCGGTTCAGCGTCCGCAACCAACGCTGGCGGTGGGGCTCGTGCTCGCGCAAGGGCCGTATCTGCCTGAACTGGCGCCTTGTGCAGATGCCAGATTCAGTCCGCGACTACGTGATGATCCACGAGCTGATGCACCTAAAGCGGATGGACCACTCGCCGAAGTTCTGGAAGCTTGTCGCGGGGGCTTGTCCGGACTTCGAATCGGCTCGTGCATGGCTGCGTGCAATCCGGAATTTTGGAGATCACCGATTGTGACCTTAAAAGCCGGGCGCGGCGGGCGGCGCCATACGCTTTCACCGAGGAGGGTGTGGCGATGCTAGCCCCCAAAGCCGCCCCTATCGCCGATGCTCTCGGAGGACGACGTCAAGCGCCGGCTCCAAGCCTGGTTTGAGGCATCAGGTTGGCAAGTGTCGGTAGCTGATCGATGGGTTACGGAGAGTGGATTGCCCATTGTCAATAATCTACCCGCCTGCCGGACGCAGAGCCACCGCGTGCCAGGATCTCTTCGATAACGTCGACCGCGGCGGCGGTCCCTCGTTCGCATCGTACCTGCTCGGCCATGGCACGCGCTCTTTCGACGTAGCTCGGCTCTTCCAGCAACGCCCGCAGTGCGGAGACAACCTGCTGCTTTTGGTAGCGGCGGCGGGAAAGTGTGCGGGCGACGCCGAGCGCACCCACACGCGCCGCGTTGTCGTATTGGTCGTGGGCGATCGGCACGACGAGCATTGGCCGCCCGGCACGCAAGACCTGAGCGGTCGACCCGATCCCCCCGTGGTGGATGACGACGCTCGCGTGCGGGAAGAGCGCGCCGTAGGGGGCGTAGTCGTAAGCCTCGATGCCAACCGGCACGGGATCGCGGGGCAGCAAGCGATCGTCACCCACCAGCAAGACGGCACGTTGGCCTAGGGCTACCGCAGCCTCGATACTCTGCTTGAAGAAATCCCCCGCCACCCAGAAGGCTGCGGAACCAAGCGAAAAAACCAGTGGCGGCGGACCGGCTTCGAGGAATCGCCGCAATCCGCGGGGCAAGTCGACGGGATCCCCGGGTCGGCCGCGTAGATCGTGGTAAGGAAAGCCCGTGACTCGAAGCTGTCGCGGCCAATCGCGCTGATCCCGGACCAAGAGCTTGGAAAAGAGCGCCAAGGCCGCGCTCGGGGCATGGAGCCCTTCGATAAGCGGATGCGGTCCCGGCGGTAACCCCATTCCGCCCTCAACGCATAGAGCGGCCTCAGCATCCGGTCCGACAAGCGTCTGACGAGATGGATGCTGGCGCGACAGAGGGCCGGCGATAGCTTAAGGAACGGGTGTAACCACGGCATCTGGGCATTAACGGCGGGATCATAGACGGAGAAGAGCGACATCGGGGCAAGGACGCTCGAGACCCACGGCACGCCCGTCCTCTCCGCGACGATCGGTGCGACCAGCGGGAGGGGATGGCTCAACAACAAGGCAGCGCCTTGCACCGCCTGACAGAGATCGTCGTAGATGCCGCGTAGGTAGGGCATGATCAACTCCCCGACGATGGTTCGGATTCCGGTCATCGGGTCCATGGCACCTCGTACCATCGCCTCGAGGTCTTCGGGGCGGTCGTACGAGGGCAGGTCTGGGCGGACCGGATGAAACCAAAGCCCAAGCGAGGTGATCTTATCGCGGTAGAGAGGCGTGGTTGCGATCACCGGTTCATATCCTCGGTGCCGAAGCTCTAGCGCGATCGCCACATAAGGGTTCAGATCGCCGAGGGAGCCGAACGTCGAGATGACCACCCGCGGTCGGATCATGCGCGCGTCACGTTAGAGGCCAGGCACGCTGGGTGAGGGGTGAGACGCTCGGTCGGTACAGCTTATAATGTTCAGGGGTCGCAAGGGCGGCTTGGTTCAAGTACCGAACTACTCGCACTGGGGTGAAGGTTTGCGTATGGAATTTAACACACTATTGAACTCGGTTGATCCGGCCGTCCGCGAAGAGATCGTGGGGCTGCACGCGGCCGTGGATGAATTCGCCATCGAGATGAAAGCGAGATTCGCCGAAAAAGCGATCAAGGGCCTGCGGGGTTGGAACCAGAAAGAGAATTACCGCGCTCTCGCTAACCGACTTCGCGATCAGGCCCTCTCGCCGGCCGGCCAAGAGGTGGATATTGCCAATGTCGCAATGATCCTGTGGTATCTGAACGGCGAGACCAAAGCGCCTCGATAAACGAACTTATCGTGGAGCAACCCGCCTGGGTGGGTGCGGCCTACCTGACCGCCGGGGTCCGTCTCGCGCTGCTGCCCCGCACCTGGTACCCCTGCTTTTCCTCACGCTCTATCAGCTTCGCTTCCCGAAGCCGCACATAAGCCCGTCTCACCGTTTCCCGGCTAACACCGAGTTGCGCACCGAGCGATTGGGTCGAGGGCAGCGCTGCCCCGGTTTTAAGCTTACCGCTCTTGATGAATTCGCTTATCTGCCGCACCACTTGCGCCTTGAGGGGCTCCTCAATGTTGCGCTTGAGCCGAATCGGAAGTTTAGCCACACCGTCTCCTTTCGAATGGTTCGTCTGTTAATCGTTGCGAGATTATGCGAGCTTATCGCCATTCAATCAATGCGGCGCGGTCGCGCCTAGGCGGTTTTTACCTGTTCAGTATTCCGCAGGAAGGAAGACAGTTCGCGCTGCGGAATATAATCATGAGTTTTGGCGAGGCGATCACTAGCGTTTTTTTGCGCCCTCGCATAGGCCACAGACCAATTGCTTTTCAACAGAATAGGACCGATAGCCGAAATTCAACTGAGACACTGCGCTGTTTTGCTTACTCTTTCTTTGGTTCAACCTCATGTGCGTCTTCTGCAGCTTGTTGTAAGGTGATTTGCGCTGCATGAGGTATGCCTCGTCCCCTTTCCCGTTTGAGCTTGTAGCCTCTATAGAGCAGGGCTGCTGCGAGCCATACGATAATGGCGATGAGCGGATAGGCAAGCAGGCGCGGAAAAAGTGCAAATAGGACGGCCAAGCCTAGAAGCAGCAAGCCAGCGGCAGTCATAATGCGCGTTTCGACCGGTTCGAGAACCCGGCGATCGCTCATTGCCGCGCCGACACTATTCCCGATGCGAAACACGCCGGCGGTCGCGCGTCCCGCACTTCCTGTCCCGCTCGATATCGCACCTCGCGCGCGTGTAGGCGCGCCCGGAGCACGCACTCTGCGTTTAGCGTCCAAGACGACCTCCGTCGCGTTCGTCAGATCTTCGAGAAACATCTCTTCCATCCGCTGTCCGAACTCTTCGTGATTCTTTTCAGGCTCGCCCACTCACTCTCGGCCGACGCACAAACCCGTGACAAAAGCCACCTGCGTGTCTACGGCCAGCATCTTGCGGTGATCTCGCGAGAGCCAGCCAAGTGGACTATCGAGGCGCGGCGGGTTGTAGCAGCGGACTTCAATCCCGCCCTCGCGCAGGTGATTCCAGAACCTGCGAGAGGTCTTGCCGAAATTTCCCATCCAGTCGTAAATCAGCTGCACGCGCACGCCTTCCCGCGCTTTAGCAATCAGTGCGTCGGCGAACATACGTCCCGTGTCGTCCTCCGGATGATGTAGTTCTCGAAGTGGATAGTTCGCCGGGCGGAAGCAATCGCCTGCAACCACGCCGGGTAGTTCTCCTGTGCATCTTTCAAGAGGTGTACGCTGTTGCCTGGAATGAGCAGCGCACCGGCAGCTCTTGAGAACGCTTGGTCGGCAAGCTGGCGAACAAGCGAGACCGGCTCCCGCGCCTTTGCTTCGGCGACCTGATTCATCCCTTATACCGTTCTCTCCGGATAAGAAACCGAACGAGTGTTCATCCAACGCGGGGAAAATCCTTTGGGTACGCTTCTGCGGATAGATAAACACATCAGCACTGGGAATGTCGCTCTGACGTGGTAGGGCGCGGGGAGGTGCCCCTATTGGCGGTCAGCCCTTCACGCAAACCACCTGCTTCAACGTGTGCACCACCTCGACGAGGTCGCGCTGGTTCTCCATCACCGTGTCGATGTTCTTGTAGGCCCCGGGGATCTCGTCGATGACGCCCTCGTCCTTGCGGCACACGACACCCTCGGTCTGGCGCGCGAGGTCCTCGCGGGTGAAGGACTTCATGGCCGCGCTCCGGCTCATGCGCCGGCCGGCGCCGTGGGCGCAGGACTGGAAGCTGTCCGCGGCGCCCTTGCCGCGCACGATGTAGGACTTGGCGCCCATGCTGCCGGGGATGATCCCGAGATCGCCGCACCTGGCCCGGATGGCGCCCTTGCGGGTCACCCATACGTCGGCGCCGAAATGATGCTCTCGCTCGACATAGTTGTGGTGGCAGTTCACCGCCTCCGAGGTGATCTCGAAGGGCGGCAGGTGTCTCTCTAACGCCGCCAGGATGAGCGTCATCATCGCCTGGCGGTTCCATGCCGCATAGGCCTGCGCAAAGCCCACGGCCTCGATATAGTCCTCGAAGTGCTCGCTGCCCTCGGGCAGATAGGCGAGGTCACGGTCTGGGAGTTGGATGAACCAGCGCTCCATGTCGCGCCGGGCGAGATCGATGAAATAGGTGCCGATGGCATGGCCGATCCCGCGGCTGCCCGAGTGCAGCATCACCCACACCCGCCCGTCCTCGTCGAGACAGATCTCGATGAAGTGATTGCCGCCCCCGAGCGTTCCCATCTGCAGGACCCAGCTCGTGGACTTGCCGCAGGCCTTCCGGACCCCGGGGTGCTTTTCGAGGATGCCACGGAGCAGCGGTTCGAACGGCCGCGCCGCCTCGCCGGACGCCCGCTCCTCGCGGTGCTGGCCGCGGCCGACCGGCACGTCGCGGCCGATCTGATTGAATACGAGTTGCAAGCGTTTCTCATCGAGCGCATCGGCCGTGAGCGACAGGCGCGCGGCCATCATGCCGCAGCCGATGTCCACCCCTACCGCGGCCGGGATGATGGCCCGATGGGTGGCGATCACGGACCCGACCGCGGCCCCGATCCCGGTATGCACATCGGCCATCGCCGCGACATGGTGATGCACGAAGGGCAAGGTCGCGATGTTCAAGAGCTGCTGGCGCGCCGAGCCCTCGATCTCGTCGGTATAGACCTTGACCGGGACGCGGCTTTCGGTGAGAACTTGCTTGACCGGCATGATCCTGATTGTAGCTCACAAAAAACGAACAAAAACGATCTTGATCCTACCTGGCGCACCGTCGAGATCCCGGAAAATGTTGTTTTGGCTGGACAGCTTCACCGTCCGGCCTTTTTGATTTAGAAATTCTACCCCAAACTGTTACACTGACTGTTCGTTGAAGGAGGCCACCACATGTCTGATTCAACTCAGGTAGCAAGCATTGAGCTCAGGCCGAACGGCCCTTACCTGGTAAACGGCATAACGGA
>JBIMKD010000284.1:0-11360 GCA_043673815.1 Chromatiales bacterium
CGCATCCGGCGAGACCGCAGTACCGCTCAGATTGATTTCAATCACGCGGCCGTCTTGACCGAGCGCGGATGTGGGAAATGCCCCAATCAGCGCCGCGAGGATCACATGGATATAAGGCAGTCTGTTCATTGATTATTCCTCTAAACAAAATCCGTGGATGGGTGGGGTATTCCATTCCGCCTTCTGCCCGGACGCTACGCTTTCGACGCAGTCGCACGGGACAAGCCGAACGGGTGAAATCCCCGGGAAAACCCGTCCGCCGCTTGCTCGCGGATCTCAACAGGTTCGCATAGGTAAACGAAGTGCGAAATCGAAAAGTTCCCAAGGCTCCTCAGACGGCCCGCCGATTCCGCGATTCCAGCCGGGCCGCTCCGCAGGGCTCGGCCTCGCCATCGTCAAGCGCATCCTGGAGCTGCACGGCGGCGCGATCAGCGTGGTGAGCAACCCCGCGGCCGGGACCACCTTCAGCTTCGACCTTCCGGCAACCCGTTAAGCTCGCCGCGTCTCAGTGGCGGCTACCTAACCCATGATATCCACCGAACCTATGATGCCCGCGGAACCTAGGTCGGAATCCGTGCGGGTGATGGAATCCTCGATGAAATCCTCGATGGCGAAAACCATGGAATCCGTGGCCGAAATGCCCATAGAAGGGATAGCCGCGAAACCCGAAGCCGAAGCGTCCGCCGAAATGCCCTCCATGGAAACCGTGGCCGTGGAATCCGTGCCCGAAATGGAACGAGTAGCCCCCGGCCTGGGCGGGGGAGACCATAGTGAGTAGCGCTACGAAGACCAGCGGCGCTACCTACGCCGGATAACTTGATCGCCATACCTAATTTTTCTTGATCAAATGCTACTGGCGCGCCTTGAGCGACACCTCGCGAGCGACGATCTGGTGCTTAGTCATGGGCCGAAGGCCTTGCGTCTCGAGACGTTGCCGCAGGCCTCAAGCACGGTCACAGGTGGGCTGCCGGGGGCTACGAACTGGCGGATCGAGACAGTTCTGAATCTTCGAAGCGGCACAAAGTCCTTGCCATTATTGGTGTTAACAGCGGTGAGCTTGCCGACTCCCTCGGTATTTACCTCCCAAGTCCCCAGGAACATCGTGGGCAGGATAAAGCCCCGCTCAGTCGGATCGAAGATCGTCGGTTCACAGGCATTTGATCCCGTCGCCACCGAGCCATTATCGTAGATATTCGATATAAAGGTCCTGCCTGGGTCCAGGCCCGTGGCCGTGCCGACCACGATCAGGTCGACGCCGTTGTCTATGAAAGCGATCCGGGCGCGGACCGCTGAGTCGCCGATGGGGTCCAAGGTTGCGCTCCCAAAGCGGGCGACACGCACGCCATCGGCTTGAGCCTGTCCCACGCTTGCAAGCGTCGCGGTGAGTATCAGTGCGGTTAAAAGAGTTCTCTTCATTGCATTTCTCCTGCTCTTGGAATTCTGAGTGGATATCGATGGGTTGAGCCCGTTCATGGGATCTCCGCCATTAGCCTATAATCTCGGCGAAATGCTAGATAGCGAGTAATTTTGAAAGGTTTGTTCGATGTCATCGAATTCCAGGCTTACGCTGGACGCTCTGAGCGTCTTGGACGCCATCGACCGCAACGGCAGCTTTGCCGGAGCCGCCGACGAGCTGTACCGGGTTCCTTCCACCGTTACCTATACGGTGCAAAAGCTTGAAAGTGATCTCGACGTCGCGCTTTTCGACCGCCAGGGGCAACGCGCGGTGCTCACGGAGGCGGGGCGCGAGCTCCTCGAAGGCGGTCGCCATGTGCTCAGGGCCGCCCATACCTTAGAGTCTCGCGTTAAGCGGGTCGCAACGGGCTGGGAAGCTGAGCTCTGCATCGCGATCGACGGTATCATCCCCGTGACCGACTTTCTCCCGATCGTCGAGGCGTTCTATGCGGCAGGAACGGGCACTCAGATCCGTCTTCTCGCCGAGGTGTATGGCGGGTGCTGGGACGCGCTGGCGGGCGGACGGGCCGATCTCGTCATCGGAGCACCGGGTGAAGGACCCGCCGGCGGCGGCTATGCGGCGTTCTTTCTCGGTACGGTAGAGTGGGTCTTCGCTGTGGCGCCGGACCATCCTTTAGCGAAGGCACCGGGACCGCTCAGGAGCGCAGAGATCGCCAAGTACCGCGCTGTCGCGGGGGGTGATACCTCGCGCTTTCTGCCCGCGCGGACGTCGGGGATCTACCCGGGTCAAGATGTCCTGACCGTCCCTTGCCTCGAAGCGAAGATTGAGGCTCAATGCCGCGGGTTGGGAGTCGGCTTCCTGCCTTGGTGTCGAGCCGAGCGGGCTCTCGCCTGCGGACGTCTTGTGATCTGCAAGGTTGAAGAGCCGAAACCCGACCATCAGCTATGGATGGCTTGGCGCACCGAACGGACGGGCAGAGCACTCAGTTGGTTCATAGAGTATTCTGAGATCATCAAATCATTGCTTGCATGCCCGCAATAGCGGATGCTCGGAGACCCTCGGAACGATCGCCGGCGTTGAGAATGGCGAAAGGGAGTGCGTGTAAGCAACTCTGCAAGCCTCAACAATTAGCGCCACGAACTCCAACGTCGCTTGTTCCTACGATGATTTCCAAGTGCGTGCCGCCGCCCATACGCTCTAGGCAACATGCCTCACCGTGGTGATGCCGGGCAATTTGGCGTACTAACGCCAGGCCTAGTCCGACGCCTCCGTCGGCGCCCTCACGCATTCCCGCCGGTCGGTAGAAGGGCTCGAAGATCCTCTCGCGTTCCTCCTCAGGCACGCCCGGACCCTGGTCTTCGACCAAGAGCCCACCTCCGTCCAGAGGTTTCAGCGTCGGCGGGGATCAGGCGCGTCGAGCCGCCCTCGAGGTTGCGAGCGATGAACGGGGGACTCGACGTCCCGCCTTGCGACGATCGTTACAACCGTAACCGAATCGGTTTCATTTGTAAGCAAATACTTCAGTTTTGAAATCCTCCGGTAAGGCAGTCTCCCTACGCTAGCTCCAAGCATACGGCCACTGGACGCCGAGCAGGCGAGCCGTTGCGAAGCATTCCATTGAACTAAGCCGACTGAGGAGAACCCAAATGAACGCGTTGACTTCAGAACCGACGAAAGAATTACTCAGGCTACTTAATAATCGCTATGGCGATGGGACCGTGTACCTGTCGAGCGGCGAATCGCCGGCGCTCTATTATTCATGCATTGAGCATGGTTATATCAGCGAGGACGGATTCATCACCCGGCAAGGCCGCGAACTGGCGACGCATTACTTTTCGTGAACGGGGCGCGAGTCGAGGCGGACAAGTTAAGTTCTATCAACCGGTGAGACACGTTTCCCTCTCAATGTACCAGTGTCTTCAAACGCTTGTTGGCCCTTTCGGGCGCTTCCGAAACGTAGCGTTCCATGGTCACTTACGGGTAAAAACCAAGCTCGCATGGTCCGCTAGAGAGACGGGATAGGGTGGCGCGGGAACGCGGTCCCACACCATCTCAAGAAGAGTACGCGTAACGCATCGACGCCTAAGTACACGGGAGGTTTTCATGAACAGTTATCGAGGTATTCTTGGTATTTCGCTGGTCGGACTATTCGCGGTCGCCGGGTGTGACCACGGTGCGCATCCAGATCCGAACGTTTTCAGCTTTGAGCTTGACTCCGGTGCCGAGGGGTGGGAAGTCGGCTTTGCCGATTATCCCGTCGGCGAGGAAATATTTTTTGAGCTGCAATCGGGCTGGCAACCACTGCCGGCGCCGCTTACCGACACGAACGGCATCCTCCTATCGGGCAATAATCACAGCGATGATTTGTTCATGTTCATCAAGCGGCGAGTCGAAGGTCTCTCCCCCAACGCGCGCTATCGCCTGGGTTTCGCAATAGAGATTGCCACAAACGCGGATACCGGTTGCGGAGGTGCCGGTGGAGCACCAGGCGAGAGTGTCTTCGTCAAGGCAGGGGCAACACCGGTTGAACCGCTACCGGTAAAAGCATCCGAAGGCGGGCCGGAGATCTACCGGATGAATATCGATCCTGGTATTCAGTCCCAAAGCGGTCGTGATGCCGTCGTGATCGGCAATTTAGCGAACACCCAAACCGATTGCAGCGATGAGAAGTACGAATTAAAGCGGCTTAATAACGAAGCCGCGCCGTTTACTGTGAAGACAGACAAAGATGGCGGCTTGTGGTTGCTCCTGGCAACCGATTCCGCCTTCGAAGGTACAACGGGTGTCTTCTATACCGATATCAGGGTCACTGCAAACCCCGACTAGGTACTGCTCAGGTGCTGTGCCTCCGAACCCCCCGCCCACATGCAAGATTGCGTGCGAACCGGTGCGTGGCCAGCCCTAGTTATCGAAGAAAGTTGCAGCGCAGTGAGTTCCGTTCGCAGCTTAGCGGTCCCTCCTGCGGCAACGATACTTAGAGAAGAGATGATACGCCAAACGCAACTGCTGCATCGAAACTTGGCGAATGCATCCCCGCTTTTGCTAAGATGCGCTTTGCCGGGAGCGTCCCCGCGCCGTTGGAGTGAGTATGGATTCTCTCCGCCTAGTTGCTGCAACCCTTATCGTGAGTCTGTGGCTCGTGGCCTGCGGAGAAGACCGCACCGCGCCTCAGCCCACCGTGCTGCGATTCGGCTACGACAACTGGCCCGGGTATTATCCGGCCCTCATTGGCGCGCAGGAAGGATTTTTCGCCGAACAAGGCGTACGCGTTGAGTGTACCAAAAACGACAATAGCGACGCGTTGTTAGCAGACTTCGCGGCTGGCCGCTACGATGCGGTCGGTATTTCGCTTGGCGACATCGTTAATCTTTACCTGGTGCTGCCCGATCTCCGAGTTATTTTGGTCACCAACATCTCGGACGGGGGCGATGCCGTGCTGGTCCGTACCGACATTCAATCGATCGAGCAGTTGAAAGGCAAGAACTTCGGCGTAAATCTGGGCAGCTTCGCGAAGTTGTTCGTGGTCACCGCGCTCGAGACACACGGTCTCACACCGGCAGATCTCCGCCTCATCGATACCGATGCGGCGGAAATTCCGGCGAAGTTGAAGAGCGGTGAGCTAGACGCCGGCCATACCTGGGAACCCTTCGTGAGTGAAGGACAAGCGGGCGGCGCGCGCGTGCTATTCACCAGCGCCGCGACCCCCGGCCTCATCCAAGACGTGGTCGCCGTGCGCGGGGAGGTGGCTCGCCGATACCCGAACGCGCTCCGGGCCTTCATCAAGGGTTGGTTTAAGGCCGTGGATCACTGGAAGGCGCACCCGGCTCGGGGAAATGCCGTGGCCGCAATGGTTCTCAACGTGGAACCGACGACGATCTCACTGCAGGGCATGCGGTTAACGACTCTCGCGGACAACCTCGCGCTGTTCAGGCCGGGCGAAACGACGGCCTCTGTCTACCATACGGTACGCCTTTACGTAAACTTCTTTGTCGGCGTGGGCGGTCTCATCCGCAAGCCTGATGTTCACCAAATCTTGGATCCCCAGTTCTTGAAATGAGGGTACTCCATCGACACACTCCCACCGCTAGTGCAGGGACCGCTTTAGATGCGCTCGGTGCTGGCGCGGTTGCATCGCGCGGAACGTCAGTGTGCTGCGCCGCGTCCAGGACCGCCCGGCCGCGCCACAGAAGCCCAAGCGAATCCTGGAGCTGCACGGCAGCGCTATCAGCGTGGTGAGCAACCCCCGCGGCCGGGACCACCTTCAGCTTCGACCTTCCGGCAACTCGTTAACCTCGTCGCGTCTCAGTGACGGCCACCGAACCCATGATGCCGATGCCCACCGAAGCCATGATGCCTGCGGAACCCATGATGTCCGCGGAACCCATGTCGGAATCCGTACGGGTGACGGAATCCTCGATGAAATCCTCGGTGGTGAAACCCATGGAAACCATGGCCGAAATGCCCGTAGAAGGGATAGCCGCGAAAGCCAAAGCGTCCGCCGGAATGCCCTCCATTGAATCCGTGGCCGTGGAATCCGTGCCCAAGATGGAACGAGAAGCCCCCAGCCTGAGCGGGGGAGACCGCAATAAGTAGCGCTACGAACGCCAGCGGCGCTACCACGCTGGATAACTTGATCGCCATAACCTAACCTCTCGCCTCGCAGCAGCGTCCGTACCCACGCCCCGGCGCGATTCGGTCATGTGCCGCCCATGCCAACGCGGATACGCAGCGCCGCCCAAGCAAACGCTTACTTCATCGAGCGACGCAAGCGCCGAACGTACCTCCTCTCCTGCCCTGACGAATCCGGGCAACGTCTGTTAGACACAGCGCATTGGCACGAGTTGCGCCGCTCCGCCGGCAACCTGCCGGGGTCTTCACCGAGTTGCTAAGGTTTGATTCGCTCCGTATAGTGGCCTGCGTGCTTGCGCGTTTTTTCCCGGCGCAAGGCGCCAACCCGAACGAGCTACCCGACCAACCTGTCTTGCGCTGATTCTGATCCCCGCATGACGCTCTATTATGTGCACGATCCCATGTGTAGCTGGTGCTGGGCCTTCCGGCCAACCTGGGCCGAGATCGTGCGCGCTCTGCCACCCGCGATTCCTACCCGGCGGGTCTTAGGCGGGTTGGCCCCGGATAGCGATGAGCCCATGCCCGAAGCTACGCGCGTATACGTTGAAAAGAACTGGCGAAAGATTCAGCAGGTAGTCCCAGATACAGCGTTTAACTTTGACTTTTGGACCCAATGCCAACCGCGCCGCTCCACCTATCCCGCATGCCGAGCGGTCATCGCCGCGATGAAGCAGGGCCCGGAATACGAAGAAGCGATAATCCTTGCGATCCAAGAGGCTTATTATCTTAAGGCGCGCAATCCCTCTGACGACGATACCTTGACAACACTTGCCGCGGAAATCGGCTTGAGCCAGCGGCGTTTTGCCCAGGATCTGAATCACCCCGCAACGCACGAGGCCTTGCTACACCAGATCGCATTCGGCCAGCGCCTGGGAGCGAGCGCATTCCCGAGCCTTATCCTAGAGCACGACAGAGGGTATGAAAAGATAGAATTCGACTATAACAACGCCTCGGTCGTTCTCGATGTCCTCGATAAAGCATAAGTCGTGGGCACCGCCCTTATCGGTCAACGATCTGGCGGCTAGGGTCGCCATGAGTCCGCGAAACTTCTCACGGCAATTCGCCGCGGAGTTCGGCGTCACACCGCTGCGGTTCATAAGCCAACTGCGGGTCGAGAACGAATAGTGTCTCATCGTGCCCGCGGTTCGGCGGCACCATCGGCCGGGCGATCGCATTGGCATCCGTCATGGGGTGTCCGTACTTACTCTTTTGACTTTGATCTGAGACAATCGGGCTGATGCGGGCATTATACATTTGTGGATCGATTAACCAGACGCGGATGGTGCATCAAGTCGCGCGGCAGTTGCCGCAATTCGAGGCCTACTTCACGCCCTACTACTGTGATGGTTTCAAAAAACTGGTTTGCCGCGCCGGGCTGCTCGACTTTACGGTCATGGGCGGTCAGTTCTTGCAGCGAACGTTAGAATATTTGGAGACGCATCGGCTCGCCCTGGACCTCGAAGGACGGAACGGCCGCTATGATCTGGTCGTCACCTGCAGCGATCTCATCGTCCCGCGCAACATCTTGGAGACCAAGCTGGTGTTGGTGCAAGAAGGCATGACCGATCCCGAGACGCTTTCGTTTCACCTCGTCAAAGCGCTCAAGCTACCCCGCTGGATCGCGCAGACCGCGGCTACGGGACTCTCGGATTTGTACGATATTTTCTGCGTTGCTTCCGACGGCTACCGGGACCTCTTCATCCGCAAGGGCGTGCGGCCGGACAAGATCCGCGTGACCGGGATCCCGAATTTCGATGATTGCGCGAGCTTTCTCGGCAACGATTTTCCTTACCGGGACTATGTCCTGGTAGCGACCTCCGATCGCCGCGAGACGTATAACTACGAGAACCGCAAGCGCTTCATCCATAAGGCCAACGGGATCGCCGATGGGCGCCGAATGATTTTCAAGTTTCACCCCAACGAGAACGCCGAACGCGCCCGCCGGGAAGTGGAGCGTTATTCGCCCGGTGCGCTCAGCTTCAGCGACGGTAATACCGATCATATGATCGCCAACTGCAAGGCCCTGGTGACGCGCTTTTCCTCGGTGGTTTATGTCGCGGCCGCACTCGACAAGGAAGTGCATTGCGATCTCCCGGCCGATGAGGTCAAACGCCTGCTGCCGCTCCAAAACGGCGGCCGCTCGGCCGCCAACATCGCGAACGAATGCCTGGCACTTTTCGGGTGAACGTGATCGTGATTCAAGCTCGGACGCGCTCGACGCGCTTGCCCGGCAAGGTGATGCTGGACCTCTGCGGTGCGCCGCTCATCGTACGCATGCTCGAACGGGTGCAACGGATCACAACACCGGCGAGGATCGTTGTAGCCGTCACTACCGAGGCAGCCGATGATTGCCTGTTCGATCTCTCCCGCGCGCACGGATTCGAGGTCTTCCGGGGCCATCCGACTGATCTTCTCGACCGTCATTACCAAGCGGCGCGTGCCTACGGAGCCGAGGTGGTGGCCAAGGTGCCATCGGACTGCCCGCTCATCGATCCGGCGATCATCGACGCCGTATTCGAGCGCTTCGCTCAAGGTGATTGCGACTATGCGAGCAACCTGCATCCGCCCTCGTATCCCGATGGAAACGATGCCGAGGTGATGTCGATGAGCGCGCTCGCCAGCGCCTGGCGCGAGGCCGCCCAGGGCTTCGAGCGCGAGCACACCACGCCCTTCCTCTGGGAGCGACCCGAGCGGTTCCGGCTCGCAAATGTCGCGTGGGGCCCGCGCCCCGGCGCCGCGCCGGTCCGAGACTATTCGATGTCGCACCGCTGGACCCTCGACTACCCCGAGGATTACGAATTCATCCGCCGGGTGTACACGGCGCTGTATCCGCGGATCCCGGCGTTCGGGATCGAGGACATCTTGCGGCTCTTGGAGCGCGCGCCTTATCTACAGGCCATCAACGCACGCTACACCGGCGTTAACTGGTATCGCCATCACCTGAGCGAGCTGCGTACGATTACCGCGGCCCAAACAAGGTGATCGGATAGTGCGCATGCAAAACGAGCAACTCATGGCGCTCAGCCACCGGGTACGCGGTGGGGCCCGGAGTTGACGATGCCAAACCGGGTTGAATTCAACGCCGAGCTTCCAGCCATCGAACAATCGAATGCGCTCTGGTCACGCGTGCAGGGTCTCATCCCCGCCGGCACGCAAACCCTGGCCAAGGGGCCGACGCAGTTCTCTGAAGGCGTCGCGCCCAAATACCTCCTGCGGGGGAAGGGCGCTCGGGTATGGGACGTCGATGGTAACGAGTATCTCGATTACAACATGGGCATCGGACCCATTATCCTCGGCTATTGTCATGAAGCCATCGATGAAGCCATCCGGCGGCAACTCTCGAACGGCATTTCGTTCTCGCTCATGCACCCGCTCGAGGTCGAGCTGGCCGAGCTCATGCGCACGTGCATCCCGAACGCCGAGTCGGTGCGTTTCTCCAAGACCGGTTGTGATGTCACCAGCGCCGCGGTGCGCTTGGCGCGCGCCTATACGCGCCGCGAGAAGGTGCTCTGCTGCGGCTATCACGGCTGGCACGATTGGTACATCGTGGTCACCGATCGCAACGCCGGGATCCCGGCCTGCGCCGCGGAGCTTACCCACACGTTCAACTATAACGACATCGACTCGGTCGCGCGCTCCATCGACGGCCATACGGCCTGCGTCATCCTGGAACCCTTTGTCTTCGAGCGCGAACAAAACGGATTTCTCGGCGAGTTGCGGAAGATCTGCGATCGCCACGGTACGCTGCTGGTCTTCGATGAAATGTGGACCGGATTCCGCTGCGCGCTCGGAGGCGCCCAAGAGTACCTCGGGGTGCGTGCCGACTTGAGCCTGTTTTCCAAGGCCATGGCGAACGGCATGCCGATCTCGGCCATCACCGGCCGCCGCGATGTCATGGCGCTGCTGGAAAAAGACGTGTTTTTCTTTACCACCTTCGGGGGCGAGGCGCTGTCGCTCGCCGCCTCCATCGCCTGCATCGAATTCATTCGCGACCATGAGGTCATCCAGCACCTGGCAGAGGTGGGGCAACAATTGTCGGAGGGATTGAAAAATATCGTGAGCAAGCTTGCGCTGGACTATGTCTCCCTCACGGGCTATCCCTTCCGCACGCAGCTCAACTTCTCGCCGGCCGCGGGGGATCCCTTGGAAATGAAGACCCTGGTGCAACAGGAGCTCATCCGGCGCGGGATCTTATGGAGCGGCATCCATAACCTCTGCTATGCACACGGGTCGGCGGAGATCGACTACACGCTCGAAGCCTTTGCCGCGGTCCTGTCCATCCTCAAGCAGGCCGTCGCGGCCAAAGACATCGCTACGCGCCTTAAAGGTCGCTTACTGCAGCCGGTATTCCGCAAGACCAGCCACTTTAACACCAAGCCCGGCCCTCCATGTCAACATGACTGATGCTCCTAAGCGTCCGCCGCGCCAGCTCGTAGGATGTGCCGACGATAGGAGGCAAATCGCTCGCGTGGGTTTACTCTAACGATGCGCTTCGTTCCTCAGCATATCCTACCGCGCTTGACCCTGCGGAAGTGCATGCGATCCGCTGAGCGAGCAGTTTCTCGATGCCGCTTGGCGACCAGCGTTTTCGTGAGCGACTGGAGGAGACCATAGGATGGAGGATCGGGTATGCACCCGCGGTCGGCCTCGGGACAACAACCCACAGCAAGCGACCCTAACTGACTATCGCGAATTGTTCTTCGTTGTCTCCGACCCCTTTATCCGCTTTATCCGGATCACCGCTCACCTGGCGCCCAAACGCTTTAGCGGAAGCTGACCACTGACACCTGACAGCCTCATATGGCTCTTTCGTCCGTGGGGCGTTTGGCGCCTGCTCGTCCAGCGACTGCCGATACCTCACGCAGCCTCTGATGAACTCCGGCCATTCCGGTACCACAGGAATCGGATCAGTCTTTTCTGGCAACAACCCCCAAAGCAAAGGATGGTGCCAACAAAGTTCGTGTAGGTTGCTGTCACGATGCTGACGGATGCCTTGCCGTAACTTCTTAACTTCGTCGACCAGTTCCTCACGTGTCATCTGGTCAAGGTCTTCATCCATAATGTTCCTCCGCGATACCTTCTTATGAGATCACCCGAGCAGCGTGGGCAGCGGCCACCGCACCCCTTTAACATCCGTCGAAAATCGGGGTGCGATGCACGTCCTTCGGGCTAGTGCTTTCGCGTGTACGTGATCTCCATCATCTTCGTTTCCTTGCCGCCGTGGTGAGTCCCATACATGTCAAACGTCTGGGTATTGCTGTCCACAATCCTCCAGATGGCGCGATGCGTCATGTGCCCGCCGCCCGGTTCAGCA
>JBIMKD010000285.1:0-4346 GCA_043673815.1 Chromatiales bacterium
CCCCAAGCGCACCGTCGCAACGTTGTTGGATTCCGCCAAGGCGAGCATCAAAGGCATACGGCCACGATAGCGCTTGTCGTAGTTTTGCGGGGTCCACGGGGCGCGGTTACGCTCGCGCAGCACAATGGGGCTGTCGTACAAAGGCGTGATCAGATTATAGCGGGAGGGCTGTGAAAGCGCGGCGAGATACACGGCCGGTTTCACCAAAGAACCCACCGGGCGCCTGGCGTCAAGCGCGCGGTTAAATCCCGCATAGCGCGGATCGCGGCCTCCGGCCAGCGCGAGCACCTCGCCCGTGTCGCTGGACGCGGCGACCACCGCTCCCTGCAGACGCCCGGCCTGCATTCGCTTTTGCCTTTCAAGCTCGCTAAGACTTGCGCGCAAGGCCTGCTCGGCTCGTCGTTGCGTTTGAGGATCGAGGGTGGTGAAGACCTGTAAGCCCTCGTTGCGTAGATCCTCCTCATCATAAATGATGCCGAGCTGGCGGCGCACCAGATCGACGAACGCGGGATGATTGGACGTGGCCGATCGATTTTTCTTACTCAGGGTAAGAGGCAGTTTCATCAATGCGCCACCGACCTCGGAGGAAAGCACACCGCGATTGATCATGAGCGCCAGGACCTGATTCCTCCGCTCAAACGCGCGCTTCGGGTGGCGCCGCGGATCGTAATAGGAAGCGCCGCGAACCAACCCAACGAGCAATGCCAGCTCATGCACTTCGAGCTCACGCAACGGACGGCCGAAATAGAAACGCGCGCCGAGGCCGAAGCCGTGGATCGCTCTAAAACCGTCTTGGCCGAGGAAGATCTCATTGATATAGGCTTCGAGGATCTCAGCCTTACTGTAATGCCATTCCAAGAGGACCGCCATTACCGCCTCGTTGATCTTGCGCCAGAGTGTACGCTCCGAGCTCAAAAACAGGTTTTTAACCAGTTGCTGCGTTAAGGTGCTACCCCCTTGCCGCACTTTACCCGCGCGCAAATTCTCGATGACAGCGCGTCCAATGGCGAGCGGGTCGATTCCGAAGTGATGCAGGTAGGCTTTGTCCTCGGCCGCGATCAAGCCCTGGACTAGCATGGACGGCACGTTGTCAATCTTGACGAGAATACGATCTTCATTATGGTGAGGGTAAATCCTCGCGATTTCCAAAGGCTCCAAGCGCATGAGCGCCACCTGCGTCCGGCTGCGTCTATCGATGATCGCCTGCACCCGTCCCCGGTGCAGCCGGATCTCTACCACACGCGAAGATTCCTCGCCATCCCAAAACCGGTAGCCGTGCGAGAAAAGCCGCACGGCGTTTGACGTTTGTTGATATTGGCCCGGTCTCCGGATGAGGGGCGCTTCTTGATAGCCCAAGGCCCCGAGCTCGCCGATGATTTCTGCTCTATGCAGGGGACGCCCCGGGTACAGCTCGAATGGGCGCGCATAGACTCGCGCCGGTAGCGACCAGCGGTGCCCATCGAATTGCACGCGGAGCCGGTGATCAATCCACGCTACCCAGGCGACGAAGATCACCAGACAGACTAAACCGAGCCGGAACCAGCAAGCGCGCAGCCGCCGATACAGAGATCGCGACCCTCCTCCCTTGTGCTTGCGACGTGGCACGGAATCAACTACCGATAGACTTGCGGTCCGCGGATCACGCGCCTAGTGAGATGTTAGAAGATCGGGGGGCCGGGGTGAGTGTCGGTATAATGAGATCCTGGCTGCAGAAGCATCCGCTTCGGGAATCGGAAAATAAAGAGGCGTAGTTGTTCACGACGCCTCTAAACGTGATTACAGTCGCGCTAACGCTCTAGTTTAAACCCGCGCGTTCGTAGCTGTTACACATTTACGATTATCGAGCCTGCAGTGGCGTACCTCTCCCAAAATACGCCCTCTTATGCAGCGCTTACGCCCTGCATATCGGCCCAGCGCGATCTGCACGTCTAAAGCCCGCGCCGGCTAAAGCTGAATGCCGGCGCGTAGAGTCACGCCGATGCGCGCGGGTACTAGGCTACTTCTTCTTTGCGGGCGCTTTCTTTGCCGGCGCTTTTTTGCTGGCCATCGGCTTCTTAGCCGCGGGCGCCTTCGACGGAGCGCTCTTTTTCTTCATCACTGGTTTTTTAGCAAGTGCCTTCTTTGTTGCTGCCATAAGTTCATCCCCATGTGATAGTTGACGAATAATCTTGATAACGAACTCAAGATTACGACGCTATATACATCACAATTTTGTACTATGCAATAGTTTTGTCATCATCGAATAAAAAGTATTTGTGGACTAAGTGCGGTCGCTATGCATAGATCCAGTAAACGTTCAAACTTTTTCTTGCTGGGATCGATGTCCTTCAAGACTCGGAATGATCCGATCGCGAATGTCTTCGACAGTTCCTTTTCCATCTACGCGCAGAAACCGCGGTCCGGATCCCGCTGCGCGCGCCGAGTAATAATGAATTAAGGGTTCTGTCTGGCGGTGATAAACCTGCAAGCGATTTCGTACCGTCTCTTCTTTATCGTCGTCTCGTTGCACCAAAGCTTCGCCGCTCACATCGTCCTTGCCTTCCGACTTGGGCGGATTAAACACGAGGTGGTAGGTTCGTCCAGATGCCGGATTAACACGCCGTCCGGACATACGCCGCACGATCTCGTCATCGTCGACGTGGATCTCGATCACAAAGTCGGGCATGACGCCGGCCCGATGCAAGCCCTCGGCTTGCGGTATCGTCCGTGGGAATCCGTCAAGCAGGAAACCATGCTTGCAATCAGGCTCCGCGATGCGCTCCCGCACCAGGCCCAAAATGATTTCATCGGAGACTAAGCCGCCGGCCTCCATGACTTTTCTTGCCTCTTGCCCCAAGGGTGTACCCGCGGCCACCGCCGCGCGCAGCATGTCGCCTGTCGAAACCTTGGGGATATCAAAACGCCGGCATATAAACTCCGCCTGCGTACCTTTACCGGCGCCCGGCCCGCCCAGCAATATGATCTTCATCTGCTTTCTCCATAGGCTTATGTCATGGCACGAGGACGATTGTGCCTGAAGAGATGTACAAACATCGGTGTTTCCTTGATGCCGTCACGTCGCCGCAATTGGCCCGCTCGGCTATCATTTTGACACATGAAATAGACGCTAGCATGGAGCTTCATAACCGACCTCAGGGCACATAAGCGGCTTGGATAGCTCAGGCGCTTGTGGGAATATAGCAGCCAAGGCGGAACCCCCAGCTCCGCCCACATGCCTTTGAAGGATGCGCAAGCCTTTGCGAGGGCAACAACGAAAGCCTTACTAGAAAGCTCAGGATACACCATGAGGAAAAGACATTTATTGACGTTGACCTGTATTTGTGTCGTGTCATCGAACGTGTCCGCCGAAGAAGCGGTAAAACTCGATACAGATCGCAAAAAGTTGAGTTATGCCATTGGGGTACAAGTGGCTCAGAGTCTCGCCCGTCAGGAAGTCGACCTCGACCCGCGCGCGTTTTCGCTGGCGGTCGAGGATATGATTGCCGGCCGCGAACCGCGGATCCCGCGCGAGGAATTCCAGGCCCTGCTGGAAAAACAACGGGCCACCATGCTGAAAGCACAGCAAGAAAAATCCAGTAAGAACTTGGAAGCGAGTAAGGCGTTTCTGACGGCGAATCGCAAGAAGGAAGGCGTCAAGGAGTTAGCCAGCGGTTTGCAATACCGGGTCGTTAAGGACGGCTCCGGGGCCCAGCCCAAATCCACCGATACGGTATCGGTACACTACCGCGGTACGCTCATTGACGGACGCGAATTCGATAGCTCCGCGCGCGCCGGCCAACCGGCGGTTTTCCAGGTGAACGGCGTGATCAAGGGATGGCAGGAGGCCTTGCCGTTGATGAAAACAGGCGCCAAATGGCAGTTGTTCATTCCGCCCGAGCTCGCCTATGGAGAGCGCGGTGCCGGCGGTGCGATTGGGCCGAACGAGATTTTGATCTTCGACATCGATTTGCTCGCCGTCAATCCTGCTAAAAAGTGAATCGTTTTTTAAGCGCTTAGCGGTCTGGCCTACGGCGCCGGCGCGGGGGCAGCTAAGTTGCAATAGGAGCGCTAGCGTAGTGTCCCGTAAATAACTTCCATAAAAGCGACTATAAAATTCCCTCTCCCTCAGGGAGAGGGAGGTTAACACCGTGATTCTGATCCCCTCATCCCAACCTTCTCCCGGAGGGAGAAGGGGTCACCTATGCAAGCTTCTATCGGGACAGGATACTAGTATAACGATTCATCAATTAGCTTACTATTATGCCAGCCCCAGATTGAACTTCTTCCAGCGCACAACGACTGGGGCGAGATTCATCTCACGCACGCCTTGCAAGATGCGCTGCTTGAGTTCCTCGCGAGACTTGACG
>JBIMKD010000286.1:0-9967 GCA_043673815.1 Chromatiales bacterium
GATAGCGAGAATCGGGACCATGCTCTCCGGCATGGCGGTGCCGACAGCGGCAAACAGCGAGCCCGTGACGCCTTCGGAGATTTTCAGTTTTTCCCCCAGATGTTCCAACGCATTGGTGAAAATCTCGGCGGCCATGAGAATAACGAGCAGCATGCCCACTAGTTCCACGTATATCATGACGTCTACCATTCCCCAGATTGCAAACCGTCGTGACGCGCGGCGACGCCTGCCGGAAACACGAGACGCCGCCGCTTTTATACGCGACAGCATAGCGATAACGAGATGAGTTTTCAGCCGCCAACCAAACGAACACCGGTGGAGCTCGCCTTATGACGTGATTAGCACAGTTACCGTGGCGCGGGCATTGAACTTTGCCAGTCGTCCAAGGTCCGAGTAGGGAAATTCGCCGTGATGACCGCATTGCGAGCGCAGAGACACTAATAATACGCACCGCTACCATCCTGACGAAGCCGCCCTTTGGAATATTCGAGTCCCCCTTTGCGGTGCTTATGGTCATAAAGAACATTCCCGAATTTGATCGATGCAGCACCGGCCGTGGTACGCAAGCAACGAATACCGCTTGAGCGGCGTTCATGGAAGAATGTTGCGGAAGCGCAGTCTAATACTGCGCATGCGTTGAACGGCCCGCTATCGAACAGGACTTCAATTGCGGGCCGGCTTATCTATCCACCATCAGGAGGCCATCGTATGAAAAATACCAAGGGCGTTTTATTGGCCACGGCTGCCGCGGCGTTATTCGTGAGCCAACCCATACTGGCGGAAGACGTCCACCCCGTCGCCGAAGGTAAGGTAAGATGCAGCGGCGTTAACGCGTGCAAAGGCACCTCGGAGTGTAATACCAAAGCCGATGTTAACGCCTGTAAAGGAAAGAACGCGTGCTCCGGACAAGGCTGGGTATCCTTGACCAAGGAGGAGTGCGATACCAAAGGCGGCAAAGTGACCGAATAAGGGCCAGAGAGGTTGAGGCGGGGCCGGTTCGGCCCCGCCTGTCCAATGCTCCCCACTTCGGAAAAGCGATTTCCGGCGCTCGGTTTCGGCCTCGGTCTCCGCAAGGAGCATTACGAATCCGTCCTCGCCACCCGGCCACCGCTCGGGTGGTTCGAAATAGTCTCTGAAAACTTTATGGTGGCCGGCGGCAAGCCCGTCGATTACCTCGAACGCATCCGCGCCGACTATGCGATCGTGATGCACGGCGTCTCGCTCTCCATCGGCGGGACCGATCCCATCGATGTAGGCTACCTCAAGCAACTCAAGACCTTGGCCGATCGCATCGAGCCCGCCTGGATTTCCGATCATCTGTGCTGGACCGGTGTGAAACCCGTTAACCTGCACGATTTAATGCCCTTGCCTTACACCGCCGAGGCTTTGCATCATGCCGTCGAGCGCGTGCGGCAGGTTCAAGAGTACCTGGGAAGGCGGATCCTGCTGGAAAACGTGTCGAGCTACCTCGACTACCGCGCTTCGGAAATGCCGGAATGGGAATTTCTCGGAGCCCTCGCCGAGGGATCCGATTGTCTGCTTCTGCTCGATATCAACAACGTGTACGTCAGCGCCTGCAACCATGCGTTCGATCCGTACACCTACATCGAACATCTGCCACTGACACGGGTACAGCAATTTCATCTCGCGGGTCATCGTGATTGTGGAGCCTACCGCATCGATACTCACGACGAGCCCATCATCGATCCCGTGTGGGACCTTTATGCCAGGGCGATTACGCTTTTTGGCAAGGTGTCTACCATGATCGAGCGCGATGATAATATTCCCCCGTTCGAGGACTTGCTCGCGGAGCTGGCGCAGGCTGAGCGGATCGCCACGCAAGCGCTCCCGCCGCACGATTCGTCGGCGGGCCGTGGCGACCGGCTAGGTTATCCGATCCATGCCGAGCTTGCGTGAGCTACAGCAATCCATTCAAGCCTATGTGCTTGGGCGCCGCCCGGGCGCGCAAGTCGAGGTGCTGGCGAGCCCCTCAGTAAGCGCCGAGACGCGCCTCGAGATTTACGCTAATGCCTACCGTGTACGGCTCAAAGACACCTTGGCGATCGACTTCCCCGCATTGCGGGCCATGGTCGGTTCGGAGCGCTTCGCTCATTTAGCCGCGGCCTATACCGATGCCTGTCCGTCCGGGCATTTTTCCATACGCTACTTCGGGCAGCACCTCCACCCTTTTCTCGCGTCGTCCGAAGATTTCCGCAATGAACCTTGGCTTTCGGAACTCGCGGCTTTCGAATGGCGGCTGGGTGAGGCCTTCGATGCCGCGCATGCGCCGCCCCTGACGGCGGAGCCGCTCGCAGAGCTTCCGCCCGCCGCGTGGTCTAACATCGGCCTCATCCTGCACCCATCGGTGCGGCGCTTGGACTTGGGCTGGAATGTAGCCGAGATCTGGCAGGCCGCCGATCGCCATGAGACTCCGGGAAAACCCCTCGCCTACCCGCACCCGCTGGCGTGGCTAATCTGGCGTCAAGAACTGAAAACCTTTTTCCGCTCGCTGGAGCGCGAAGAAGCCTGGGCGCTCGATGCGGTCCAGAACGGCACGCGCTTCGGCGATCTCTGTGAAGGGCTATGCCGTTGGCTGCCCGAGCACGAGGTCGCTCAGCGTGCGGCAGGGCTTTTAAGACGTTGGATTAATGATCAGCTCGTGACGGCCATCGACGCCGGTCCTGGCTTGCCGCCGAATCACGCCCCGGTATAATCCCGGTAGATAAAGCCAGCGGGAAAGGAGGCTACGGGCCACCATCCGGGTAATGAGCGCGATGTCTTTGACCGCGCGGAAATGACTGGGACGGGCATTGCCCGCGTAGAGGGCCGGAATCGGCAAGAACAAGCTTAGGCACCCCCGCTGCGCACCCTGGATCAAGATCTCGCTTTCCAGCACAAAGCCTTCGGATCGAAGTTCTAACCGCCGCAGAAGACCGGCAGGGTACAGGCGGAAACCGCATTGACTGTCGTCGATGGCGTAACCGGCGGCCCACGAGATCCAGAAATTGGCGATCTTGTTGGCGATATAGCGCTTACGCGGGAAGGCGGCCTTCTCCGCGAGGCGCGAGCCGGTGATGATCTCCCGCGGGTGGGCTTGCGCCAGGGCCAGGAATCGCGGAATATCGTCCGGCCGGTGCTGGCCGTCGGCGTCCAGGGTAATCACCGCCGAGGCCCCGTGACGAAGCGCCACGCGCATCCCGGCCCAGAGGCTCGCGGCCTTTCCGAGGTTGCGCGGATTGCGTACTAGGGTGATCGGCAGATCGGCGATGCTGGCCGCCGTGCTGTCCGTGGAGCCGTCGTCAACGACAACGACCTGGGGGCAATGGCGCAAGACCCCCACGACGACGGCGCGCAGAGTACGCACTTCATTGTAGGCAGGAATGACGGTAACGACGCCGTTCATATCGCGAGGACCGTGCTCACCGGCATCTTTATAGGGTAAGGCCATTCGTATGAACTGACTAGAGGATCTTGGCCCAGACGATCCAAATCGTCCTTACTTATGATGGCCTTATCCGGCTACCGCCGCTGGCGTCCGGCTCCCCTGATCAAGGCGTCCGCGCTTCTGCACGCGGGCGCGGTGGTGGCGACGATCCTCCGCCCAGAAGCCTGGCCCTGGACCCCCGGCGCCGTCGTCACCGACCAGGCGATGCTGACCGTCGCTGGGCTGTGGCCGCGGTGTAGTCTACTGGGGCCGAACTGGAAGCGACTACCGCTCGAAATCGCGGCGCGGCGTGAGAAACCATAGCCTGCGTCACCGGTGCGACTTTTCACTGTTTGGACTTCGCGGCTTCGTCCGAGAGATCGAAGCCGAGGACACATTGGGTTGAATCGCGTCCACGCCGTCCGGTTCATCCTGTTCTGCCCGCACTGCATGAGGTCGCGCGGGATGCCCAGGGCCTGACCTGCTTTAAATGGCTCGCAGTAGATGTTGAAGCAGCTCAGTCATTACGTTTCCCATTAGCGACTCCAACCCCATTATTTTCTGGCTCATGCGATTTAACTTCGAGAGCCGATTGATCGCCTCCGTGGTCTTATCAGAAAGACGACCGCCGAGGGTTTCCTTGCCCAAGCTTTTCTGCAAGCTACTAAACGTCGTAAGGGCACCGGCGTGGTCACCGGCAAGTTCTTGAAAGCTTCCAGCGAAGAACCGGTAAAGGTCTCGCTTGTCCTCGGGGACGGTATCCTCAGGAAATAACCATTGGAAAGTCGCCAAGTGGTCCGTCGGCGACAGGGCAGAGAGGAACGATTGCTGCTCTGTCGCGATGAGCATGCGCGAGTTGTATACGTTCCACAGTTTGGACCACCGGACCGAATAATCGCGTTCGTCGGGCGGCAGTGATTCGCTATTGAGGCGCATGTCGTTGACAACGCGAATCGCCTCGTCCTCTAAGGCTCCGATCCGGTAGTTCAGGAACGCGGCGAGCTGCGTCCGGCGAACATATGGACGTTCCTTGCCAGTCGCAAGCGCTCGCTCGAAATGTTGTTTCGCTTCGCCGAGCGATCCGTGCGACTCCAAGATGTGAAATCCCGACATCGCATGGGCGTAGGGGTTCTCGGGATCGAGGGCGAGCGCCCGCCGATAAAATTGTTCTGGCTTGAGTCCTCCCTGACCCTCACGTGACTTGAGAAAATCTCCCCAACCCATATGGGCAAAACAGTCGGCCGCGTGGCGCTTGTCTGGGGAGACCGAACATCGCGACAGCGCCGGAAGGACCGTGTCCACAATCTCCGAGAAACTGCCCTTCCCGACGGTGATACGCGCATTGTCTAACCATGCCATGGCCAGCTTCGCTTCGTTCTCATGGACCTCGGGATTTTCCGGCGCTAACGACCGGGCTTCTTCGAAAAGTCGCCAGGCGTCCTGGTAATGCCCGTTATCTTGTTGGATCTTCGCCTCACTAAATAAACGCCCCAATGCCGTACGCTCCGCCTGGACTTGCTGATACCACCAGAGAGTCCCAGCGCCGACGATAGCCAGCGCGAGCAGCACGAGCAGTTGCGCTCGATATCGCTGGACAATTCGAAGCCACCCCGATTTAGGTATCCGGTGGATCTCAGCTGCAATCGTCGCGGCGACGTTTCCTGATAGCTGGAGGACTGTCCCGGCACGGAGGTAAGGAGGCATATCAGCCTTTGGAGTCGGCGTCACCATTACCGAGAGCACATAGCCCCAAGGTCGAGGCCACTTACGCTCCGCGAAATCCAATTCCGTCAAGGTATAACGGCCCGCGGCGACGGCGTAAGGGCTAATGAGGAAAACGAGGAGTTGACTATCTTCGATCGCCTCGCGGATCTTCGCGTTGTAAGCTTCGCCAGCGGCGAGAGCCGAGCGGTCGAAGAAAACCGTGTGGTTTTCTGCCCGAAGCGCGAGCGCGATCTCCTTAGCAAGCTCGCTTTGTTCAGAGGCGTACGATAGAAAAATCTTCATTTCGGTAGACCCGGAGAGCCTTTGATTTTGTTTGATGGCATAGAGACTTAAAGCGCACGCATACGGCCACTACGGGCCACCCGGCCTAATGTCGTACTCCATCGACAACACCACATCCTGAATGTCGCTCAGATCGAGCTCTTCCGTGCCGATGGCGGTTCCTGCCGGAACACCCAGCTCTTCGGGGATCAGCTCGAAGGTCCAATCGTCTTGCGGTGAAATCCCGCCTTTGCCGAACAAGCGCTTGGCCAGTTCATTGCGCGCGGGCACGTTGGTTTCATTCCCGTTCTCGTTGAAGGTACGATTGGTCGTTTCGCTGAGTCCACGCAACGGTATTGGAGGCAACGGAATTGGAGCCACGCCGTTAAGGTAACGCTGCGCACTATAGACCATGAAATTCAGTTTTCGTACCGCCGCAAAGTCCAAGGTGTAGTGTCCCGGTTTCAGCGTGAAGGTGGCGCTGTTGCCTTCGGCCGTTAGATCACCCACGCGCCAGAGCATACGCCCAGCCTGCTGGACACCGCCACCCTTTGTGATGGTGATCGCTTTTGCATTGTTATCGAAATTGACCCTGGGCAAGACGATCAAGGGATCGCCCAATTTCTGGTTTCGCGAAACTGCGACACTGATGCGAAATTCCGATAAGGAATTGTTCTGAACGCAACGCAGCTTGATCACGTACCGGCCGGGCTTGGCGTAAGTGTGCGTGCCCTCGGCAGGGGTTATTTTGGGCGGCGTAGCACGGAGGATCGCCGTGCCATCGCCGAAATCCCACGCCAGTTCGGTCGCACCATCCAACCTCGCGCTCACGGCCACCGTCAAGGGCGCGGTCTGGGTGACCGAGGTTTCCGGGATCGCGGTGAACACCGTGACTCCACTTGCGACTCCAGCGCTTTCATCGATTCGGAATTTCACCCGCAACCGCGTCATGATCCGGCTGAAGTGCACCTCCGGAGCGCCCGGCCGGAGACTGAAGCCGATATTGCGCAAACGGCCCAGATCGCCGTTCAACGTCAACATCGCCCGCGGCACCCTCCACACCATCCGGCCGGTGCGGCTGAAGTCATAGAAGGCGTCCGGGAAGATCTGCTGCGCGGACAGGAAACTGGCCAGCACAGTCGTCTGGGGCTTGGCGCCGTCGATGGCCTTACGCAGGCCGGAGTCGTGGTAGCCCGACACGGTGAAGGTGATCAGCAGATCGGCGAGGCTGCCCGGCACGACCTGGTTCTCGCGCGCGGACATGTCGATCTGCCAGCCACCTGCAAACGCACGGCCCTCGAAGGCGTTGCGCTGGCCGGACGAGGCCACGGGGAAGGCGGATGTGGCGTCCTGACGGGACAATCCAGAAAACACCGCCGTTTCCGGCTCGGTGACCAGGATCTTCACCGGCCAGAGCTCTTGCGGTGTCTTGGTCCAATCGTAGTCGGCAAGCGGTAAATCACTTACATTGAAGACCGATTTGCTTTGCATCCCAATGGGCACATCCGGTTGCCCCTTGATGCGCATCTGGCCGCTGCCCGTATGGGTCAAGTCCAGGCTGAACCGGGTCGAATCCAGCAACGCCACCGGCAATACGTCCACCATGCCGACGCGGACGTTGTAAAGTCCGGGGAAGCGTTTTTCAATCTGCTCGAGCCGCAGGAGAAAGTTCACCTTCCCCACCTCGCGCAGTTCCTCCAGCGCGGCCGGGAATTCGCGCGCCATCGACAGCACATACCGCACCTGTTGCTGCCGCTGGCGCTGATTGACGATGAAGTCCTGCTCGATCGTGTCCAGGTCGCGCAGCAGAAAATCGGCGGCCAGAAAAGCGCCGACTTCACTCTGGTCATAGTCGAAGCGGATCGCGTTGATGCGTTTATCGGCCTCGAATTCGTAGGCCTGCTCGGCCAGGAACGCGAGCTCGATGGCGTAGCGCAGGTAGGTATCGGCCACGCCCCGTATAGCGTTGGCGAGGCGGAACCATTGTTCCGCATTCAAGGTATGCCCTACGCGGGCTAGCAGCTTTGTCGCCTAGCTCGACGTTTGTGTTGCTCATCGGCATTACGCAACGCCCCGACCAGCAGCCAAAACTGAGGGTTTGTGGTGTTCTTCCGCTGGGGCCGGGTGTTGGTCCCGAACAAGCTTGCGCGGAAGCTCGTCCCCATCTCAAGTTGGACGCAACCGCCAATTTGTGTCTTGTTGGCGATGTTGTCTGGGTTTTCACCCAGAAGATCCGGATTGGTCGTAATCTCGGCCGGAATCCCTGCGACGGTCAATTCCTCCAAAACGATATCTCGCAACGCAAGGTCACGTCCTCCAATCTGAATTATGCCGCCCGGCTGTGTTTCCGACACTTTAGCTTGTGCATCCGAGCAGCCATGCAAGCTAATGCAACGTCGAGCGTTCTGCACCAGCTCCGTAGCTATTGGCTCATCGTAATTCGAAGCGGTCACATGCAGGTCACTGTTTCCAGTTGACAGCAAGCCTTCAAAGAGCCAGAAATCATGTAACCCATGGCCATTGACGACCGGAGTTAGGGTAGCCGGGTGGTAGCCGGCGGCAGCGAGCGCGATCTCACTCGTGCCCGGCTCGATACCGCCGCCATGTAGGGCCATGACTATCGTTTGTGTTTCAGCATTATCGGTGGCTTGTTCTTCCACCGTCTGACTCCACTCGTGACGCCGCCACCTTTTTCCATATGTAGCGCCTTCGACGTTGAGTGGATCATCATACAAAGCGGTCATGGAACTATACTTATCGGATCCTAGTAGCATGTGACGAACCTCCTTAATACTGAAATGATTAATGCTTTGAAGGGTCACTTTTCTTTAACCTCTGGTGATGCAAGAAGCCAAAGGAGAAGGCCGAACATGAACGCAACAAGCCTTAGTGACAAAGTGAACCCCGTTAACTCCCACCATCGTAGCATCGTAGGGCGGATGAGCATCGCGTGATCCGCCACATTGAATGGCCATCGCACCTTGCCATTCGGTGGATTACGCTACGCGAAGCCACCTTACTATTCTGAGGACGCAACCCCAACGGTTTCCCTCACACACGTTCACCCGCTTCCAATTCGGATTCCGGCACGTCACGCCATAAAGCAACACGCCATAGGGCTATATTGAGCACCCACCTCTTTCCATCCGAGCCAACCATGCTACGCGGGTTCTTCTCTGATCCGACGCCCTCCGATATAATCAAAAAGGCGCCCCGGCCTGTTCCGTACATAAAGAGGTAACCGCATGAAAGTCGCCGATTTCACAGTTGATGAATTACAAGCACTGATCAGAAAAGTCGTGCATGAAGAGTTACAGGACATCATCGCTGATCCTGATAAGGGGCTGGAGCTGACTAGCGAGATCCAAGCACGGCTCCAATCATCCCTGGGCTCTTCCGACCGGATCCCGTTCGAGGAAGTCAAAAGCAGGCTGAATCTCGCTTGACCTATCGCGTTCAATTTACCCCTCAGCGCTTGAGGACCTTTCCGAGCTTGATACCCCGATTGCCAGACGCATCGCCGAAAAAGGTCCAATGGTTCGTCAGCGGTAAGCATCGCTTCTATGCTTGACACGATAAATCGTAACAACGCGAGTCTCGTCGCTGATATCGAAAAGGAACGATACACACCAACTCGCAGACTATGATCAGATGTCCCTTTGAGCTTTTTCGCATCTGGCGGACGAGGATTCGCGCCTAGGTGGTCGATATGCTCACTTATCAGCCTGGCATAATCCTGTGGCAAATTAGCGATGTCCTTCATCGCTCGTCGCAAGATGCGAACGCTATACATCTACTCCTTCAGCTCGCAATTCCGCTTTGGCCTGTTCCCAGGGAACAGGCTCTTCTCCTAACTCGCGGAGATGTTGAATCTCTTTAGCGTCATCCAATTCCTCCAATTCCGTTAACAATTGTTCCCAAGCAAAATAGTCCAATACCACGCCCTTCTTGTTGCCACTGGCATCGACCAAAAACTCAACATGCTTCAATAGTTCAACGATAGACATCATAAATCTCCAATATCCCGTTCATTCACAATAGCCATTTTCGAACAGAACATCGAATACACCCTGCGTGATCCATCCTGCCAAATTGACGGTAAAGAAACTATGTTCCACTCGCCATATCGGCCCGCCTTTAACGCATTCATTGCACCTCCCAATCGTAGGTTGGGGTGAACAACGTGAACCCCAACAACTAATCCCGATATCTACGCCCGGAAGACGAGGAACCCCAACGTAACCCCCACCGCCGCAAGATGTTGGGGTTCATTGCATTCACCCCAACCTACGCGGGCTGAAATGATTATGCTTTGAAGGGTCACTCTTCTTTAACCTCTGGTGATGCAAGAAGCCAAAGGAGAAGTCCAAACCTTAGTGACAAAGTGAACCCCGTTAAACTCCTACCATCGTAGCATCGTAGTCAGCTATAACAAAGAGGCGAGAATCCTCAGAATATGGGATGGCAAGTGTTGCCAGCAACCCATAACGCAGGAGGTATTCTCGCCATGAAGAAGCGTAACTATCGTGCACAGAAAGTCAACGAGATTCGGTGGGA
>JBIMKD010000287.1:0-6523 GCA_043673815.1 Chromatiales bacterium
CCGGGTTCGACGCGGACCGGCCGTCTGGCGGCGATCCTGGAAACGAAGGCGCGCGAGCACAACCAAACGCTCGCCGAGATCGAGGCGGCGGAAATGGCATCGATCCCGCTCCGGCGTTTCGCCGACCCACACGAGATCGCTTCGGCGGTCGCGTTCCTGTGCTCGCCGGCCGCCGCTTACATTACCGGGATCAACCTGCCGGTCGATGGCGGCCGCACCCAGAGCTTGTGATGGAGCGGATCGCCAACTACATCGACGGCCGGCTCGAAGCGCCCCGCTCCGGATGTTATATCGATAACACCGAACCCGCCACCGGGCAGGTCTACTCCCTGACCCCGGATTCCGATACGGCGGATCTCGAACAGGCGATGACGGCTGCCGATCGCGCGTTTCCCGAGTGGTCGGCCTTGTCCGCCGAGGAACGCGCCCGGGTCTTGCTCGGCATCGCCGACCGTATCGAAGCCGAGAGGGAGCCGCTCGCCCGGGCCGAGAGCATCGACACCGGCAAGCCGATCACCCTGGCCAGGCAGGTCGATATTCCCCGTGCGGTGGCGAATATGCGGTTCTTCGCTTATGCCATCACCCAGTTTGTGAGTGAAGCCCACAGCATGGGCCCGCTCGCCATCAACTACACCTTGCGGCAAGCTTTGGGCGTGGTGGCATGCATCTCGCCCTGGAACCTGCCGCTTTATCTTTTGACCTGGAAGATCGCGCCGGCTCTCGCGAGCGGCAACTGTGTCATCGCTAAGCCGTCGGAAGTCACGCCGATGACAGCGTATTTGCTCGCGCGGATCTGCATCGACCTAGGCTTACCGAGAGGCGTCTTGAATATCCTTCACGGCGCGGGCCCGCGCATCGGCCGCGCGCTGGTCGCGCACCCCAGGATCAAGGCGATTTCATGTACCGGCGGGACGCGGACTGGGGCAGAGATCGCACGCACCGCCGCGCCCCAGTTTAAAAAACTCTCTCTCGAGCTCGGGGGCAAGAACCCTACCTTGGTATTCGCCGATTGCGACTGGGATGCGACGCTCGCGACCGCGGTGCGCGCCGCGTTCTCGAACCAGGGACAGATCTGTTTGTGCGGCTCGCGCATCTTCGTCGAGCGGCCGATCTATGAACGCTTCCGGAGCGATTTCCTGTCCCGCGCCGAAGCCTTGGAACTGGGCGATCCGCTCGATGAGAAGACTCAGCAAGGCGCGCTCGTGTCCGAGTTGCACCTGCACAAGGTGCTTTCCGCGATAGAGCTCGGCCGGCAGGAAGGCGGCACGATCCTCGCCGGCGGTCACCGCGTGACGGTGCCGGGACGTTGTGCCGAGGGTTATTTCGTCAAGCCAACGGTATTCGAAGATTTGCCCTTCGATTGCCGCACCAATCAGGAGGAGATCTTTGGCCCGGTGGCCACCTTGATTCCGTTCGAGGACGAAGCGCAAGTGCTAGAATATGCAAACAGCACCGAGTATGGCTTGGCGGCAACGGTTTGGAGCCGCGATGTGCAGCGCTGCCACCGCGTCGCCGAGCAGCTTGAGGCCGGGGTGGTGTGGATCAATACCTGGTTGGTGCGGGATCTGCGCACGCCTTTCGGCGGGATGAAACACTCTGGCGTCGGCCGCGAAGGGGGCGTGGAGGCCCTGCGCTTTTTTACCGAAGCCAAAAACGTGTGCATCAAGCTGTAGATGCCGGAAATTTCTCATACCATCGTCTCGCGACATGCCCCCGAGCCGGTCGGGCCCTATCCACATGCGCGCCGCGTGGGAAACTTGCTATTCCTCTCGGGCATCGGCCCTCGCCGGCGCGGGAACCCGACCATCCCCGGCGTCACCCTCGATGCCAACGGAAATATCGTTAACTACGACATCGAGATCCAATGCCGTGCGGTGTTCGAGAATGTCAGAACCGTGCTCGACGAGGCCGGCTCAAGCTGGGATCGCCTGGTCGATGTCACGGTGTTTCTGACCGATCTCAAACGTGATTTCGAGATCTATAATCGCGTGTACACACAGTATTTCACCGATCAGGGGCCTTGCCGCACCACTGTTGAGGTGAGCCGCCTGCCGACCCCGATCGCCATCGAATTGAAATGCATCGCGACCATGGATTAGTTCCGCCGGAGACGCGCCATGCAACGCCTTTCACCCCCGATTAATTTCCAGCGCTGGATCGACACGCACCGCCATCTCTTGAAACCGCCGGTCTGCAACAAGCAGGTGTTCGAGGAAGGCGACTTCATCGTCATGGTCGTCGGCGGCCCCAATAATCGCAAGGATTACCACGTCGATGAAGGGCCGGAGCTCTTCTACCAGCTTGAAGGCGACATGCTGATCAAGACCATCCAAGACGGCATAGTGGTCGATATCGCGATTCGCCAAGGCGAAATCTTTCTGCTGCCACCCAAGGTTCCCCATTCTCCGCAACGCTACGCCAACACCGTCGGCCTCGTCATCGAGCGCAAGCGCCTCCCCCACGAGCAAGACGGGCTGCAATGGTACTGCGACAACTGCCACGGACTCCTATACGAAGAGTTCTTTCAGCTACGCAACATCGAGAAAGATTTCCCGCCCGTCTTCGAGCGCTTTTTTTCGAGCTACGAACACAGGACCTGCGCGCGTTGCGGCGCGGTGATGGCGGCGCCCGGGAAGTAACGCTGTCCGTGCTCAAGATCGACATCCACACGCACATCTTGCCTCCGCGTTGGCCCGATCTTAAAGAGCGCTATGGTTACGGAGGTTTTATACGGCTTGAGCATGCGCGTTGCGGCCATGCGCGCCTGCTGAGAGACGGCGAGGTCTTTCGCGAGATCGGGGAGAATTGCTGGGATCCGGAGGCGCGGCTGCGCGAGTGTGAGTTTAGCGGGGTGGATGTGCAGGTGCTGTCCACGGTGCCGGTGATGTTCAGTTACTGGGCAAGACCGGAGCATACCCTTGACCTCTGCCGTCTTCTCAACGATCACATCGCCGGTGTGGTCGAAGCCCACCCTAAGCGCTTCGTGGGGCTCGGGAGCGTGCCGCTGCAGGACCCCGAGCTTGCCATCGAGGAGATGAAACGATGCATGCGCGAGCTGCGGCTGGCCGGGATCGAGATCGGCTCGCATGTCAATAGTTGGAACCTGGATGACGCACATCTGTTTCCAGTCTTCGAGGCGGCGCAAGCGCTCGGGGCCGCCGTATTCGTGCACCCTTGGGACATGCTGGGCAAAGAGCGCATGTCCAAGTATTGGCTTCCTTGGCTCGTAGGCATGCCGGCCGAAACCTCGCTCGCGATCTGCTCCATGATCTTCGGTGGTGTCCTGGAAAGATTACCAGGCTTACGGGTGGCCTTCGCCCACGGCGGGGGCGCCTTTCCCGCGACCATTGGCCGTATCGAGCACGGCTACAAGGTGCGGCCCGATCTCTGTGCTGTGGACAATCCGCATAATCCCCGCGCGTACTTGTCACGCATCTACTTGGATTCGCTGGTGCACGATCCGCGCATGCTGCATTATCTGATCGACCTCATGGGAGCCGAGCGCATCGCACTGGGATCGGACTATCCGTTCCCGCTCGGCGAGGCCGAACCGGGGAAGCTCATCGAGTCGGCCGCATTGGATGAAGAGACGAACGCGCGCCTGCTGCACGGGACGGCACTCGAATGGCTCGATCTCCCCAAGGACAGGTTCGGCTGATGGAGATGCGCATCACCTTGAGCGGCCAACACTATAGGGTCAAGCTCGATAGCCCAATAAGCCTCGCGATTCCGCTCGCTTTCGGCGGCGCGCAGCCGAGCTTTTTCGGCGCGCCTCGGGCGAGCGCGGCGCCGCTCGCGATCGGGAGCTTCGTGGGTGACACCACCCAAGGCGGGGGTTGCAACGTTACCGAGCTGCGGCTCGTGCCCCATTGCAACGGCACCCACACCGAATCGGTGGGCCATATCGTCCGTGAAGCAATGCCGATCGCCGCCTGTTTGCCGCGAACGCTCATTCCGGCCGGCGTCATCACCGTCATTCCCTGTGCGGCCGATGCGACCCAAGATCGATATACACCCACTAAGCAGAGCGATGATTGGCTCATCACCCGCGACGCATTGGAATTCGCGCTGCGCGATCTCGAGAGCGATCAGATCCAAGCATTGGCCGTGCGTACCCTGCCCAACGATGAATCGAAGAAAAACCGCCGCTACGGGGGCGCGTGTCGGCCGCCGTTTTTCTCCCTCGAGGCCATGCATACGCTCATCGACCGCGGCATCGAGCACGTGCTCGTAGACTTTCCCTCACTCGACAAGATGCATGATGAGGGGCGCTTGACCAATCATCACTTATTCTGGAACGTCCCCGCGGAAGGTCATGCGCTAACGGCCGAGACCAAGATTTTTAGGACCGTGACCGAGATGATCTTCGTGCCCAACGAGGTACGAGACGGATGTTACCTGCTCGATCTCCAGGTACCCGCGTTCATGAGCGATGCCGCGCCGTCCAGGCCGCTGATCTATCCCTTGGAACCGGCATGAGGGCATTTCTCAAAACACTTGACTTCGGAGAGAGAGTGTCTCTCTCGAAGCGGTTGCTAGGCAAACATTAGCCGGCCACGTGGCGCAGGGATTGGACGACCCAATTCTTTTGCTGCCTCAAGCCATTCCTCAATAATCGTCTCGGTATTAGCAACGGCTTCCTGATAGGTTTTCCCATCCGCCATGCATCCTGGCAACTCTGGCACCTCGGCAATAAAGGCGTCGTCCTCTGCGCTCCAATAAATAATGATTTCATATCTACTCGACATCGTCTGGTCCTAATTTGTATCTAGCGATCACATGCGGAAACTCTTCGAGAAAAAGTTCAGTGGCCTCGCGGAGATTGGCAATAGCCTCCTCGACGTTCTCCCCCTGAGAAGTGGTGCCAGTCTCAGGATTGAGTGGGGTGAAGCCGCCCTCAGGGGCGGGTAGAAGGACTGCTGTGAGCAACATAGATGATTCCTCCAATTCTCAATCGCGAACATCGTCGCGCGGAACATGCTGGAAGCCCAACGGAGCGCGAGTTGAGCGGCACCCCTTGACGAGGGAGGAAAGTGAAGCTTTCCGATCGAGTAATAGGGCGAAGCCGCGAGCGCCACACGCGAGCACTTCCGCGCTATCGCGCGCAGCAGCGGAAGGAGAAGCTGAAGGGCGCGGAAGAAGGTGCGAAGCCCTGGCCGGGCACTATCTACCATCCAATGTAGATACTGTTATCGGTGTCAAGTGCAATGAAGTGCCGGATTGAAGTGTGTACCCGACTTGAGGATACCGAAGGCAACATGGACGAGCTTACGCATCATGGCGCCGAGGATGACCATAGGCGGTTTTCCGGCAGCGGCCAAACGGTCTCTGAACGCACGCCCCCAGGCGGTCTTCGTGGTGGCGACCATGGCGGGCATGTAGAGCGCTTTGCGCAACAAGGCATGGCCCACCTTGGAGAGGCGCGGTTTCCCCTTCACGCTGCTCCCCGATTCCTGCTGACGCGGGTCGAGGCCCGCGAAAGCGGCGGCCTGTCGGGCAGTGTCGAAGCGCGGCGGCCCACCGTAGTAGGACAGCAGCACAGGGATGGTTTTCTCACCCAGTCCCGGGACGCTAGCGAGCAGTTCCCGCTGCCCCTTGAGATCGGGATCGTCGTCGATCTTGCGGCGGATGGCCGTGTCGATCTCACTGATGGCCTTCTCCAGGTAATCCAGATGGGCCTCGATGCTCTTGCGCAGGCTTTCCCGGGCCACCAGGAGCCGGTTCTTCTCCTGGGTGCACATGGCGTCCAGGGCATCACGCCTGACCACCAAGGCCCGCAAGTCCCGCAACGCCGGAGTCGGCGCCTGCCAGGGCTCGGGGCACTGGGCCAAGCAAAACTCGGCGATGAGCCGGGCGTCAACCCGGTCGGTTTTGGTACGCACCAAGGCAGCGCCACCGAAGGCTTTGATCCTCGACGGATTGACCACGCTCACTCTGTGGCCGGCATCGGCGAGGTATTCGGCCACGGCCTCCCAATAAGTACCGGTGGCCTCCATACAGACATGGAGTTCAACAATGTTCTGCTTGGTCAACCAAGCCGACAACACCTCAAAGCCCTGCAGGGTATTCTCGACGACTTTGCTGCGGATCTTCCCATCCGCAAGCCGCAGGGCACAATCCAGTTTCGCTTTGGCGACATCGATTCCAAGCATGTGTTTCATACAGGTTCCTCGCGCAATCTACCTTGTGAATGCAGGCTTCCGACTATGTCGGGCCAAAGATACTGTCCGATCTCTCGCAAGAGGAATGGGAAGTCCGGCGCTACATCTACACCACAAGCTTTTCCGCTTAAGGGTGGGTACGGCGTCCGGTCTTCCCGCTCGGGCAAAGAAACACGGTGGGCGGATTTGCGGTAAGGTGGGAAGACCGCGCCGCCGAAGATCGAAGCGTCAATGGTGTGATCGCATCCGTGGGTTAGCATGGTCCTGGGTAACGTCGGCGACATGGGTGAGTTCGGGCGACCGAACATCCCGTTTGAGAGAGTGAGTGTTAACGACGTTCCCGAAGCGGCGCGGCCTTTCCA
>JBIMKD010000288.1:0-7691 GCA_043673815.1 Chromatiales bacterium
GGCCGTACGTCTGATACCGCGTCTTGGCGAACTGACGTTTTCGGGCGCCGAGATCGCGCAGATTTCAATGGCCGCGGTTTGCCTTCTGTTTGTCGTGCTTGCCGTCAAATCGTTCGTCGGCGCGCGTCGAAAGGTCTGATCGGGCGAACCTGTTCTGCCTTTGCGGCTGAACATTTCAGCGCGATCTCAACACGCGCACTAGTGAGCACTACCTCCTTCGCCTGCTCCAGAGCTGAAATGACCTGCTCGCGGCTCACCGTCGGAAAGTCGTCGAGGAAGTTCGCTAACGGGTGACCGCCCTCAAGATAGTCAATCAAGGTTTGGAAAGGCACGCGGGTACCCCGAAATACTGGTGTGCCGCCCATAATCTCGGGATCGCTGTGCACCACAGAAGAGCTGTTCATTTCCGTATCCTCTAACACGATCTGCTCAATTTTACACCCCAACGCCGTGCGCACCTACCTCAAAGGATAGAATTTTCAACCGCCTTCGCGGATACTTCATCGCTAACAACCGCGTGGTGTTCAACATCAAGGTAAACGCTTACCGCTTGCTAGTGGCCATGCGCTACGACAAAGGCGTCGGATTCGTGCGCTTTATCGGCACGCACGCCGCTTACGACCGCATAGACGCAAGGACCATCGAGGGGTCCCGACCATGGACATCAAACCGATCAAGTCCGAAGGCGACTACAAGCGAGCGCTGCGCGCGATCGAGCAGTTGTGGGAGGCCAAGCCCGATACGCCCGAGAGCGACCGCTTGGAGCTCCTTTGCATCCTCGTCGAAGCGTTCGAGCGGGAGCACTATCCTATCCCGCCGCCCGATCCGATCGCGGCCATCGAACACTGCATGGAAAGCCGCGGGCTCACCCGGAAAGATCTAGAGCCTTTCATCGGCAGCCGGGCGCGGGTCTCACCGAGGCGATGGCAAGGCGCCGCCCGCTGACCTTGCGCATGATCCGCCGCCTCACCGTGGGACTGGGGATCCCCACCGGCCCTATCGGACAGTCGATCACCGGGCAGCTTGACCGCCCACCATGAAAGGTCGCGGTTAGCCCAGCATCTCGTGCACCATTTCGTACGGCGCAATCGCGTGAGCGATTGCGCCAAATCACCGTATTCCGCCAACCCGCCCGCCTCCCACACGAACGGGCGCTGGATCTCCGGGATCGCGATCTCCCCCGACTTGACCCAGGTGAGCAGCGTCTCAATTGGATGTGGCGTTACAGAATAACGCTGTGTAGCCATCGGCTATTGCCGCCTCTCTACTCTATAGCTCAGACAGCCGCTACAGCGGCCGCGGTTGCGAGCCACCCTGTTTGTTCCCACGACTGGCCAGCGTCGGCAAGGCCTTGATCGTGTCGCCGGCCTTCTCATCTGCCAGACGCAGCTCGTAGAGCTTCTGTAGGTTCATCCAGAGCTCGGCGCTGGTCCCGAAGAAATGGCCGAGGCGTAGGGCAGTATCGCCCGTAATGGACCTTTGGCCGTTCAGGAGGAACAGCGTAAAACGACTCGTTAGGTGTGACCGCCGGACGTGTAATGTTCCCTCTCTCGAAGCATTTGTTAGGCAAAGCTGTCTTTAATTGTGGTCCGGTAGCGCATTCCCAACTCACTTGTAATAGCCGACTCCGCAGTCTTGATCTGCGACCTTCGTGAAAAAAGTGTGTTTCTCGAGCGGCTCGTCCAAGCCGGGGCGAGGCCACCAATAGGTAACCTCGTTGATCTTTCCTTCAGTGGCGGTCCGCATGATCTCTTGCCCGAGCGGAAAGCCCTTCTTGCCTTTGATGTCCTGCAGATGCTCACCCTTTAGGGCGGGATGCGCCGTGATAGTGCCGTCCGAGGCGTTGGCGCAGAACACATAAAGGTCACGGTCCTTAAAGCCGCCCTCGCCCTTGTTAAACATATCGAGTGCTTTCGCCTTGTCCTTCTTCACCGCGGCAACTGCCCTGTCGAGCATGGCCTTGGCTTCCTCTGGAGTGCCGAATTGAGCTGCCGGGACTGAGGTGGCAGTGAAAAGAAACATAACCGCGGCATAACCGACGACGAATGCGAGATTGCGCAACATGACTTCCTCCATAGAGCCGGCAAATGGCTACTGTTCTGCCTGTAATTCCTTCCTCAATCCGGGCCTAATCGTGGCAGAGCCCGAAAATGGGGAAACGGCCACGTCTCATTTCCAGCGCGCTTTCAAAAACAATCGGACAAGGTATAGAGGTGTCGATTCTTTCACCGTGACTTCTTTGCATTTGGCAAAGAAGTTTCGTCTGGCATTTGGTTGCGGCCAGAGGGCGCGCTAGGAGATTTAAAAGCCCTTTTTTTCCGAAAGGGAAGATACGACCGAATCCATTAGCTGTCAAACACGCGCTATCTCGGTCCAGAATTGGGGAGTTGTCGGGCTATAGGTCGACTCGAAGCGCCAAGCAAGTGTAGCGTGCGCTATGCGCACGATTAGAGCGCCTCACCATACCGCCCCGCATCGTCTTCCGCATGGCTGGCCCATGTTAAAGGGTAGAGACCTCGCGTCACATAACGATAAAAGCTCGAATACGGCCAGTCGGCCACTCGGATAACGTAACCATGTTTAACCGGGTTCCAATGGACGTAATCGATATGTTTAGCAGAGTCAAGGTCGTCGCGTATCTGGTGTTCCCAGAAGCGGCGTTGCCATAAGCCCAATTCCCGTCGCTTGCGGCGTGATGAGGTCAGATCGGTCGTAATCAAGTGCCTGACCTGCTCGCTTACCCTCCGTTTCACCAAGTTCCAGCGCAATGCCTAGTCCGCATCGCCTTCGGGTAACGTCCAGAGGCAGTGCAGATGGTCAGGCAGACAAAGGCATCGCTGGTAAACGGATGGGCACCTTTTACCGCCCGTAGTGCCTCGCGCAGCGCAGAGTACACGGGTGGATCGGTCAATCGCACCTGACGTCGATAGGTATTGACAGTAAAGAAGTACGTCGCCCCAGGCGTGACAGCACGACGAAATGTGGCCACGCGGCGATTGTGGTTACTTCGTGCGCACAGCGCACGCTACGCTCGCTGGATGAAAACAAAGACCTGGAAGCGGTCTGACTTTCGTGTGGGATTGAGGGGCGATGTGAGGCTGGAGGGGCATGTTGGGAGGGAGGTGGTTTCGCTTGTGCATCGGGCTTGTGGGAAGAGTCAGTGTCTGGCTGTGGAGAACCAGTATTGTCGGTGGCTGCTGAACGAGTAGCATATACACTCACCCGGGATCCTAGGTGGATCCGGGGGGTGAAAGTTGGCTGGAAAGCAAAACGGGGGAAGCCGACCTGCTGCTTGGCGCGGCTTGGATGCACCTGTTCTCCGGCGGACTACATCCCCCGTGGTGGAGTCGATGAACTCACGACGGCTGGGAAGCCTTATGTACCAACGGTTTCGATGGGCTAATACTGGTTGGTAGCGAAGCGGACGGGGCCGGCGCCAAGAAGTCTGCACGTTGGTGCGGTTAACGTATCGGGCGTTTGGGAGTGTAAGAGGACGGCCTTTTTTCTTGCGACCAAGAAAATTCACGCAGCGGCATGCAAGGGAGGTGATCAGTATGAGGCCACGATAGACAAGTCGGCAGCGACGGGCGCAGGAGCCAGGGCATTCCAGCATAAAGTGAATGACAAATCACCCGGCAGGTTAACAAAGTAGTAGGCCAATTCAGAGGAGTATCTCACATGAATACTATCCAAATAGTCAAGCAAGCAAAGCGATTCATAACCGTTTCCGGTGCAACATTGAGTCTCCTGGTACCAGCCCCAATCATGGCTGTAGGGTGTTTCGAGTTTCAAATGCTTGCCGGAACCGATGTACCCACTACGGCAAACGTTATAACGAACGACAGCCAGAAAGATATGAATGTCCAAGTGACAACCCTCGGCAGTTTTTTTGATATAGCTACAAGAATAGAATACCAGTTCCCTCAGGACCCAGATGACGGAGCATGGATCATTACGCCGGAGGGTGCCCAACTGGGAACGAAAGTACCATTTTTATCAGTGGTCCAAAACCTCTCACTCCCACCAGGCGGAACGCTGACGGTAGAACGACACCCAGGGCCCAATATCCTATATTTTACAGTATGCGTAACCGAAGCCGTGAAGAGGCGATGACCTCGGCTTAAGTGCCTGGGAAGCCTTATGTTACCAACTGTTTCGAAATGACCATAAGTGGGACCCATGCCTGGGAAGCCTTATGTAGCAACGGTTTCGAGGTGGGGTGCCTGGGAAGCCTTATGTACCAACGGTTTCGAGGGGGGTCCCACATTTGAAGTCGGGGAATTTTTTGACTCTCACACTTTTATGCTTTATAACTCATGGCCTTGGGAGCCGCAGACCATAGCTTGGGCAAGTTGGGACCCCCCTGCAATTACCTCGGGGGGCCGCCGCAGTGGAGACACTGTTCCATATCGATATCGAACACCCGGTTGAGCAGCCGGGCTCATCGCGGAGTATAGGACCGGAAACATCAGTCGCACGATCGCGGGTACTACCACCGGTGGTTCCGCTCCGCGTGGCCCGTTATACAGGCAACGGTCATAATCTACGTTTTCTCTTCCGTCATGCCGGTGCAAACCGGCATCCAGGCGAGCCTTCATGCGGCGCACTGGACCCCGGCTTACGCCGGGGTGACGGTGATAAGGGGGGTCATCCATGCTTAGGAAAATTATGCCTGTTCGCGGTATATACTCCCGACCTCCTTAAGCTTTCCGCCGCTTCTGATGTCGCACGATCACATCCTTATTAAAGGCGCCCGGCAGAACAATCTGAAGGGTTTTGACCTCGAGCTGCCGCTGAACGAGCTGATCGTGGTCACCGGTGTGTCGGGATCGGGGAAATCGTCGCTGGCGTTCGACACCATTTACGCCGAGGGGCAACGGCGTTACGTCGAGACGTTTTCGCCCTACGCGCGCCAGTTCCTCGATCGCATGGACAAGCCCGCGGCCGAGCGTATCGAGGGTATCCCGCCGGCGATTGCGATTGATCAGACGAATCCCGTGCGCACCTCACGCTCGACCGTGGGCACGATGACGGAGCTCAACGATCACTTGAAGCTGCTGTTCGCACGTGCAGCCGCGCTCTACTGCCGCGGTTGCGGCAACGGAGTGCGGCGCGACACGCCCGACAGCATTGTCAACGCATTGCTCAACCGCGGCGTGAACGGGACTAACGCCCTCATTAGCTTTTCCGTCACGGTGCCGAAAAACTTCACCCAAGACGAAATCAAAGGCTTTCTCGCGCAGCAGGGTTACACGCGGATACATCAACGCGAGGGCGCGCAACTCGAAGTGATTCAGGACCGGGTGCGGTTGCATGGCGAGAATCGCGCGCGCATCGTCGAGGACCTGGAAGCGGCGCTCAAGCACGGGCGCGGGCGGGTGACGGTGACTCCGCTCGACGGCGACGGCAAGCCGAGTGCAGCGTGGCGATTTTCCTCGGCGCTGCATTGTGCCGAGTGCGATATCGCCTACCGCGATCCGGTTCCGAATTTTTTCTCATTCAACTCGCCGATCGGGGCGTGTGAAATCTGCCGCGGGTTCGGCCGCAGCATCGGCATTGATTACGGCCTGGTCATCCCGGACGAGTCGAAGACGCTGCGCCAGGGCGCCATCAAGCCGTGGCAGACCCAGTCTTATGCCGAGTGTCAAGCCGATCTCATGCGCTTCGCGAAAAAGCGCGGCGTGCCGACCGACCTGCCGTGGCGCGAGTTATCGGAGAAACACCAACATTGGGTGATCGCAGGCGAAGGCAGATGGGAAGATAAGCTCTGGTATGGCGTCGAGCGCTTCTTCAAGTGGCTCGAGGGCAGAGCTTACAAAATGCACGTGCGCGTGCTGCTCTCCCGCTACCGCGCCTACACACCGTGCCCCGCCTGCCGCGGCGCGCGGCTCAAACCCGAGGCATTGCTTTGGCGGCTGGGCGCGAAGGAAGACGCCGACCGCGTGCTCGCTGCGACGGCGCGTTTTCGTCCGGCGGAAGTGACCTGCGAGGAGGTGAGGTTCGCGGCGCTCCCGGGACTCAACATCCACGACATATTGTCGCTGCCGATTGAGCGCGCACAGGCATTCTTTCAGAACCTGCATTTACCGGCGCCGCTCGATGAAGCGGCCGACCTGCTGCTCACGGAAATCCGCGCGCGTTTCGCTTATCTGGTCCAGGTGGGTCTCGGTTATCTCACGCTCGACCGCCAGTCGCGCACGCTCTCCGGCGGCGAGGTGCAGCGCAGCAACCTCACGACTGCGCTCGGCACCTCGCTCGTGAACACGCTGTTCGTGCTCGATGAGCCCTCGATCGGCCTGCACGCGCGCGACATGGGCAGGGTGACACAAGTGCTGCACCGGCTTCGCGACGCCGGCAACACACTGCTCGTGGTCGAGCACGATCCGCAGGTCATGCTCGCCGCCGACCGCATTCTCGACATCGGTCCCGGTCCGGGTGAGCGCGGCGGGGAGATCGTGTTCTTCGGCAAACCGGAGGAACTGAAACGATCGAAGCGCTCGCTCACGGCGCAATACCTAAACGGCGCGAAGTCCGTCGTCGCGCACGCCCAGCCGAAACCGCCCGCCGATGCCACCATAGAGATCCTGGGTGCGGCGGAGAACAACTTGAAGAGCGTGGATGTAAGGATTCCGCTCCAGCGCCTGGTGTGCATCACCGGCGTGTCCGGCTCGGGCAAATCCACGCTGGTAGAGGACGTGCTGTACAACGCGCTCGCCAAGCTCAAGGGCCGGCCGAAGGAGACGCCGGGGAGCCACCGGGCGATTCGCGGTCACGAGCTGATAGAGGACGTGTTGCTGGTGGATCAGTCGCCCATCGGCAAGACCACGCGCTCGAATCCCGCGAGCTATGTCGGCGCGCTGGACGGGATACGCAAGCTCTTTGCCGGGGAGCCCTTAGCGCGCGAACGCGGTTATGCTGCGAGCACCTTTTCGTTCAACACGGGCAACGGCCGCTGTCCGACCTGTACCGGCGCGGGCTTCGAGCATGTGGAGATGCAGTTCCTCTCCGACGTGTACATCCGTTGCCCGGACTGCGATGGCAAACGCTTCCGCGCCGAGATACTGGAAGTGAAGCTGGTGCTCGATAGCATTAACTCCGGTGCCAAATCCATTGCCGACGTCCTCGACATGACAGTGTCGGAGGCGGCGGCGGTATTCGCCCGCTCCCCCGAGATCCTGCGCGGAATCGAGCCGCTCGCGGCCGTCGGACTTTCTTACTTAACGCTCGGCCAACCGGTGCCGGCCCTTTCCGGCGGCGAGGCGCAGCGCTTGAAGCTCGCCGGACATCTGGCCGAGGCAAAGCCGCGCAAGGACAAGAACCGGGGCACACTGTTTCTGTTCGACGAACCGACGAGGGGCCTGCACTTCGATGATATCGCCACCTTACTAAAGGCTTTCGAGCGGCTGCTCGAGGAGGGCAACACCTTGGTGGTGATCGAACACAACCTCGATGTGATCCAGGCATCGGACTGGATCATCGATCTCGGCCCGGAAGGCGGCGATGGCGGTGGCGAGATCGTTTGCACCGGCACGCCGCAATACGTGGCCGAGGATCCGACGAGTCATACGGGGAAAGCGCTGCGAGAGTATGCCGAGCGCGCGAGTCAAGATATATCGCCTGTGGGGCATGTACCCCGCAGGCGAGCAAAGTGGAGTGTTGCACTACAAACCCAAGGTAAACCCAAAACAATA
>JBIMKD010000289.1:0-19706 GCA_043673815.1 Chromatiales bacterium
GCCACTGTGCTAAGGTGCTTGCGCTCCATCCGAAACCTCCTGATCGCTTGGTTTTAATACTCGTTAAACGATCAGATCGGGTGGAGCACTCAAAGTTCCTCTTATTTATCAATAAGTTTAAAGATCTTACGTATGAGCCCCTATTAAGAGAATGAGACTAATCCTAAGAGAACGTCTTACCCTACCGCCAAATCGAGCTCTGCCGTTCATATCGATCTCCTATCTTAGTGTATATACACATATGTAGGTAAAAAATTACTGCCCTTGCGCCAGCGCCACCATTTCTCCGAGATCGGTCTGCATCGCCGTCCAGCGTTCCTGGCCCAGTGCCTTGACCACATGCGACTGAGCCTTCTTCCAAAACGGCATGGCCTCGGCCAGTGCGGCGTTCCCCCGGGCGCTGATAGTCACGATCCGCGTGCGCCGGTCCTCGCCTGGGGCGACCTCGATTAGTCCTTGCTGTCGCAGCAGCTCCAGGTTACGCGTTAAGGTCGTGCGATCCATGACCGTCATTTCCGCCAGCCGCGTCACACTCACCGGGCCCATCATTCTCCCCACAACCAGCAGCGAAAACTGTGTAACGCGCAGCCCCGAGGGCCGGAGCATGTCGTCATAAAGCTGGGTCACCGCACGGGTCACTTTGCGTAAGTTGAAGCACGCGCAGTTAACGCAATTCGCCAGCTCTGCCTTCTCTATGTGTCGCGCCATCGTCTCCGTCCAAATTGCCGTTCTTTGATGTTATGAGTATATACACGTACTATGACGATGTCAAGGATACCGATGACAGAATCGAAGAATAGCGACGGGCGGGTGCAATCCGCCCTTGAACCGCGCGCCTTATCAATGCCGCCGAATGTTTTCCCCTAGATGATGCTTGCGCAGGAGGTAGGGTAGGTTTCGCGGATCGACCCGCAGCATCGCCGCTGCCTGGCACTTGATTCCATGAGCACGCGAGAGTGCTTCACGAAGGATTTCTTTTTCTAGTAAGTTCAGCTTTTCCCTTAAACCAGGTTCCAACGCAGGTTCAGGCGCGCTTTCCATCGCGCCGGATTGTGCAAGATTCATGGGAAGACTGGAAGGCCGAATAGCCGGACCCTTTTCAACGATGACCGCATGCTCGATCGCATTCCCGAGCTCCCGCACATTGCCAGGCCAATCATACTGGAGCAGCAAACTCAGCGCTTCAGGAGCGATGGAACGAATATCCTTGCCGACAGTCTTGGCGTGGTGCTGAACAAAGTATTTGCCCAGAAGCGGTATGTCTTCCTTGCGCTCACGCAACGGCGGCAGCGAGATCGAAAAGACGTTGAGACGGTAATACAAGTCTTCACGAAACTTGCCTTCGCTGACCGTTTTTACGAGCTCGGTATTGGTCGAGGCGAGTACCCGCACATCGACTGACGTCGTCACAGAACTGCCTACGGGTTCAAACTCTCGCTCCTGCAAAACGCGCAGTAGCTTGGCTTGCCCGGCGGGCGACATACTGCCGATCTCATCTAAGAGGATTGTGCCGCCGTCAGCCTGTTTAAAACGCCCGTGTCGATCGCGAACCGAGCCGGTGAAAGCACCTCGCACGTGACCAAAGAGCTCGCTTTCCAAAAGCGTTTCTGTGAGCGCGGCGCAGTTGACCTTGACAAAGGGACCGCAACAGCGATGGCTGTGGGCATAAATGGCGTTCGCGATGATCTCCTTACCCGTCCCGCTTTCCCCTTGGATCAAAACGTTCGCATTACTTTTCGCTACCGAACCGATGAGCCGGCACACATCCCGGATCTTCTCGCTTTGCCCGATGATCATCGGAAAGCTCATGTCTTCTCGCCGAGTGGATCCGGGATCCTGTCCGCGCTCGTCGCGCACCGGTAACGTCCCCTCAGTCCGGCAAGCGATCACAAAAATATAGCTCCGCGAGTTCCATTCGACCCAGGTCGCGCTCACGTTCACCGCGAGGGGATCGCCGCCTTTCCTTAGCAGTTGCAAACCCTCCCAATAGGTCTTCTGGCTCCTCCTTTCAAACATAAGCTCCAGACCGTTCCGGGATCGCACGAGGCGATCGATGGCGAGGCCCTTGCCTTCCTCTGGCCGATAGCCGCAGTCCTCTGACGCCTGGGCGTTCGCGTCAAGGACGGTCTTGGTTGCGGCATCAACGATAAAGATCGGATCGTTCGTGGCGTCGTAGAAAGCGTGGTGAAGGCCGGTTTCGTAGTTCATGATATCCCTCCCTTAGAGTGCTCGCTGATTTTTCTCCTTCCATCACTTCCTCCTTTATTTTTTATGAATAAACAAAGTTTGCTACATCAATTCCAACAAATTTGAGAAAACGTACTCTTTAATCACATGGTCGAACGAAGTCGCGCGGATCGACGGCTGATCGGCCGCACTCACGAGAAATAAGATCCTGGCAGCCGGCTGCCGCCGTCGTATAACCGTTGCCCATCGCTGCTCGCACGAGAACGGTTGGGAAACCCCGATCAATACATATTTATAGCGCTTCTCGCGCAATTTTGCCAAAGCTTCCCGGACTGTAACCGCGAGGTCTACGTCGGGATATCCCGCCGCGAGGAGAAAATTTTGCAGCTCCTCCCGGAAGTATGCATCGCTGTCACAAATGAGAATGGCAACCAACGCGTTCATGTCCGCCGTCACGGATCTTCATCGTCTATCGCGGCGCTTCCGTCAGGCGTAGTTGATCGACATGCAGCGTTATCTGTAACCCGCTGTGCCTATGCAAAATCCCGACGCAACCGGTATCGGGCTCGACGCCCGTGGTGTCGCCATTGATTCGGGCCACCACGTTACCATCGAGTCGCACTACGGCAGTCGTTTGCCGGGTGCCTAATCTGAGCAGCTCAAGGTCCCACCTGACCGGGCGATCCCTGAAAATTTCTCCCTCGCTCACATCGATTCTTTCCCTGAACAAGCCATCCGCGCTGCGAATCAAAACGCCCGCGATGTATTCATCGTTTCTCGTCTTCCGCAGGCAGGCGGCGGCCACCAAATCGTCGCCTGCCAAGAAAGCCAAAGGATGAATTACCAGCCCTTTGTCCATCTGCAGTTCGGCAGGCTTGATATCCGCCTTCAAGCGCCAGGACATGGGGCGGGCGGGCGAGCGATCGACGGGCAAGGCGAAACGCAGCCCTGCACGGATCAGTGTCCCTTGCGAACTTTGGAGGTCCTGACAGAGCAGGCCCAGGACACCTTTGAGAGCGGCGGCTTCATCCGGCCGGCAGATATTGCCGGACAGGACGCTCAGTTCCCAATCCGGCGGCGGAAAAGGTTCCCCCTCTTCAAAACCCACACGACGATTGATGGGCTTCTCGCCGTCTTTGAGTGTGGGTAGAGGGAACTCAGCGGTTTCCGGTTGCCCGTTCTTAACAGCCAGGACTCGAAGCTCCACGGATTCGTATTCCGGAGTGATGTCCTTGACGATCACGCCGTAGTGCAGATCGGACAATCCTTCCCCCTTCAGATTGGATTTCTGGTAGCCTTCCACGGCGATTCCTTTCTCGTTGAAGGCGTGTTCGTCTCCCTTGTCGCTCACGATGGTGTCCCGGTCATCGAAGTCAACGTGGAGCTTCCGGAGCTCGGCACCCTCACCCCTCAATTCCGCATCTACGGCCTGCAAATCGCCCTCCCGCCGATCCAGGACCTCAAAACGAAGCCTCACCGCCCGTTTCTCGCCATCGTCGCGGCAAAAATTGCAGCGATCCAGCCGGAGGTGCGTGACGTTCGCCATGTTGAGGTAATGCAGATAGTGCAGCGGGTGAACGCTGCGGCGTTGTTCGGGCCCGCCTTTCCTGAGCTCGAAATGAAGATGGGGGTAGGTCGCGTCTTCCTGACCCACTGCACCGATCACGTCGCCCTGGTGCACCTGTGCACCGGGGATCACACCCTCCGCGATGCTGTCGAGATGAAGATAGACAAGGAACAGGTCATTCTTTCCGTCCGCCGGATCGCAGACTTTGAGCAGGACATGCGTTGAGCCGAAACCCTGACCTGGCCCCGTATTATCCGCCGGCCCGGCACGATGCACCATGCCATCCGCCATGGCATGGACCAGTGTGCCAACGGGAGCGGGCAGATCGATGCCGTCATGGAAGTCCCAGCGATCAGCATCGATACGCGGACCGAAGGACGTGTTCATCTCGTCTGGCGTGAGGCTCTTGCCGAGAGGCCAGATGAAGTGACCGGTGCCTTGAGCGCTAGGTGATCCTTTTTGACGCGCGTATCTTGTTTCGTCACTCATCTTTGACTTCCTCTTGGATGAAGGCCGCATCCTAGGCCGGCGCGATCTCTGTCATCCTTCCAGTCGAGGCCATATATTTGAGCGCCCCGTCCTTGGACATACAAAATTCCAGCGCCAGCGAGCTTCTTGGATGGAGAAGGGGCGACAGAGGCATTAGCAATCACGATGACACCCTGCCCTCCTCCAAACTTTTTAAACTGCTTGGCTTCCGGGAACCCGATACCGATATTGCCACCCGCTGCCCTCCGCTGAAACACGACGATGGTGTCGAAGCTATTATCTTCAGCATTGCGGCCATTAATCTGTAACTTGTCCGACTGCACCGCGATCTCATATTTTCCCTTCGCTGGATCGTTCGGATCTTGATCGGTCTCCACGAGCTCGATATCAGGATTCGGGTCATCGATCCTGATCGAGGCCGCGCCTCCCCGTTGACCGGCTTGTTTGATGCGCAACGCGGGCTGGTTGTATTCCGGGTTGGTGGCACTCACCTCCAGAACCGCGGATGCAGAGCTAAGCTTGCCTTCATTTGATGTGATAGAAACAGTAGCCATCGTATTTCTCCTGTAAGTTGGCATGTTGCGATAATATTGACTCCGACTTACATATTCTTTTATGGAAAACTGTAACCATCGTACCCTCCGGTAAGTTGGGAAGACTTCAATCCGATAATTTCGTCTGTTTTAAGTGGGTACTGGTAGCTGTCGACCTGGTTTAGGTGTTCGTGGTTGCTGCCTTCGCCGCCTCTCTTGTTCTCTCCTTTCCCGCTCTTGCTGGACACGCTGTTTGAAGGCGGCATCTTGCTTCTGCTGAGCAATTTGTTGCAGATCTTCCCCTATACCCGTGTACGTTGCGATCGCTATCTTTGGATCGCCATCAAAAATTTTTTTTGCAAGTGCTTCGGGAAGTTGATTTTGAGCCAGATTTAATCCAACCTCCGAGAGAAACTCTGGTTTGGATACCAGCAATGCATCAATCAGGTAAGGCTCCAGTTGTTGAGGGCTAACCCGCTGGATAGCCTGCTGCACCTCCTTATTGAGCTTAATAATCAGATTCAGCAGACCGAGCAGTTCTTGGCGTGTGGCTCTGTGCAGCCTGGAGTGAAACAGTTGTGTCAAACGATCATTCCTGTTTTGCAATCGCCCGAACAAGGTCTCTAAATGCCTTGGCTTTATTCCCCTAATAAAATTCTTAAGTCGAATTCTCCGCTGATACAATCCTGGATCGTTCGGATTGGTGAATGGAATCTCTAGCTCGCATGTAATTGCTTCAATGACATCTAGAAGGCTCTTAGCGTTTTGTTCCGTGCGCTTGCATACTTGAGCCATAAGGTCTACAAAGCTGTCTTCTCCCAAGAAGCTTCGAGCGGGTGCTTGTCCTAAACCTCGACTAGAGAATATATACATAGCTGGTTCTACTCTATTCAGGGTGGTCAGGGTGCTTTTTCTCAGAGCCCACTTTTCGGGCTTTGTTTCGATGCAACAAATTCACTCTGAGCTATTGTTTCCCTGGATGCACATGCGGGCTCCTCAGGTGCTGAGCTGGGCGCATCCCTGCTCGACCCAAGCGGGGATAGACCGATTGGCGACCGCCAGGGCGAAGTGCACATAGCAAATAGACCCCGACAGGGACTGCCCGCCCGGCTGGAAGGTCATAAAAGAACCGTAGTAGATCTGTAGCGGCGCGGCGATGAATACGCCTCCCCCGGTGCTCCAGTCGCTATTGCCCCAACTCGCGATCCAGTAGCCGGCCCCGAGCGCGATTCTAAACACCCTTGGGCGGACTGTGAACAGTACCTTGGGATCATTGCTTCCCCAGCACTCGATTCGGAACTTACATTGCTCTAGCAACCGGAGCACCGTCCTAAGGCGCGTCTCGACGACCTGGCTGTTGGTGAGCTTTGCCGCCGGGTTGCGTGACCAGATCTTGTCCGGCGATAAGTGGAAGGCGCGGCTGAATGCGGCCAGCGCGGTTGGCTCTTTGTTCCGGAGCGCGTTGATGGCATTCACCAGGATAGCCGCCGCGTCTCCGGCATCCTTCTCGATGACCTGGTGGGCCTGCGCCTGCGTGGGTTCGGTTCCTGTCGCGTCGCCGATTTTCTTGAGTGTCCACGGGGCGCACTTCACCGTCCAACACGGGATTACTACCGTCAAGCGGCCGAAGGCCGGGCCAAGCTCGGAGTCAGCTAGTAGGGGGTGTGCGGGCGCGCTTAGGTACATGCATCAGACCTCACAAGGGCTTGGGTTAGCGGCCGCAGCCGTGCGAAAATCTCCGAAGGCGCAACAAATTCACTCCAACCCCGTGTGTCTCATTTCCATTCATGGAGCGGAGTCGGCAGGCTGCACGTGATATCGCCCATAATCATGTCTGTGTACCGATGACTGTCCCCGCCTGGCTACTGGCGCCAGGGTCCGAAGAGGAGATGCGCAGCTTGCCCTGCTTATCTACCCAGAGGTAATAGTCGTTACCATTTTCACCATATAGGACCAGCACGCCCGCGCGGCGGGGAGCCGGTTGGCTCGTGGCGCCGGGATCGTGGCGGATCTCGACTCGACCACGGTTTTGGAATTGGCCGCCCAACTGAAGTAGGCAATCGTTAGCCTCTGGACGACGCTGCAGTTGCCCTGAGACAATCGGGATGACATCGCCACTCAAGAGATGGATGCTTTGAAACGCGGCCAACGTGTGGATATCGGCATAACGAGTAACGAGGTTGTCGATGGCGTATGCCAAGGTTTCAATGAGGTCAGCCCGCTTTTGTGCATCATTGCGCAGGGTCGAGACGATCTCGATCTGGATCGCATCCAAACCGTCCTCATGGGAACTCCCATAGGTTCTCACGGTGTGGCCACCCTCGACCGCCGGGTTCTCGGACTTGCCTGGTTCCGGCGACACGACATAGCCAGCCGCCTCCAAGAAGCCACGCAGACTGCGGCGGCGAAATAGCGCTTGTGGGTCAGCCTTCAACAAGCGGGCGACCGTATTCCCGTTGTCAGTGCCTAAGTACAGATCGGCCTCGTCACCCCCGATCGGTTGAGTCCCGTGAATGTCGAAGAGAAGACCCAGCCCACCGTTTTCGGCGCGGATCTCGTTCACGAAGTTGCGTAGGGTGTTGTGGTACTCGTCGTAGAATGGCTGGGCGGCGCCAACCTCATAGGCACAATTCGGCGTCTGCGGAAGGTCAGGGCGGTTGGCATCGATATACTTGCGGTGATACTCGGCGATCACGACGTAAGGCGCCTCTCCGAAGATATCCAACATTCGTTGGGCTACGCCCGTTGTGATCTCGCGGGTGTGCGAGTCACCCTCGTTGTTAAAGTGGCAGTCAGAAGGGATCTCCTTACCCGTCCGCATGGGCACCTTCTCTGGCTTCCTCGTACCCTCGTGGGGGCAGCTCAGGATCACCGGTAGTGTGCCTCGGTGGCTGCTGACCAAATTTGGTGTTTCAAACTCGATTGTCCACATCGTTCTACCTCCTCATACCCAATCTATTTCATCCTGTTCTACCCCTCGCTACATATAGGCGGCTCGGGAAGTCCAGGCTCTGACGGAAGCGGGGAGAATTTGAAGCAGGTCATTCACTCCGATCCCATGTTGTGGCGCTTGTCTTAATCCTTCATGCGTGCGCATCCACATTGAAATAGTTCGCTCCGACCCCATTGCTTGACGGATTTTTTGGGGCTGCTTACGGTTGCTTCCGCTCGCTGAGGACCAAATTTCCGTCCCGCGTACAGGAGTAGGTGTAAAAGCGGGATCGCCCCGCCGGTTTAGGGTACCATCGGGCAGCAGCCACAAAATCCGGAACCCTCGAAAGGCTCACGTAGACGGCAATGTCCTTTGGAAAATCTATTCGCCACGTTGTGGCGGTTATCCGCGTCATACGTTTAACGTCAAGCGGCTGTCCGAGCTCTATGCCGATATGGTGTTTGGCGACGACTCGGCTAAGACTCTGCGGGTCTTTCGCCCACCCGGAGCAGTCCGTTTGACCTTGGGCTTGTCCTAGACTTGTCGGCATATACATGGTGAATCCTCAGCAAGCGCTGCGCACGGATTGATTCAGTTCATGCCCGGCATCGACTACCGCCGGGTTGCCCCGGCTTTCTTTTTTACCGGCTGTTTTTTCGGTTGTGGCCGCTGTGCTCGCTTTATAGCGTAGCGGTTGAGGATTTCCGCGATGTTGTTGAGGTGCGCCTCGGAAAATTCACTACTTGTGATCTGTTGGACAAGCGTTTTGGGTAACATCCGTTGCGCAAAATCTAAGCTGATTTTTCGGCGATCGTTGTAAGGTATGTGTCTCTTCGCCAATACTTGTAGAAAGGGCTTGAGCTTTTGCTCGCCTAACTTTCGGATAGTCTGAGTCACAGCGATTTGAAGCTTGAGCTCGGCGTTCCACTGCTGCTTAAAGCCTGCGTCTCGTTCTTTGAGATCATCGACGATCCCGCGCAGCTCATCCTCAAACCGCTCGAAACTTCTCGTCTCAAATAGCAAGTCATAGATCTTGTCTAGATCATATTCTTTTGGGACGAGAGTGCTTAGGGAAAAAAAGGGTTCAAGGTCGAAAATCATGAGGAACTTCTTATGGTCTTCAGGACGATTGCCGATTTTATTTAGCAATTCCCGAGCCTTGGTCGGAAAAACGTCTTCACCGAGCATGCCGGCAATAGATCCGGATAACATCGGGGCCTGCCCCAACCAGTCTCTGGTAAATACGTACATGTTAAGCCTCCTTCCGCGTTGTAACCTGGTTAAATGTAGGGTGGGTTAGGGCGCAGCCCGCAACCCACCAAACGACAAGCGCAGCTTGTCTCTTTAGCCCTTGGGCCGGTGCTGAGTCGGCTTCCTTGCCGACGGCTGTGGTGGGTTACGCTGACGCTAACCCACCCGGTTACCCCCGCGGCTTCTTCGTACCCTCGTGGGGGCATCGTAACCAAATTATTGGACTTTCTTTGTTCCCCGCTGTTTTCTCCCTTGTTCCAGCTCTCGATAAACCTTGCGCGCTATCTCGAGGTCCCCTTTGAAATGGGGATCCGTCCTTAGCAACTTCTCCGCGTAGCGGCGGAGAACACTCCCCAGACAGGCAAGGTGCGCCTCGGAGGCTTCGCTATTCATGATCCGTTTGGCAAGGTCCTTCGGTAACACCTTTTGCGCGAGCTCTCGGGCTAACTTAGAAAGTCCCACGTAGTCCAGGCTCCCTCCGGGCGCCGGTGGTAATAAACATGCATCATATAAATAGGCCTTGATCAGCACTTTGTCCAAACCCTGAGTGGCGCAGGTCATATATAACTGTGTGGTCCGCTCGGCTTCGATTTGCTGCTTGAAGCTGGCATCGCTGATTTCTCTCAGCTCAGCTACGACCTCCGTTGATTGTCCTGACAACACGACCTCATCAATGAGATATATAGTCTGTTTACCAAACGTAAGCGTCTGCTTATTCCAGATAACGCTCGCCGTGGGGTCTGGGTGCAAGGTGACGGTCAAGAGGAGTTTCTTGAAATCTTGGGGCCGTTTGCGGACTTGATTCAGAAATCGCTGAATCGCAGGCGAAAATGAGCTTTCACCGAGCATGCCGGCAAGAGACCGGCACAGCGTTGGGGACTGCCCTAATCCTTCATTTGTTTTTATGTACAAGAAAAACCTCCGTCCCCTTGGGAATCTGCCAATCTAAGCCCGTAACCCGCCGAACCGGCAACTGCAGCTTGCCTCTTTAGACTTTGGGCCGGTAATGAGTCGGCTTCCTTGCCGACCGGTGTGGCGGGTTACGCTGACGCTAACCCACCCTACATTGAATACACTGACTACCGGTTTCATAACCAGCCCGATTTCCCCTTGCGTCACCTACAAGCGACTGGGCGCTCCGCCGTAGATGGTGTTGTACCAGGAACGGCCCAGCAGTCGCCCACCGACTTGGGATAACCTGACCTCCCCTGTTGGTGGAGCGACCTTTCTGACCACGAACCTCAGCACGCACCCCTCTTCCAGTCGCAAGTGGATTGGAAGGGCGTTGTAGCCCCAGGGGTTCAATATCAGGCTCGTGGGCAGGTAGGGCGCTCGGGGTTGATTGTTGCAGAGGATGAGCCACTCATAGCCGGGGGTTTGGGAGATCACTTGTTGTGGAGGTGTGAGTTGTTCCGCATACTGGGCGAAATAGAGCAATGAGCCGCAGTACTGGGAATGTAGCTCATGTCGGGCTACCTCCACCTCTTCTCCTGTTGCCTGCGGCGCCTTTTGGAAGCTGGCCACATCGAAGTAACCGGCATCCGCGGGAACGCCGCAAATCTGGCAGACATTGGCATAGCCGGTGTCCCGAGGGATGTCGCAGGCATGACTCAAGTTCATGGCAGCGCCGTCCCGTAACCCAGCGCCTTGTAGCCGTGGAGTACGATGAAGAGCTCGGCCCCGATGCGCCTGCCGGTCTTCTCATTGCGCTCATTGACCTCGTCATAACCATAAATCGGCCCCTCGGAGATCTCCTCAATCTCGACCCGAATGGTCGATCGGGGCATGAAGAGCATCGGTTTGGCCAGGGGACGAAAGGGCCGGTCGCCGGTCGCTTCACCCAGCCCGGCGATGTTGTGGATGGGCTGATTCTGAAGCTCGCGCCCGGTGCCGCTGTCGACGATGCTGTACTTGAAGTCGATCCCACACAGTCGTACCAGTAGGCATTCCAATATTACCCGTGGATCTGGGTTAGGCTGGATGATGGCCAGTAGAGGCGTTATAAAGGGTATTGAAGTATCGGATACTGACTGAGTGAGGTCCAGACGCGCCGGAATGAAGCTATAGCCAATCGCCACCGCCACAAAGGCGCCTTCAGTGCTGATGTTGATCACATCCTGCACCCGATTACCTCGTCGCCCTTGTAGCGTGAACTTGGCGACATAGTCGTAGGGGATCTCCTTCACCGCCGGCGCCACTGTAGGCGGCGCCATGGTGTCCGCCGCCGGGCGCATGAGTGCTTGTTCCTGGGCCTGTCCGAGTCCTGATCGCATATTCATTACCTCCGAAATCCCATGCAGCGCTGATTCGAGCTACCAAAGAGGTTTCCACATCTCGGGGGCCTGCGCGGGCCGCACATGCCAACGGGTCTGGGGGGGTTCCTGAGGCACGTAGGCCTCCAGTCCGTTCACGCCATCCTGCCGCACGTAACCCTCCATGCCCTGCATCTCCTGGTCGGCCTCGAAACCGCGCAGGTCCTCGCTATCATCCAGCCCCCTCAGCTCCGCATCGTCTTCCAATCCCCGCAATTCCATGTCATCGTCAAAACCACGCAGTTCCTCGCCCTCATCGACGCCGCGCAGTTCCGGATCGTCATCGATCCCCCGCAGCTCGTCATCCGCATCGATCCCCCGGAGCTCCGCGTCGTCATCCAGTCCTTCGTACCCCTCGACTCCGGCCTGTTTCAGCAAGGGTGTAGCCGCCGTCAACGCCGCGGACGCGCCTGGGATAAAGGGCGCGATTTTTTGGACAAAGGGAAGCGCTCGACGCGCTAATCGCTTCCACCAAGCACCGATCGGATTACCCAGTCCATCCACGCCCTGCACATACTGATAGAGGTTGCCGTCCAAACCTTGGCGCACTTCGCCGAGATAGCCAACCCCCATCATCGGCATGAGGTAGCCTTCCCCCAGACCGCGCAACTCCTGATCCTGTGCCAAGCCTTGCATCTGATACAGCGTTCCATCGGGCGCTTGGTACAATTCTCCCAGACCATAGGGCCCCGCGACCCCGGCCTGTTGCAGGAAGGGTGTAGCCGCTGTCAGCGCCGCGGACGCGCCTGGGATAAAGGGCGCGATTTTTTGGACAAAAGGAAGCGCTCGACGCGCTAATCGCTTCCACCAAGAACCGATGGGATTGCCCAGTCCATCCACGCCCTGCACATACTGATAGAGGTTGCCGTCCGGCCCTTGGCGCACTTCGCCTAGATAACCGACACCCATCATCTGGGTCACTTGGTCTTCACTTAGGTATCTCATGGTTTTCCTCCTTCTGGTTTACACTGGTTACTGAACATCACGGGTCAGGTAACCATCCAGCACGACCCAAATACGCAGTGGTCCCGCAGTGTTGGCCAGAAGTCCCGGCACTCCCTGGGGGAACAGCATCTCCACGCGGAAGTTCTGCTGAGGGTCGATAGTCACCGGCTCAGAGAAGCGGAACGTCGCCATTGGATCGGGCTCGCCGTGGTTAGTGACTTCGGCACCACCCGGGCTCACTCCGGCGCCGGATGGGAAATAGAAGGTCGGCGACTCGATCATGATTTTCTCGCCGACCAGGAGCGTGGTTACGGAGTTATAGATCAGCGCTGGAAGGACCCCACCCGCCGCCCTACAGCCCGCTTCGAATGCAGACAGGATACCGGTGACGAGCGTGTCTTGGACCGCCGGGATCGGGACGGCTGGAGGGGTATTATCGACTGTGGCGAGAGGTAGCGCATTGCGATATTCATTGCCCTCATCGAGGATGGCCTGGTTGAGGTGCCCATTGACGCTGGCTGTTCCAATAACCGTTGCGAAAGTTCTGCGGATCTCGTTGATGAGCCCCTGGGCCGCCGGGGCCGCCGGGTCCACTGGGGGTGGAATGTCGCCTTTGGTCTCGGGGAAGGGTGCTGCAATGCGATACGCGTTGGCCGCGTCGATGATGGCCTTTCTCAGAATGGAGAGGGCTTCTATTGGTAAGCAGAAAGTTGAAGCTATTACCCGCATGGCCCGGGCTTCGAAGGTGTTCAAGCTGGGCAGGACGCCAGACGCCTGCAGGTTGGTCTCCAGCCTGGTCTTGTTCTGGACATCCACAAAGAATCGAATCATCCGCGGATCCGTCATAAAATCTTTGAACGTCTTCGCCGGATCCGGTGGCACCAAGAACGCATCGTATAGTGGCGAGTGAAGCTTTTCTTTAACGCCTTGAACCTTTGCCATAACAACCTCCGTTTCTCAATAAATAGTTACTGGTTAATCAACTCAACTTTAATCGTTACGATTGCAAGCCCTTGGCTTGGCTATCGGACACGCTCATAGAGTGTCCCGTCCTCTCCGAGGAAGAAGCGGCCAAGCTCACGGCGCTGCGCTTCACCCAGGGTGCCGACAGTGGCCTCTTCAGCCGCGCCGTTCGAACCCAAGCCCTGTACCTGGTACAACGTGCCGTCTTCACCAAGGAGAAATTGCCCCGTTCCTTGCGGCTCCGCTTTCTCGCCCAATCCTTGAGCCTGATACAAGCTTCCATCCTCACCCAGAAAAAGGGTTTCTGTACCCGGTGGGCCGGGGTTCACAATCATCAGCTCATCCAGTCCCAGTGGTTGGCCCTTTTTCATTGCATCCACCTGTTTCTGCCGACACTTGCCGTTGGCCGACGGACTATTTGCCACTTGCATCTCCTCAGCCTTCGATACCTTGCGGGGTGACCCGGTAGCTGCCGCCTACGACGTAAAGCTGCGTCCCTTCCGTGTTGCTTGCCAAACGCGGTGGGTTCTCCATGAAATGGATGTATGTCTGCGGCCGGCCCGGCTGTCCTTTGTCGGAGCGATAGATCAGGCCCGCCAATTCGCCAAGCTCTACAACGACAGGCGGCATCAGCCGGGGATGGTGGATCCTCATAACTTGGGAGGGGCCAAAGCGATTGAATGCCTGGTACAGGTCTATCCCTTGCCGCATGTCCTGCATTCTGGCGACATCCAAGGTTTGTCCGGCAGACGAGGTGTCACTAGTGCGCCGGCGGCTTGGGCACTTGCATTTCATTTCCGTACAGCCTTTGCTGATGCTGACTGCGTATGCACCGGACGTACTGGCTGCATAACTACAGGTTTTACTGTCCCGACTGGCTTTACCGCTACGGGCTGCACCGCCCGCACAGGGACCGGGACTAAAGGGCGCATGGTTGCCGGGCGAGGAGTTGCTGCTCCACGTGCCGCAGGTGGCGGCAAGATCCCCCAAAGACGCAACTGATTCTTCAGTCGCTGTGTCGTGCGCGGGCGGGAGCGGGCCGCGAGCCCCTGGTACCAGATACGATGCAGGAGTGCCTTGAGCCATGGGCTTTTGCCCAGCAACTGGCGTTGGCGCAACAGGTCCCACAGTGACTTTACCCGCGCATCCCTGGGCTGGATGGCCTCAGTTCGGATGGCGCGGATGAGCCCTTTCAACCAATGCGGCACCGCCGCGGCAGCGCCGATACCTTGCAGTTCCATGTCGGGTCTCCTCTCGATAGCGATTATTTTTTTAACCAGTGTTCTTGGCGCCCAACCCATCGGATAAGGCATGGTGGCATCCAACGGGATCCAGCGACCTTTGTGAAAAACTTCCAGATAAATATGGCTAAAGAAGTCTTGTTTGAGCGGGTCGGGTCCGCTGAGCACCAGCCGCACGGGGTGGCCGATCGACTCCAACATCGCGCCGAGTAGGATGGCCATGTCGTCACAGTCGCCGGCGAGGAGTTCCAGCATGCGCCTGGCGGAATGGAGCACCTCCACCCGGAAAGTGTCCTTGGTATAGCGCACGTTCTGCTGCACCCACTCGAACAGCGACTTGATCTCCCCAAGATAATCCTTGGGTCTGACCGCTCGCCGGAGAAGGATGTCAATAGCTGTCTGGCGTACATGGAAATCCTTGGCCCCGTGTTTTATCAGGTCGATGATATGCTCGACGGTCTTCAGCGTTCCCAGATAACCCTTGGGGATCTTGTGTAAGTGAATTTTGGGTGGTGCATGCATGCATGAGGTCTCGGCTCCCGCATTTTGTGCGACACTCGTGTTAAAGAGAGCGAGACAACCCCCATGCCAACGTACTGGATGGATAGCCAAAGGGCACGCAGGCCCATGTTTTTAAAGGATTCAGCGACTCGCTCGACGCCGGACTTTCGGGGCGAGTAATCCGCAGAGGATCATTAGAATTATGGTGAGGAGAAGCTCAGGAGGGATTTAAGGGTCTCGGAATACGGATGGTTCGCGTGGGGTCGTAAAATTTATGACCGCGATCGGAGATCTTATGATCTAATGCGCGTGGGCCCGTTCTGAGGGCAAAGAATGCGCAACTCGCGTAGCAACGCCGAGCCGTCGACTATCGAACTTCGTCGTTTAGATTTGAGCCCGTGCCCTGCGAGTCCGGACGTTAGGTCATTAGGGATAGGCTATCCGTGGGTATTCCGTTAACTCCCTGACAAAGACGCTGCGCCCGCGTGACCTCGCGGCCCTGGGCGTGCGCGAGGTGCTGATACGGTGGATCGGTCTGTAGGCGTGGATCGTCGACCGGCCCGCCCACGGTGAAGTGGTAGAGCACCTGGAAACGGTCTCCAGTCAGTCCGAAGACCTGGTGCGTGAGGTCGTCGAAGAAGCAGCCGATGCCGGTGCCGCGAATGCCGCTGGCTTCGGTTTCGAGATACAGGACCTGTCCGATGACGCCCGTTTCCCAATACAGGCGGCGGTAGAACCAGGGCCCGAACGCTTCGAGGGACGCGCGGTACTCGGTAAGCATGGCCGCTGCGAAGACGCCGTCCGCCGCGATTTCCTGATTGCAGCTCGTCTGTTGGGCGGCAGAGCGCGCATCCCCTTCCACCAAGAAGAAGAGAGGCAAGGACAGCGGACAGTCGGCTGGTCGCGCCCAGACAAAGCTCCGATCCATCGCGTCTTCGAGCGCCTGCCTGCGCGCGGGGTCTCGCAACAGGGCATAAAGGCCAGGGGGCAAGTTCGCCACGCGGTGGACGAAGAGCAAGAGATCGACACAAGGGCGCCACGGTAGCGTGGTGAACGGGACCTGCCGCGAGCCGGGCATGAGCTTAAGCAGCATCTGGTAGACAACGTCGCGTGTGATCTCCGTATGGCCATCGAGTGCGACTGCGCTTCGCCGCTGGTGGATGATGCGGCGAAGCGCGAGCGGCGAGTCGCCGATCTCGAGGGAGGTGTTATCGCAATCGATTGGAGACCAGAACGTCTCGCCAGGGGGTGAGACCTTTTCCGTTGCGGCGGCTACCTCGTCGATGACGGGCCACGGATGATGATCGCTGCTCAGCCGGTTCGGTACTCCAGTCCAGCGCGTGCCACGGAGCTCATCGCGCACCGTGCCAGGAAGGGTGAACATCCGCTGCGCGTCGATCGTGAAGCCGGCGCACTGCGGGACAACGGCCAAGAGGCAGTCGGCGTGCTCGGCCTCGACCCCGGTCTGGACGTGCACCCCCAGTAGCACAGCCAGATCGCCGTCGCTGATGCTTTCGAGCAGCTTCGCCTCCCAGCCGAGCCCCGCGGCGGACACAGCAAAGCTTCCGATCGCGTGACCGGCGTCGTGGTGGCAATAGCGGAAGGCCCGCTCGCCGTACTTCCACGATTCGCGCCAGTGGATGGACGTGAGGCCCACGAGGACAGCACTCTCGGGTAGCTGTGCCGCGATCTTCAGCCACGCTTCACCCGACAGCTCCGCCCTGATCTCGAGTGCGTGCTCGAACGGCGTGTAGTGGTAAACCGCGGGCCGTGGATGCAGACCGGCGATGGGCCCGGCGACCAGGTAGCCCTCGGTCGGATGAAGATTGCCGCTCGATGGATTGACCCGGAGCGACCAACGCGAGCTCCCGGCCCGCTTCCAGGCGGACAGAGCGAGCGCATCCTGAAAGAGTTGAGAGACCGAGACACGGTCCAGCGGGGTTCGGGCGATATGACCGAGCGCGAACGCCGACTCATAGCGCGGCTCGCGCCCCAACGGCAAAAGATCGAGAGGCAGAACGGCGGCGCTTTCGAATCGGCGGAATGGATCGGGTTGCGTGTCCCAGTCCATGTAACCTAGAGCGGGCGCAAACCGAAACGGACGGTGCTTCGATCGATCATGGTACGCTAGTGTGATGTCTAGCGCCGAGGCAGAATCCGGCTGGTCGAAATCCGGCGTGTTGGCCGTCTCGGAAGCTCTCGCAGCGGTCATCCGGCCCATCTCCATCGCCCTCACCTGGCGGCGGCAATCACCTTGCGTCGCGCTCAGCCCTCGCCCTTTTTAAGAATCCCAATGCTTAAGCTCTTCAACGTGCGTTTTGGGGTAGCGGCTCGCCAGCTCTAACCGGGCGATACCTGAGGTATGTAATAGACCCTTTCCATCCCTTAGACCATATTCAACATGTATCCCCGTCAAACCTCGCTCTTGGTCAGTCCACCCCACCACGCGATCACGTGTATATAACAGATATTTGATGCTCATCGATCGACTCCTTTTGAACAGCGACCTCGGATTGAGGGAAGCCATCCATTCGTTCTGATACGTATATTCTATCCGGCTTTTTGAACCTTTGATATGGGACGTTGAGGGACTAGAATTGCTACATGCAGTCAACGGAATCGTTTCACGCCACACATTATTGGCACCGCCTCGCCGACGGGCGGGTCCAATGCGACGTATGCCCGCGCGCGTGCAAGCTGCACGAAGGCCAGGAGGGGATGTGCTTCGTGCGCGCGAACCGCGGCGGAGAGGTGGTGTTAACCACCTACGGGCGTTCTAGCGGTTACTGCGTGGACCCGATCGAAAAGAAACCGCTCAATCATTTTTTACCGGGCACCCCGATCCTCTCCTTTGGCACCGCGGGCTGTAATCTCGCCTGCAAGTTCTGCCAGAACTGGGACATCAGCAAGTCGCGGGAGACGGACACGCTGGCCGACCAGGCGGCCCCCGATCGGATCGCCCGCGCGGCCAAGGCCCTTGGGTGCGCGAGCGTCGCCTACACCTACAATGATCCGGTGATTTTCATGGAATACGCCATCGACGTCGCGCAGGCGTGCCGGGAATACGGAATTAAATCGGTCGCGGTGACCGCCGGCTATATCTGTCCGGAGCCGCGCGCGGAGCTCTACCGCTATATGGATGCCGCCAACGTGGACCTCAAGGGCTTCAGCGAACGATTTTATTGGAAGATCTGTGGCGGCCACTTACAACCGGTGCTCGACACGCTCACATACCTCAAGCACGAGACCCGGGTTTGGTTCGAGATCACGACGCTCTTGATCCCCGGCGAAAACGACTCCGAGCAAGAGATCGACGCCATGACCCGCTGGATCGTCGAGAACCTCGGCCCCGAGGTACCGATGCACTTCACCGCTTTCCATCCCGACTGGAAGATGATGGATAAGCCGCACACCCCGCCTGCCACCCTCACCCGGGCGCGCAACATCGCGCTACGCAACGGCGTCCGCTATGCCTATACCGGCAACGTGCATGATAAGGCCGGCGGCAGCTCGTATTGCCACCGGTGCGGGACGACGCTCATCGGGCGCGACTGGTACACGCTCAGCGATTGGAACCTTGGCACCGGCGGGCGCTGCGCCGCCTGCGGTACGCCGTGCCCGGGTGTCTTCGAGCCGCGGCCGGGGCGTTGGGGTGCGCGACGCCTGCCCGTGCGCCTCCGGGACTTCGCAGCTTGACGCCCAGCCGAAACCCCGTTTTGCGCCGTATCGCGGAAACCGTTCTCTATTCCGCATTGAAGATAATTTCTGTTATATTATAGGCGGGCATGCCCCATCTGTTCGCTGCCAGATGCCAATTGCCTTAAGAAAGTCGAGCCGATCAAAACCGAAAAAAACCGGTTTTCGTCGTCGTCTAACCTAAACTATAACGAACCGGAAGGAGAAGATTATGGAAGGCGATGCTGGAATGTGGGTATTGTTAGCTTTATCCGTTATCTGCTTTGGCGCGTTAATCGCGACCAATAAAGCAGGAGATAGCAGCAAATAGTAGATGCCACGAAAAAAAGCAGAGGGTTGGCGACAACCCTCTGCTACCTCTCTCGCGCCCCACGGCTGGCGCTAGCCGGCCCGCATCTCGTCTTCCACCGCGCATGAAACCTGCTGTCCCGAGGGACGTCTGCTAAGAGAAAAACACCGGGCGGCCATCCACGGGCCCGCGCCGGTGAGCTTCCGGGAAGCTGTTACTTACTGGCTGAGACTTGGTTTTATCAGTTTTGGCGGGCCCGCGGGCCAAATCGCCATCATGCACGCAGAGTTGGTCGAAAAGCGCCGCTGGATTTCGGAGAGGCGCTTTCTGCATGCGTTGAACTACTGCATGCTGTTGCCCGGGCCGGAGGCGCAACAGCTCGCAACCTACATTGGTTGGCTGCTGCATGGAACCTGGGGCGGAATCGTCGCCGGTGTGCTTTTCACTCTGCCGTCTCTGGTGATATTGATCGGGCTATCCTGGACTTACATGGCGTTTGGCGATGCGCCGGCTGTCGCGAGTGTTCTTTACGGGATCAAGCCGGCGGTCACCGTCATCGTCGTTTTTGCAGCCTACCGGATTGGTAAGCGGGCTTTAAAAAACGAGACCCTGTGGGCCGTTGCGGTGGCGGCATTCATCGCTATTTTCGCCTTTAATGTCCCTTTTCCAGCCATTGTTTTAGGCGCCGCGGTCATAGGTTTCCTGGGGAGCCGCCGATTTCCGGAAAAGTTTCAACTCTCCGCGAGCCATCAGGCAGCAACGGACGCTCATCGTCCGGCGTTGATCGACGATCACACCCC
>JBIMKD010000290.1:0-6153 GCA_043673815.1 Chromatiales bacterium
CGTGATCTATCCCGTACCGGTGCAGGGAGCGGGCGCCGCCGAGGCGATCGCCCGCATGATCGCGCTAGCCGATGGGCGTGCCGAGTGCGACGTGCTGATCGTAGCGCGCGGCGGCGGATCCTTGGAGGACCTCTGGGCGTTCAACGAAGAGGCGGTCGCGCGGGCCATCTACGCGTGTAAGCTTCCGGTCGTGACCGGGATCGGTCACGAGATCGATTTTACCATTGCGGATCTGGTCGCCGACCGCCGCGCCCCGACGCCCTCGGCGAGCGCCGAGTTGGTGAGTCCAGACCGGCGCCAAATCGACGAGCAGCTCGCGATTCTGGAACGGCGGCTAGCGCATCTATTCAGCGGATCGTTTGCACGCGTGCAGATGCTACTGGAACACCTGCAAAAACGCCTGCTCCATCCTGGCCGGCGCGTGCTGGATCTCGCCCAGCGCACGGACGAGCTATCACTGCGCTTGGAGCGCGCCGCGCGCAGCGGGATCGTGGTCAAGCACACGCGGCTCGAAACCCTATCGGCCAGGCTTTGGAGCCTGGCGCCGTCCGCGTTAATCGCGCTGCGCCTGACCGAGTGTGATCACTATGTGAAGCGCCTGCGGTACGGGATCGATCAGTCGCTGGCAAAGACGACCGGGCAACTCGTAAATTTAAGCCGCGCTTTGCAAGCCGTGAGCCCGCTCGCGACCCTCGAACGCGGTTATGCTATCGTCACCCGGCTGCCGGGAGGTGAGATCGTTCGCGACGCCGCACGGGTCGCGCCCGGTTGCGAGATCGATACGCGCCTCGCCCGGGGACGCCTGCGCTGCTTCGTCGAAGCCGTATTCGAGGGTGAAGGGCCGGGTGAGGCGCCGGCGGAGGCGAAGGGCGAAGGCACGTAATCACTGAGCGGTGGGTATCGGCGGAGGAAGAATTCCCAATGGCTTCGATCCGCCTTATGCGCTCTAGCGCTCATTCCACACCCGGATCGTGGCTTTGCTAGGTTCCGGAAATAGGCTATATTTAAAATACGTCTTTTGTAATTAAAAGACGGGGCATCATATAAAGTATGTTACTTTAATTATAAGGAGGAACGGTAATGGGTACTGAAGTTATGATGATAATTCCTATAGTAGTTGCACTTATAGGATTAGCTCTCTACCGATGGGGCAGGAGCAACGATTGAAATCCGTAAGCGTTATCCCGAAAAGGGTTATTCATAGCTAATAAAAAAAGGAACCCGGGCGGCCGGGAGCGGCACCGATGAATCTGCCGCGACCCGGCCGCTTCTTAGCAGCAGGGAGCCCGAATTAACTACTAATCCTCCCGTACCATAAGCCCCTGAAAGCCGCTCTGGAGCTTTAAAATCGCTCCCGAAATGCCCATTTACCTTGTAAACTCCGCTTTCCGCGAGCTCACCGGGAGCGGTCATCAAACGGCAATCCTCTACCGCTCGAGACCACGAAGGTCGTAAACGCCGCTTACGGCACCCTCGATGGGACGCCCGCCGATTCTGCTGGCGAGCCATTATGGATTGTCCGGTTCCAATCATGCGCCGAGCGTTATTATCAGCTTTTATCTACGGGTACTTGTTACTGGCCGGTTGCGAGGCGGGTGAGCGGTCCGGCATCAGCGCGCCCCGTTCTCCGGTCGGTCCGGTGGCCGCCGAGCCGCAACGGCCCGGCGATCCCGAACGCGGCTATCGCGCCCTCGTCACCGAGCCCTATGTGAGCTGCGGCATTCCCTACGCGGCTTACCGTGAGAGCGCCGACCCGCCCCCGCCCTCCCATCGCTTACCGGGCAGGGAGGGGCGCAACGCGGAGTTGCCTTACAATTTCACGGCGCATACGACCAAGGACGGGGTCGAGCTGGTGGTATCGAATTGCCTGACCTGCCATGCGGGATTTTTCGATGGGCGGCTCATCGTCGGACTCGGCAACGAAGCGCTGGATTTTACCGAGGACCGCGTACCCTACATTGAGGGACTGGGCGCTTACGTCCAAGACGAGAAAGCGGCGCGTGAATGGCGTAAATGGGCGGACCGGCTCGAGGCCATCGGCCCCTACAGCACCACCGAGACGGTGGGTTCAAACCCGGCGATCAGCATCACCTGGGCGCTCTTCGCCCACCGCGATCCGAAGACGCTCGCCTGGTCGCCGACAGCGCTCATAGCACCCCCGCCCACCCGTCCGTTACCCGCCACCGTGCCGCCTTGGTGGCGCATGAAGAAAAAGCATGCGATGTTCGATACGGCTGCCGGGCGCGGCGACCACGCGCGCCTCATGATCCTCGCCTCGACCTTGTGCACGGATAGCGTCGAGGAGGCGCGGGCCATCGATGCCTACGCGCCCGATATACGCGCCTTTATCGAGTCCTTGCAGCCGCCCGATTATCCGTTTGCAACCGATCAAGCGCTTGCGGCGAGCGGCCATGCGGTGTTCGAAGCCAACTGCACGCAATGCCATGGGACCTATGGAGAGAACTGGACCTACCCGAATCGGGTCATCGATCTAACCCGGATCGGTACCGATCCGGCCGTGGCCCTGGCCGCCACCGGCGGGAGCGAAGACCGGTTTCTGCGCTGGCTCGGTGAGTCGTTTTACGGGGAGTTTGCGCGCCTCGCCCCGGCCCGCGGTTATATCGCGCCACCCTTGGATGGCGTCTGGGCTACGGCGCCTTACCTGCACAATGGCTCGGTGCCGACGATCGACGCCTTGTTGAACAGCGGTAAACGGCCTAGGTATTGGCGCCGGTCGTTCGATTCCAAAGACTATGATCAAGAACGGCTCGGCTGGCGATATACCGAGCTTACGGAGGGCAAGAAAGATACGGATCCCAACTCGAGGAAATGGGTTTATGACACCACGCTGCCCGGCGCTACCAATAACGGACATACCTTTGGCGATCATTTGAACGAGGGCGAGCGGCGGGCGGTCCTCGAGTACTTGAAAACGCTGTGAGACCGACACCGGATCTCGTAGCGCATCGCGGGTATGCGCTCCATTATCCGGAGAATACCCGCGCTGCCATTCGCGCGGCGATCACGGCTGGCGCCAAGTATTTCGAATGCGATGTCCAACTCACGGCGGACCGCGTACCGATCCTGTTTCATGACCAGACCTTGGATCGCGTCTGCGGCGTACCCGGCAGGATCCATGAATTCAAGCTCGCCGAGTTAGCTCCGCTGTCGGCCTACGAACCCGGGCGCTTCGGTGAGCGCTTCCGGGGCGAACCCATCGCTTCGCTGGAGGATATTGGCTGCATTCTGAAATCCAACCCGGAGGTCGTGGGTTTCATCGAAATTAAGACCGAGTCCATCGAGCAGTTCGGCGTAAAGTTGGTGTTTGGCCGCGTAGATGCGGTGCTTTCCCGTTACGCGCGCCAGGTTGTTTTGATTTCGTATTCGGGGGAGTTTATTCACCATGTGCAGGGTTACGCCATCGGTGCGGTGATCGAACGTTGGGAGGATCTCGATAGCGCACGCTTGTTGCACCCGCACTATGTCTTTTGCGATCTTGATGGGTTGCCGCCCACGGGCGAGCTCCGGTGCCAAGGCGCGAAGCTGGTGGTGTTCGAGGTCCGTCATGCCGCCGTGGCGCTGGCGCTCTGGGAACGCGGCGTAGATCTCATCGAGACCTTTGCGGTGGGGGAATTGTTTGGAGAGCTTTGTCACGTTCGCGATCCGCGGCCGTGACCGAAGACCGTTACGATATCGCCGTCGTGGGCGCAGGAATTCACGGGGCCGGTGTGGCCCAGGCCGCGGCCGGCTACCGCACCTTGGTGATCGAAAAGAGCGCGCCGGGGGCCGGGACCTCGTCCCGATCGAGCAAGTTGATCCACGGCGGGCTCCGCTATCTCGAGAGCGGCCAGATCGGTCTGGTGCGCGAATCGCTGCGGGAGCGCGAGATTCTGCTGCGCATCGCGCCGGGTCTCGTCCGCCGCGTTCCTTTCCTAATCCCGGTGTATCAAGACTCGGCGCGTCCACCGTGGAAGATCCGCTTGGGCTTGTCGGCCTACGCCCTGCTCGGGGGCGGCCAGCGCGGTACTCGGTTTCGGTCGCTAGGGCGCAACGCATGGAATACGCTCGGCGGATTGCGGACAGACGGGCTGCGCGGGGTCTTCGAGTATTGGGATGCGCAAACCGACGATGCCGCCTTGACGTGCGCCGTCTTGAGCTCCGCCAGAACTTACGGCGCCGAGGTGATTTATCCGGCACTGTTCGAGGGCGCCGTGCGCGACGGCGATGCCTATCGCATTCGCTATCGCGCGCACGGGCAACTGCGCACCTGCGTGGCGACCGTTTTGATCAACGCGGGTGGGCCCTGGGTCAATGAGATCCAGGAACGGGCGCAGGCGCCGTCGCTAGCGATCGATCTAGTGCAGGGGACCCATATCCACCTCGACCGGCCCGTGACCGATCGGGTGTTCTATGTCGAGTCACCGCGCGACCGGCGTCCCGTATTCGTGATGCCTTGGCGCGGCGCGACCTTGGTCGGGACGACCGAGACCGTGTTTCGAAGTGATCCGGAGTCGGTGCGGCCGCTTCCCGAAGAGATTGAGTACCTCGAAGAGACGCTCTGCCATTATTTTCCGCGTTATCCCGGTAAACGCATGGAAACGATGGCGGGGTTGCGCGTCCTGCCCAGGCAGGCGGCTTCGCCGCAGGGCCGATCGCGGGAAACCGTCCTACTTTCCGATGACCCGGCCCGGCCGCGCCTGGTGGCGATCTACGGCGGCAAGCTCACCGCCTACCGCGCCACGGCGGCGAAGGTGCTTAGGATCCTCGGACCGAGTTTACCGGCTGTCGCCAGACGTGTTCGTACCGACCGTATCGAGCTAAGCGAGTAAAGGAGCCATCATGAATGTGTTGATGTAGGTGCGTGCCCCGGCGCTGTGCGCCTCGCGGGTGAGCTTGCACGGAGTTTTGCTCTAGCTTGAAGAAGTGTTCGCCATCGCAAAGACCTGACCTTATGCCTTCGGCGCTGGCACGGTGTAAACCAAGTTCATATCAAGGTTGGAGGCTGGCGATAGGTTGAGCGCTATCGCCATGCACGGGGCAAACGGCTACAATTGTGAGGGCCGAACGTTGCTCTGCTGGACATGGGGTGCCCGTGATCCGCATCCTTACCGTGAAGAAAGGGGGGGAAAATGAGCGTTGCAAGAGAGCTGCTGAACGTGGGCGCATTCGACACTCGCCGGGTGTTGAACGCCTTGATCTCCATCAAGAACGGCGATTTTTCCGTACGCCTGCCGGTCGACTGGACCGGCGTCAACGGCAAGATCGCCGATACCTTCAACGAGATCGCCACCCAGAACGAGCACATCACCAGGGAATTGGAGCGTGTGAGCCGGGCCGTCGGCCGGGAGGGTAAGCTCGGCCAGCGCGCCGCGCTCGGCAACGGCGTCGGCGGCGGGTGGGCCAAAGAGATCGCCGCGGTCAACGCGCTCATCGATGGCCTGGTGTGGCCGATCGGCGAGACGGCACGTATCCTCGGAGGGGTGGCCAAGGGCGACCTGGGCCAGACCATGACCTTGGAGACGGACGGCCAGCCCTTGAAGGGCGAGTTTCTGCGCATGGCCAAGACCGTCAACGCCATGGTCGCGCAGCTCAACGCCTTCGCCGCCGAGGTCACGCGCGTGGCGCGCGAGGTCGGCACCGAGGGCAAGCTCGGCGGGCAGGCCGCGGTGCCTGGGGTCGCCGGCACCTGGAAGGATCTTACCGAGAGCGTCAACAACATGGCGGCGAATCTCACCAGCCAAGTCCGCAACATCGCCGAGGTCACCACCGCCGTCGCCAGGGGCGAGCTCTCACGCAAGATCACGGTGGATGCGAAGGGCGAGATCCTGGAATTGAAGAACACCATCAACATCATGGTGGACCAGCTCAACGCCTTCGCCGCCGAGGTCACGCGCGTGGCGCGCGAGGTCGGCACCGAGGGCAAGCTCGGCGGTCAGGCCGAGGTGCCTGGGGTCGGGGGCACCTGGAAGGATCTTACCGAGAGCGTCAACAACATGGCGGCGAATCTCACCAGCCAGGTGCGCAACATCGCCGAGGTCACCACCGCCGTCGCCCGCGGCGATCTCTTTGGCCCAACCGCCGCCGACGCCGTTGCCGAGCGCGGCGCGCTGGCCGAGCTTACCCTCCCGGCCGACGGCCCGGCTCACACGCTCC
>JBIMKD010000291.1:0-24206 GCA_043673815.1 Chromatiales bacterium
CGTGCCACTGTGCTAAGGTGCTTGCGCTCCATCCGAAACCTCCTGATCGCTTGGTTTTAATACTCGTTAAACGATCAGATCGGGTGGAGCACTCAAAGTTCCTCTTATTTATCAATAAGTTTAAAGATCTTACGTATGAACCTCAGTTAGTCGTCTTGTCCGTAGCGAACCCCATAAAAGATATCTCCACTATTCAACGTGCAGTAAAGGTTGAGATATCCACTCAAATAGATGGTCGGGAGCGGCATTGAAATTGACTTAAAACCCGCCCCATCCGTAGCAAAACCGAAAGTCGTGCTGCTCGGTGCACCGTCGTAATCGTAGCTGTTCAAATTACAAAACGGATCAGCTCCACCTGCAAGGTTGCGGTTGATACGGGCGTAGGCCCAATTGAGATTGCCATTGCCTACAATCTTGGTCAAACTACAGCCGATTACAGCGTTTCCACCGCTGGCTCTAAATCCGGGACCAGTATTCGTCACACTACCAAGACCTACTTCACAGCCCGGGTTTGCTGGAATCGTCCAGTCGGCAGCACGAGCAGTAGAATTGATGTCCATCGCGGACAGGAAAAACATACCAAAGAGCGGAATAAATAGCTTTTTCATCGTCGCACTCCTGCAATAGTAGAACGCCCCTTACCCTCTTGACCTTTTAATCGTCTCCCTTGACTTGAGCGGGCGAAGCGCCGGAAGCAACTCTCGTTTGGCTAACATAGCGCTTTGAGTGCTGCGAGTCTGTGAAATATTTACTATTTGGAATAGTATGGGTGCTCCGGGAGTTCTCAGCAGGTGATCGCTATCAACGGGGCATTGGATAACGGCCCGGTGACCACGGGGTCCGGCCTGCCCGGCCGGACCCGCGAGCGGTTCTAATAACCGAAAGCGCTCAGACGCCCCCGGATCGCTTTATCCAGATTTTGGATCCACCCATTGTAGTTACTATGGATGGTCCGTTTCGCCGGGTCGTAATTGAGGTCCTGGCTGCTGTTATAAACGATGCTATAGGCAGCGGTGGTGTAGGGGATGCCGACGACCGCCGTGTGGCTGCGGAGGTGCAAGGTGCCGGTGATCTGACCCGGCCTCACGACCTGCATTTCCCAGCCTAGGCCCATGCCGGCATCGACGATGGCCTTGGTCACATTATCCAGTGTAAGGGTCCTTCCGGAGGTCACCGGTGGCACCGCTGAGTTCGTCACGTTATAGAGCGGCGCGGTTCTACAGCCCGTCAAAATCGCCATCATGATTCCAAGCCAAACGCCTGTTCTTAGTGTCTTATGCATAGTCATGGTTGGTCCCCCCGGTGAGAGCTTGTGAATAAATCTACTGCGCAGCCCGCCCGCATCGTTGCTCGGAATCCTTGGGTAGAGCTCATGCAACAGGCTGTCTCACATCGAGTCGCTCGTCCTTATACCGAACTGGCGGCAATGTACGATGCCAGTCGAACCATTGGCAAAAAGATCCGTGCAATTGCTCCGGAAACCGTGACCCTGCTCATTGAGCATGATTGGCCTGGAAATGTGCGGGAATTGCAGAATGCGATGGAGCATGCGGTCATCGTTGAAAAAGGACCGGCCATTTTGCCTTCGAGCCTGCCCAGCAATCTCGCCAGGTCTCACGATGAGGAACCCTCTGAATGGTCGGCCAAGCGGGGTTACGGGAAAGACTGAACCTCCTCGAAAAGCAGATCTTTCTTGATTCGCTGCTTCGCGCCAACGGGATCAAGAGACAGGGAGCGACCATGCTCGGCATCGATCCGAGGAACATGCCCTATCTGCTCCGAAAGCACCATTTTCATGACGGCCTTCGGCCAAATTGAATATGGAAGTTAAAATACGGTCTCAATCATCCCGGTAGAAGGGTCGAGGTCTGGTGGGCCCACGTGTCCCTTCCTAAGGCAAGATCGGCGTGAATCGGTTGACAGTTCCCCGATCACTGATCGGAGTCAGCGTATGGTACACGCGTGGTACAGTGCTCAGCTTTTGCCACCTACGACAGACTGCGCTAACCGCGTAATAAAAATATAATTTCTTCAAACACACGCAATTCCGCGCTTTCGTGGAAAATCAGTAGCTTAGTGATTTAGCGGCATTCCTAAAATCCCTCGGGGGTAACCCCGTGCCGGTTCGACTCCGGCCCCGGGCACCAATAAAATCAATAATTAATAACAATTCACGCACCTTTAGCATTACAGCAAAAATGAAACACGAAATGGCAGAAAAAAATAACCGGGGCACGCTAGCATTGGCCGTCAGCGGTGGAGGCGCTAGGGCCGCGTATCAGGTGGGATTTTTGCGGTGGCTCGGGGAACATTACCCCGATCTCGAAATCCCGATCTTGACTGGAGTTTCGGCCGGGGCTATCAACACGGCCTACCTTGCCAATCACCAAGGGACGTTCGGAGAGAAGGTCAAACACCTAGCAGCGGTCTGGGAGACGCTTACCATAGATCACGTTTTTCGAGTCGACGCCGGGTCGATCGCGGGTCACGTCGCCCGTTGGATCCTGCGCCTGCTCATGGGGAGGGCGTCGCAATTCATGGAGACCCGTAGCCTGGTCGACGCTTCTCCTTTGCAGGCTTTATTGGAGCAGGCATTGAAACCGGTGTCCGGCGTGATGGCCGGCATTCACGCGAACCTTTTAGAGGGCAGCCTGCGTGCGGTTGCGATTACGACATCGAATTATTCTACGGGCCAGTCGGTAACCTGGGTCCAGGGAATAAATTTAGTACCCTGGACCCGCGCCCACCGTAAAGGTACCCCCTGTACACTGTGCTTAGATCATGTGTTAGCCTCTGCCTCTCTACCGTTTTTCTTCCCGGCCGTGAATATCGGCGGATGCTGGTACGGTGATGGCGGGATCCGAATGACTGCCCCGCTGTCGCCGGCTGTGCACCTGGGTGCCGATCGCATCTTGGCGATCTCGACCAAATATGCACCGTCCGGCGAGGAAGCCGATTGCCCCACTATCAACGGCTATCCACCTCCCGTGCAAGTGGTCGGCGCCCTGTATAATGCGGTCTTCCTCGATGTTTTTGATTACGATGCCTTGCGTATCGAACGCATCAACTCGCTAGTGAAACATGTCCCGCTCGACAAGCGGGGTGGTTTGCGTTGTGTGGACCTATTGCTGCTGAGGCCCTCGATCGATCTAGGCAAACTCGCGAACGCCTATGAGCCCGAGCTTCCGAACGCCTTCCGCTTCATGACCCGAGGTTTGGGCACACAAGAGACCCGATCGAACGATATCTTAAGCGTATTGATGTTTCAGCCAGACTACTTGCGACGGTTACTGGAGTTGGGCTATGCGGATGCCGAGAAGCGCCGCGAGAAAATCGCCGCGTTCTTCGTGAAAAGCTACGTATGCCCGGATCCGGCAACGGTATGATGCGATCGCTGTCGGGCGGGCTTTGGTGATCGTTGGTGATCCTCATTGCCCGGGGGGCGTTGTGGACATGACGTTCTCCTCCGATCAGAATGAGTGGTTCGACGTTCCTGTCATTCTATAAAGCCGACATTGATTTTAGCTCCTGGTTGCAGCGAGCCCCCGGATCCGGTCCGAATCGTACACGTGGACCCCGCGGGTGGCGTCCTTGGCGGTGCGGATCATCGCCGCGGCGACGGCGCGCGCCGCGATCGGCCGGTACCTACCGAGCGGGCCGACGAACATGAACCCGAGTGCCCGTCCCGCGAGGATCGCGAGCCGCTCTGCGGGACGTCTCTCCCGGCGCTCGCCGAGGAGGAGCGAGGGCCGGAAGATGTGTACGCCATCGAACGGCAGCTTCCGAACCGCGTCCTCCACCTCGCCCTTCACCCGGCTGTAGAAGACCCTCGATTGGCGATCCGCACCAAGTGCGCTCACCAAGAGGAACTGGCGGGCGCGGTGCCGGGAGGCGAGCTGCGCGAGCTCATGGACATAGGTGAAGTCCACCCTGCGGAACGCCGCCTCTGAGCCCGCGTGCTTCATGGTGGTGCCCAGACAGCAGAAGACGTCGTCGACCCTCGGGACGTCATCGAGCCCCATCAGCCGGTCGAAGTCGACTACCCGCTGCACCAACTTGCGGTGCGTGGTTCCTATCTCCCGCCGGCCCAGCACCGCCACCTGGTCCCAGGCGTCGTCTTGGAGCAGCAGCTCCAGGCAGTGGCCGCCCACGAGCCCGGTCGCGCCGACGAGGAGCGCGGTGCGCCTGCTCGGTGCGACCATGCTTTACGCTTCGAGCTTAGCGTCCATCGTGATCCTCGCATTCAGCACCTTCGAGACCGGACACCCTGTCTTGGCATTATTCGCCGCCGTCTCAAATGCCTGCGGATCTGCTCCCGGTATTTTCGCCGTCACCTCCAGATGGACGGCCGTAATGGTGAATCCCGCCTCCGTCTTATCCAGAGTCACATTGGCCGTGGTGCGAATGCTCTCGGCTGTCATGCCGGCATCTCCCAACTGACCAGAGAGAGCCATCGAGAAACAGCCGGCATGTGCGGCGGCAATCAACTCTTCCGGATTGGTGCCTATCCCCTGCTCGAAGCGGGTGCTGAAGGAGTACTGAGTGTCTGACAAAACACCACTATCGGTCGAAATAGTGCCTTTCCCGTCCCTGAGACCGCCTTTCCATACCGCTGAAGCTTTACGTTTCATTTGTTCCTCCTGCTATCAATCGTTACTTCGTGAAAAAGCAATAGCTATTACATCGGCGAATCAGCGCTCAGTTGTTGCAGGACCGGGGCACCGGCTACGGATGCCTGTGATTCGTGCCAGGAAGGCCGCGATCAAGTCGAAAGCGCAGCAAGCAGCGCGTCCTCGACCCGTTCGATCCAGACAAAATTCAATTGATTGCGGGCGGCCTCTGGAATGTCTTCCAGATCTTTTCGGTTACGCGCAGGCAGGAGCACCGTTTTGATTCCGGCACGCGCCGCCGCCAACACTTTTTCCTTGATCCCACCCACGGGAAGCACGAGACCGCGCAGGCTGATTTCACCGGTCATCGCGGTGTCACTGCGAACCGCTTTGCCGATCAAGAGTGAAGCGAGCGCGATGAACATGGCGACCCCAGCGCTCGGACCGTCTTTCGGTATCGCCCCCGCCGGGACATGGACGTGAATATCTTTCTTGTCAAACGCATCGTCTGCAACATTGATCTCGGCGGCGCGCGATTTGACGAGACTCAAGGCAGCCTGCGCGGACTCTTTCATCACCTCCCCAAGCTGACCGGTAAGAATCAGTTTTCCGTTGCCCGGAACGCGAGTCGCTTCCACAAACAAAATGTCCCCGCCAACCGGTGTCCACGCCAAACCGGTCGCAACTCCCGGCGTGCTCGTCCGCATCGCGATTTCGCTTTCAAATTGTTTCGCACCGAGAACGGAATGCAAGTCTGCGGCCTCAATGTTGACGCGAGCGCTCGCACCCTCTGCGATACGCATCGCGGCACTGCGGAAAGCTGTGCCAATCTGCCGCTCGAGGTTGCGCACGCCGGCTTCGCGGGTGTAGTCATGAATAATCGCGCGTAACGCATCGTCGCTGATGCCACTCTGCTCAGAAGACAAGCCGTTTGCTTCGAGCTGCTTTTTCACCAGATACCGGCGCGCGATCTCGACTTTTTCCTCCTCGGTGTAGCCGGGAAGTTGGATCACTTCCATGCGGTCGCGTAAGGGGCCGGGGATGGTGTCGAGAATATTGGCGGTGCCGATGAACATGACCTTGGAAAGGTCGAACGGCAGCGCGAGGTAATTGTCGCGGAAGGTCGCGTTTTGTTCGGGGTCGAGCACTTCGAGCAGGGCGGACGAGGGGTCTCCGTGAAACCCGGCGCCGAGCTTGTCCATCTCATCGAGCATGAACACCGGGTTACGCGTTCCCGCCTTGCGTATTGCCTGAATGATGTTTCCGGGCAAGGCGCCGATGTAGGTGCGGCGGTGCCCGCGGATTTCCGCTTCGTCGTGCACGCCGCCGAGACTGATCCTTATGAATTTGCGGCCGGTCGCTCGCGCGATGCTTTGTCCGAGCGAAGTCTTGCCGACGCCGGGCGGCCCGACAAAACAAAGGATCGGGCTCTTGCCCTCGGGATTGAGCTTGCGCACCGCGAGGTACTCAAGTATGCGCCGCTTGATTTTTTCCAGCCCGTAGTGGTCCTCATCAAGAATTTTGCGCGCCTCTGCAATATCGATGGTCCTATCAGTCAAGATCGACCACGGCAATTCGGTGAGCCACTCGAGGTAAGTGCGCACCATCGAATATTCAGCCGCGGCGTCGGGCATGCGCTCCAATCGCCGCAACTCCTTGCGTGCGTGCTCTTCCGCTTCCGCCGGCATTTTCGCCCGCGTGATCGCTTGAGACAACTCTGCTACCTCAGCCGCGTTCTGATCTGTTTCGCCCAGCTCCTTCTGTATCGTCTTCAGTTGCTCGCGCAGCAGATACTCGCGCTGCCGCTCGTCCATGCTTTCCTTCGTGCGTTGTCCGATGTCGCGCGACAAACGCAAGACCTCAAGCCGGTGGGCGAGAAACGCCAATACTTTGTCGAGCCGCGCCTGCACGTCGAATGTCTCGAGAATATCCTGCTTCTGCGCGGGTTTCAGGTCCATAAAGTGCGCGCTGAGGTCAGCGAGCGCGGAGGCGGATTCCACGCCTTGCAGCGCACTGGCAAGCTCCTCCGGCGGTTGCGGCAGCAGTTGTAAAGCTTCGACTGCGCGCTCTTTAAGCTGAAGCATTCGCGCTTCGATCTCGCGGTTTGTATGCGCTGGCTCCTCGATGAGTTCAATACGGCCGACCAGAAACGGGTAGCCCTCGATAAATTGCGTGATGCGAAAACGCTGCTCGCCCTGGCAGATCACATGATGCGTTCCGTCGCGGCCAGTAACGTAGCGTACGACGTTGGCCAGCGTTCCCACCCAGTGCAAATCGTCCGGGGTGGGAGATTCCGCTTCGGCGTTGCGTTGCAAGACGACTCCAATAGGGCGCTCGCTCCGCGTCGCCTCTTGCGCCGCGGCGACCGACTGTTTGCGGCCAACCGTCAGCGGAAGAATGATCCCGGGGAACAGGACCAGGTTGCGTACGGGCACAATCGGTATGGCGTGCTCCGGCAGGCGCGGGAAATCACGCACCTCGGCGCTTGCCTGCCCATCGCTTGCTTCAGGTTTTTGGTCGCGTCGCAATTCGGCATTCAAGTTTTCAGCGTTCATGGTTTCGATCACGCCTTACCTAGTGTCAGAATAAGACAACCATCGATGAGATCTCGCCGTATCAGTTCTACTGCTTCGGTTGGCAGCGCGATTCGGCGCTCGAAGCGCCCGTGCGGTATTTCCAGCCGGTGTATCAGCGCCGCGCGCATTCCCGAGGGGAGCAATCTTTCACCGGAAATCACCAGGCTGTCCGCTTCGAACAGGATTTCAATCTGTTGCGTGCTGACTCCGGGCAAAGCAACACACACAAAAATTTCGCGCTCGGTCTCAACCATATCTACCGGCGGCTCCCACGCGGGGCAGTGTTCGCGTGAGCCAATGAAGAAGAATTGCCGCCGCAACTGCTCCGCTCGTGCGAGCAGCTCGCACGCTTCTGCCCACATCAAAGCCGTAGGATCACGCATTTTCAATCCTCGTCCACAAGCTGGTCTTGCACCAGTTCGCTTTCATATTAACTATCCTTTCTTTCAACCCTTTCACCGCAGGCAACGTGGATGTCACGCCTTAGAGGCGGCGCGTGCCGACTCACCGCCACCAGTCCAAAGATGAGGCCGCGTTCAGCTTTTGCAATAGGCCTGCGGCGGGGACGCTTCTTAAGCTCATCGTTCCGAGGATGATCGGGCTGAGGAGGTTAGGAGCCAGTTCCTTTCTCACCATATTACCCTTCTTATACGGCTGATGCTTCACGTTTCGTTGATTCGGCCCTCCATATCAAAGATAGATAGCTGACGAATTAGGCGCTTACCAAATTGCATCGACTTCGAACAACGGTTGTATCTTCCGGTTCGTGGTCTTCACCTTTCAACAGTAAACACATAAAGAAAGGTTGTCTCATGCTATGTTGATGCGCCGCCCTGAGCCTCAAGAAGTTTCGGCAAGGCCTCTGACTCTCGGCACACCCAGCCCGGCCGCAGCTGCCAGGGCGCCGAGCACCGTGGCGTACGAGGTCGAGGCATCTGTCCACGGTCGGAGCGCGTTCGGCAGATTCAGGTAAGTCAGGATGCAGTGCCATGGGTCACGATGCGTGTAAGGCGGGGTATAGAATAAATGCCTTTCTTGCTCGGATAGGTAGTACTGAGGGCCGGGCCTGTTGTCAATCACAGTGCGCATCGAGCGAAATCCGAAGATTTGATGAAGTTGCGGAATCAAGCGGGCAGTGGCGTATAGGTGACGTTGTCCAAATAGGTGCTTCGGACCGTCGGTGAAGAGTGTAGAACAATGCTTCCATGAGCGATCCCGGATGAGTGCGATGAAAGGGAGTTCTTCCAAGCGTGCAGCACGCCGCGGGGCAGCGTAAAATAACGATGACCTCGACCCACTGATCAACGCTGGCTATACGGAGAGAAGCGATCGTCCATGTGCCAACTCCTGGGTATGAACTGCAATGTGCCGACCGACATCTGTTTTTCCTTTGAAGGCTTCCGTGTTCGCGGCGGGCTGACCGACCACCACCGCGACGGCTGGGGGATCGCCTTCTTCGAAGGCCGCGGTTGCCGGGTCTACTTGGATTCCAAGGCCACGATCGAATCGCCGGTGGCCGATCTGGTCCGGAACTACCCCATTCGTTCGGCGAATGTCATCGCCCACATCCGGAAAGCGAGCCGGGGTCGGATAGCGTTGGAGAATTGCCATCCGTTTCAGCGCGAGCTCTGGGGCCAATATTGGCTCTTCGCGCATAACGGCACGCTCGAAAATTTCGACCCTGCCGTCTGCGAGGTCTTCCGGCCGGTCGGAGAGACCGATAGCGAGCGCGCCTTCTGCTACCTGCTCGAAGGGTTGCGCCGGGAGTTCCCGGCAGGGCCTCCGGGCTGTCGCGATACCTATCAGGTACTGACACGCATTAACTCCGCGATCGCCCGTCACGGCGACTTCAATTATTTGCTGTCTAACGGGGACGTCCTGTACGCGCACTGTTCGACCAATCTCTATTTCATTACGCGTAAGGATCCCTTTACCTCTGCGCACCTGGTTGATCAGGACGTCACGGTAGATTTCAGCACGCTCACAAGACCCAGCGACAAGGTCTCGGTGATCGCGACGCTGCCGCTCACCGATAACGAGGCATGGACGAGGCAGGAGCCCGGACAATTGCTGATGTTTCAGGACGGCGAGCCGGTAACGGTTTAAGCGAATATCCTTTCCCGACCGGCACGGTGGATCGCCCGACCGCCCACATAAAAAAGCCCCCTCGCGGGGGCAAAGTTGTGGAGGCTAGGCTGTAGCGCATCTTAGGGGAGTTCGAGCCGTTGCGGAATGTGACAAATTGCCGCACGGCTGCATCGACGCAAGCGCCGAGTGTTGCAAATCACGCTGCAGTGATCTGGGATGAGCTACGAAAATGCAACGCGCCTGGCGCGCGCCCGCATGCTCAAGACCGAGGTGGATTAGTCCAGACGACCGGGACGTCTCCATAGGCGATGACGCTATCGACCGGCACGATCGTCCCTGCCTGAGCGGCATCGTAACCCGGAAGCGCATCGGCTAGGGATTTAAACTCGGTGCTACGCAGCATGCCGACAAGCTCCGATACCGCGGACTTCGAGAGAGAATCGCGAGGCAGGGCAAACCAATAGTTTTCCCACGTGACCGGGATAAAATGCAGGCCGAAACGACGCGCCGCCGCTTCGATCCCGAAGCCGGCATCGGCCCCGCCACTCGCCACGATGGCGGCCACCGCCATGTGGGTGAATTCCTCGGTGCTGTAGCCGTGGATCGCCTCGGGCACGATACCGGCCTCTTCGAGCAGGAGGTCCAGAATCATGCGCGTCCCCGATCCGGGTTGGCGATTGACGAAACGTAGCGGATCCTTGGCGAGATCGGCTACCGATTCGATCCCCTTGGGATTGTCTTGCGCCGCCATTATTCCCTGCCGGCGGCGCACTGCATGAATGAGCACATCCGATTTGGGGTCCAACGAGCGCCGAAAGCGCGGCGCGAGCCGCACGCCGAGCGCTCCGTCCGGGAGATGAAAACCTGCCAGATCACACTTCGAGCCGCGCAAGAGGCGTACGCTGTCGAGACTGCCGCGAAACTGGAGATCGACCCGCAGCCCCCGCTGCGCTTGCAACAGATCGCGCAAGAGCGGGATCGCCAACCCGTGGCTCGCGTAAATGCGCAGCGGCGGCCCGCTGTCCACCTGCAGGACCGCACGCAGGTCCGCGGCAAGCTCGGAGCCGAGGCTCTCGAGCTCCGGCCCCAAGCGGGCGTTGATGCGGCGCTCGGCCCACAAGAGCTTCTCCCCAAGCGGCGTGAGCACCGCGCCGCGGCCGCGTTCGAGACGCGCGAGAGGTTGTCCAACCACACGCTGCCACTTTCGCAGAAGCCCCCAGGCATGCCGGTACGACAGGCCCCGTTCCTTGGCCGCCAGCCTGAGCGAGCCCCGCTCCGCGATCGACTGCAAGAGCTGAAACAGCGCCGGTTCGACCCCTTCCGGCTGCCCTTGTCCGAGCGCCCAGCGCAGTTCAAAGCGGATTTCCACACCTACGCCTATCCTTCAACGCCCAAGAAACGGTTATTGAGTCCGATTTGCGTTGGGCTTAAACAGCGTTTGTCCCTGTACTTGGTAGGATCCGATCGCCTGTTGCCCCTGGGGCGAAACCATGAAGTCCATGAACGCGAGGCCTGCTTCTTTCTTCACGTGCTTGTGCCTGGACGGGTTGACCAGGATGACGCTGTACTGGTTGAAAAGTTGAGGATCGCCCTCGACGAGCAGGGTGAGATCGGCGCGGTTCTTGAAGGTGAGCCAGGTGGCGCGATCGGACAAGGTGTAAGCATTCAGACCGGCCGCGGTGTTGAGCGTCGCGCCCATGCCCGCCCCCACGTCCTTGTACCAAGTGCCCGAAGCCGCCTTGACATCCACGTCAGCGGCGCCCCAGAGCCGTAGCTCCGTGCGATGCGTGCCGCTGTCGTCCCCGCGTGAAACGAAAGGCGCCTTGACCTTCGCGATCCGCTTCATGGCTCCCGTTGCATCTGTCATTCCCCGGATCCCCCCCGCGGGATCCGTTGCCGGACCGACCAGAATGAAGTCATTGTACATGACCTCGCGCCGATCGACCCCGTAGCCTTGCTTGACGAATTTCAGCTCGCCCGCCTTGTCATGCACGAGCAACACATCCGCATCGCCCTTCTCTCCGAGCTTCAGCGCTTGGCCGGTGCCAACCGCCACGACCCGTACCTCGATCCCGCTTTTCGCCTGGAAGATTGGCAAGAAATAATCGAAAAAACCGGACGCCTGAGTCGACGTCGTCGAGGCTAGCGTAATAAATTGATCCGCGGCTTGTAAAGGCGCGGTCAGGGCCATGACGACCCCGAGCAGCGTTAAGCGCCACGAGAAACGATGATGCATACTTTCCTCCTGCGTTTTGATTAATTGACTGGTTAAGTGAATTTAGATTTCGCCACCGCGGGGTGTGCAACCCCGGGGGCGACCAAAGGGGAGAGCTGCGCCTCTCCCCTTTGGAAACCCCATCGCTAAGGTCCCCGCGGCAAGACCGCGGGGAATAGATTTTATACAAAACGCAAACTTGGCTGCATGGCCGTTAACCGGTGGTCACGGCTACCAGAGCAACTTCCCCCGGATGAATGCCTGCGCCGCGAGCGTGGCCGGAAAATCGAAAAACCGAGACGCCGGCACCTGCTCGATCAACCGGCCCCGGTGTAGAAATAGCACTTCGTCCGCAAGTCGCCGCGCCTGCCCGAGATCATGGGTGGTCATCACGATCTTGGTGCCGGAGGCACGGCAGAGTTGGATCACCTCCTCCACCGCGCGGGTCGCCGCGGGGTCCAGATTGGCCGTCGGTTCGTCGAGAAACAGGACCTCGGGGCGCGAAGCCCAAGCCCGCGCCAGCGCCAGCCGCCGCTGCTCCCCGCCCGAGAGCACGCGCGCATAGCGGCCGGCGAGCGGCAAAAGGCCCGCCATTTCGAGCGCTTGCCGGATGCGGTCCGGTCGCTCGTTACGGCACACACCGCGCAGCCGCAGGGCGTAGGCGACGTTGGCCGCGACCGAGCGCCGCAGCAATACCGGGCGCTGAAACACCATGGCCTGGCGCTCGGCAGCCTGAGCAGCCGCGGGGCCCAACCATACGACCCGGCCCGCGGCCGGCCGTAGGAGTCCGTGGCAGAGCTTCAGCAACAGGCTCTTACCCGCGCCATTGGGCCCGAGGACGATCGTGCTCGCTCCCCCCGTCACCGCGAACGTCACCTCGTGCAACAAGCTTTGGCCGCCGCGCGTATAAGACACACCTTCGAGCCGTAGCGGCAAGATCGACGCGCCGCCCGCTCCAGCCACATCCCGCGCAGTGCCCGCCGCTGGCCAGAACGCATCAGTCGGAATAGCGGTAGACAAGATCTTTGGTGAGATAGACGGCTGCATTGATGATCGTAGCCAGACTGATCAGGACCATGCCGAGCGCGAGCGCAAGCTCGAGGTTGCCTTTCGCGGTTTCCAACGCGATGGAGGTTGTCATCACGCGCGTCACGTGGGTGATGTTGCCGCCCACGATCAGGACCGCGCCGACCTCGGCAATGGCGCGCCCGAAACCCGCCAGCACCGCAGTAAAGAGGCTATAACGCCCTTCCCAGAGCAGCGTAAGCAGGGCCCGGCCCCGGCCCGCCCCGAGCGAGCGCAATTGTTCCTCGTATTCCGACCACAGGTCTTCGATCGTCTGGCGAGTGAGCGCGCTGATGATCGGCGTGACCAGGATGAACTGCGCGATGACCATGGCCGTGGGTGTGAAAAGCAAAGCGAGCTCACCGAAAGGCCCCGATCGCGACAACAGCAGGTAGACGGTGAGCCCGACGACCACGGGTGGTAACCCCATGAGGGCGTTGAGCAAAACGATCACGAGCTTGTGTCCCGGGAAACGGCTGAGCGCGAGTCCCGCACCGAGGGGGAACCCGACGACGGATGCGAACAGCACCGCCGTCACACTCACCTGTAGCGACAGCCACACGATCTCGATCAAACCTGGATCCATCCGGCCGATGAGGACCAGCGCCATTTGTAGCGCGCCCGATAGCTCATCCACGACCGTTCACCAGCCGCGATGTCGGTATGTTATGCAATATCATACATATTTTAGTTAATAACAAATATAGGTATAAGCATTCTAGTGGGGCATATAGTTTAGTAAATATGTTGTTACATGCATATGGCCCTGATAACAGCGATTAAAAAGACTGAGGAGGTCATTATGGGGAAGAACAACCGATTCCAGGGATATCATGCCCTGACCGCGTTGCTCACGTTCGCGGCCCTGCCCGTTTGGGCTACCGACGCGGCGCTGCTGGAAGTGCTGCTGAATAATAAATTAATTTCCAAGCAACAGTACGAGGCCCTGAAGGACGCCCAGCGCGAGGAGAAAACCGCGGCGGATCGCCCGCTGCCCGCCCAGGACCAAGACGTTTTGGACGTGCTTTTAGCGAACGGGCTGATCTCACAACCGCAATACGCGAGCTTGCGGGTGAAGACCGGACTGGAGAAGAAGACCGATCCCGAAGCCAAGGGAAGCCTCAAGGACGGGATCAAGCTCAAATCCCAGGACGGTGCCTTCCAGGCCCAGATCGGAGCCCGGGCCGAGCTCGACTCGGCCTTCTACTCCGGCGACCCCACGGACTTCTCCGACGCCACCCAATTGCGCCGGGCGCGGCTCGCGGTCTTTGGCACCTTGTACCAGGACTGGGACTACAAGGTCGAGGCCGATTTCGCCGGCACCACCCAGGGCGGCTCGACCAACGAGGTCACGGTGACCGACGCCTACCTGCGCTACGCCGGCTTCAAGCCGTTCAGCTTCACGGCCGGGAACTTCAAGGTCCCGTTCAGCCTGGAGGCGGTCTCGAGCGCCAAGTACATCACCTTCATGGAGCGCGGTCTGCCGTTCGCCTTCCTGACCCTGCGCCAGCTCGGCGGCATGGCCGCGGCCAACGGCGATAACTGGACCGCCTCGCTCGGCGCCTTCCAAGGTACCGTGACCACCGATAACGACGACGACGAGGGCACGAACGTGGCCTCGCGCATCACCTACGCGCCGTTCTTCCAGAGCGACCGGGTGCTGCACTTCGGGGCCTCCGGGGCCTGGAGCAAGCCCAATCAGAACAGCACGGGGCCTGAGACCGTTCGCTTCCGTTCCAAGCCCGAATCCAACCCCATCAACGATCCCATCACCACCGGCCGGACCGTGGACACGGGCAACATTCCGGGCGATGTCCAGTACTTCACCCAGGTCGGCGCCGAGCTGGCGGGCGTCTACGGGCCGTTCTCGGTCCAGGGCGAATACATCCGCACGGACGTCGACCGCAGCGTCGGCGACAGCCTGGTGTTCGACGGGTATTACGGTTATGCTAGCTGGTTTTTGACCGGCGAGTCGCGTAACTACAAGGCCGATAAGGGGATCTTCGATATTCTGATCCCCAATAAGCCGTTCTCGCTGACCACCGGCGGGCTGGGTGCCTGGGAGCTTGCCGCCCGCTACAGCGAGATCGACCTAAACGACGACGACGTTTCGGGAGGCCGAGAGCGCAACATTACGGCCGGCCTCAACTGGTATCCGAACCCCTACATCCGCTTCATGGCCAACTACATCCACGTGCTTGAGATCGACGGCGGCCCGCACAACGGGGAGGACCTCGATATCTTTCAGGTGCGCGCCCAGGTCGCCTATTGAGGGCTTTCTCTCCGACTCGGCCGCCGGAAGGATAATCCTTCCGGCGGCGCGTTAGGCGCCGAGCCCGTGCAAAGTGTGCGGTTGACCGGTCGGCTAAAATACCCAGGTAATGACTCGAATGATCACCAGTAGCGCGAGCAGTACCACGAGCGTGCGAAATACCAGGGCCTGCGCGGCCGTGATGCTCTCAGCCTCATCACCCAAAAGCGCCCCCTCCAATGCGCCGGTGCCGCTTTGTTTGAGGACGGTATCGGTGTGCTGTAAATCGAGAGTTTCCGACACTCGCCAGCGATTGAATACGCCCGAGAAATTACCCGCGACGGCATATCCAAGAGCCGCGATTCTCGCCGGGATCCAAGACAGCGCATCGCGCACCCGGCCGGCCCATTCGCTCAGGCCCGAGGCGGCCTGGGTAGCGTAATGACTCAACGCATTGGAGAACCGGAAAAGCACCGCGCCGAACCAGCCGAACAACGCAAACCAAAAGATAACCCCGAACACGCGCCCATTCGCTTCGGTAAATACCGATTCAACGACCGTCCGGCCGCGCGATTGCGTATCCACCGGGCTTGCGGAATGGGAAAACGCCTGCGCTAAGCGATTCGCCTCGTCATCGTTGCCGCCTCGTATCGCATTAACGATAGCCTTGATGTCCGCATCAAGGTCCTGTAGGCCGAGGCAGTACAACAAGATCACAATCGACAGCAAGAATCCAAGAATCGCGTGGATGCCATTGATAAAAGAGAACACGAGATAAAATACTAAAACCGGTAAGGCAATCAAAACAGCAACGCCCACCGGACCTTTGAAGACTTCTATACCCCCGAGTTTCCGCTCGGCCATAGCCGCTAAAGCGCGGTACCAGTCCAGCCTTCGCAGCTCCCTGAATTTTGCTAACGGTTCCGCTAGAAATTTCTCCACCGCCGTGGCAATCAGGATGATAAGTAGGTTCATTGTTATTCCTCCATCACTGTTTAGCCCATCACCTAACTATTAGTTTTTTTAATCTACCCCAGTCGAACGCCGGTCCCGGATCGGTCTTGCGGCCCGGCGCTATATCGCAATGCCCAACGATTCGGTCAAGCGCGATCCCCGGCCACACCCGCATGATCAGCTTGGAAAGTTCCGCCAGTACACCGTATTGCATCTCTTCATAGGGATCTTCGTCCCGGCCTTCCAATTCAATACCAATGGAAAAGTCATTGCAAGAACGCCGGCCCCGAAACTCGGACACGCCTGCATGCCACGCCCGCCGGTGAAAGGGCACGTATTGGATTATTTCACCCTCACGTTTAATTACCACGTGCGCCGATACCCGCAGCGTTTCAATGGTTCGAAAGTAAGGATGCGCATCGGCATGCAATCGATTGGTGAAAAATTCATCGATATAATCACCGCCATAAATCCCGGGAGGCAGACTAATCGCGTGTACTACCAGAAGATCGATGGGCGTATCGGGAGGCCGATCGTCACAGTTGGGGGACGGGAGCCGGCGAACCCCGATCAACCACCCCTGTTCGTCCACGCGCAACCGTCCGGTCGGCCGGCCGCGGCGCTTCAAGCTCTCCGTGCATACATCGTTGCTAGGGACTTCCTTTAGTCGGTCTTGATGCCTCGGATGCACTGTGCCGCCGTCTATGTCAGACTCGTGTTCGGACAGATGGATGCCCTCCTGGTGCAAGAGAAACCCTGCGCCCGTTCGCATTCTAGCATGGGATTTATGGTCATGTCTTTTAAACCGATTGGACTTTTTTAAGATTTTCAAGCTGTTGTCGAGATCAATTGCGTAACTGCCTCACGCACTAAGTTCAAGTTTATATAATTACATATAAGACAATGTGTTAGATGATTCTTTAAAGGATATCGACGTGGCTCAGGCCCTCCAAGAAGATGTAGGCGAGGGTGATCTCACCGCCTCGTTGATCCCGCCGGACCACCATTCGAGGGCCCATGTGCTAACTCGGGATGATGCGGTTCTGTGCGGAACACACTGGTTTAGCGCTGTCTTTGATCGGCTCGACACGCGGGTCGAGATTGAATGGCGGGCGCAAGATGGCGACCATGTCCTGCCTAACCAAGAGATCTGTGTGCTCGCCGGCCCCACCCGCGCGTTATTGACCGGGGAGCGCACCGCCCTGAACTTCTTGCAGATGTTGTCCGGGACCGCCACCGTGACGCGCAGCTATGCCCGTACGTTGCAAGGCACCCATACCAAATTACTGGATACCAGAAAGACCATCCCGGGATTACGCGCGGCGCAGAAATACGCCGTTCGCTGCGGCGGGGGTTACAACCACCGCCTCGGCTTGTTCGATGGGGTCCTGATTAAGGAAAACCACATCGCCGCCGTGGGCTCGATCGGCGGAGCCGTCGCTAGCGCCAAGGCGCGCTATCCGGAGATGCAGGTTGAGGTGGAAGTGGAAAATCTGGCGCAGCTTGACGAGGCGATTGCCGCCGGCGCCGACATCGTATTACTCGATAACTTCACCGTGGCTCAACTGCAAGCGGCTGTGGCCCGCAATCGCGGGCGGCTGCGGATCGAGGCCTCGGGCGGATTCGATCTCGACACGCTGAGAGCGGCGGCCGAGACCGGAGTCGATTTCATTTCCGTCGGCGCCTTGACTAAGCATATCCGAGCGATCGATCTTTCGATGCGTTTCCTCTAAGGAAGCTCCCTAAAGCTTGTTCCTTACCAGCGCGTAAACCCGTTCCGTCAACGCATCGGCACCATTCGTGATTTGCCCCAGTTCCACCAAGCGCTCCTCGACAAAACTCTTGTCCTTAATCGCGCCTGCGTTGATATAGACGTTCAGGGCCGCGCTCCGCAGTGCGGCGTAGGCGGCGAGGACCGCGACCCCCGCGTCGCTAATGACGTTGCGGTTGCCCTTCTCGGCGACCCGCTGGCTCAGGGTGATCGCTTCCGAGCACGCCCGAGCGCACTTGAGCGGCACCTCGGTGGCCGCGCGCAAGGCCGACTGAATGGCCTCGCTGCGCGCGGTCTTTTGGGCGTCGGTCTCTTTCGGGAGACCGTAAGCCGCCATCACCCGATCGAACACCTCGACATCGGCGCGCACCATGTCGGTGAGACGCTCCCGCAACTCCTCGGCCCGGCGCAGCACATCCTTCATATCATCCTCGACGTCGAGATAATTCTGCTTACCGATGGTCAGATTGCATACCATGCTAACCAGCGCCGCGCCCATCGCCCCCATGATCGCGGCCGCACTTCCGCCGCCCGGCGTCGATGATTTGCTCGCGAGCTCGTCTAAAAACGTCTGTATCGGTTTATCTTTAATCATTGCTCCCAGCCCTCACGGTATCTTTTCGGCACCTGGATTATACGCGCACCCACTACGAGCTCAGAACCTCGAATCAGCGAGTTGTCCGCATGCATGGCTTGCGGTACCTTAAGCTTAAAGATCGGCGCCGGGCCGCCCGACAGGAATCACGTCTGCTCAATATTGAGGACAATAACGATGAAGAAGTTGCTCTTCCAGTTCGATACCGACTCCCTTCCGAGCACATTCGACACCGTAGTGGCCTACGACGGCGCCGCCGATCACGTGACGGCGCTTGGCGGCGTGACACCCGCTAATGTGGGATCGCTGGTGGAAGGCACGATCTTCACGCGCGCGCCCAAGGACAAGAAATTCACCGCGATTTTTGTCGGCGGCAGCGATCTCGGGGCTGGCCAGGAATTATTCAAAGCGGTAAAAAAGAAGTTCTTCGGTGACTTTCGCGTCTCCATCATGCTCGACAGCAACGGCAGCAACACGACGGCCGCCGCCGCGGCGGCGAGCCTAACCACGCAGCGTTCGGTCGCCGGGAAGAAGGCCGTGGTGCTTGCCGGCACGGGACCCGTGGGTCAGCGGGCGAGCGTGATGTTGACCCAGGAAGGCGCCGCGGTGGTCTTGACCTCACGCAAGATGGAACGTGCGCAGCTCGCGTGTCGCATGATGAAGGAGCGCTTTGGGACGGATATTACCCCGGCGGTCTGCGCCTTCGATGGACCCGAGGTCCGCGATCCGTCGGTCAGAGAGGTATTGAAAGGCGCACACGTGGTGCTGGCGACGGGGGCCGCGGGCGTGCATTTGCTCGATGAAGAACACTGGAAGGACCACCCGAACATCGAAATGCTTCTGGACGCTAACGCCACGCCGCCCCTCGGCCTGGAAGGCGTCGATGTGATGGACCGCGCCAAGGAACGCTACGGGAAACTCGCCTATGGGGCCATCGGCTTCGGCGCCTTGAAGATTGCCCTGCATCGTGCCTGTATCGCCAAAATGTTCGAGCGCAACGACCAAATTTTCGATGCCGAGGAAATCTACGCCTTGGCCAAGAGCCTCGCGTAGCGAGGATTTAACGCACTCCCGGAGCCGTCCGATGGTTGCGGCAGGGGCGACGGCCACCACCTTCTCCGAGATCTTGCACGCGAGCGCTACGGATCTGCGAGAGCGGCTCGGCAAGCGCAAGCCGTCCGCCCAACCACGCAAAAGACTCGGTAACGCCGCCACGCGCCTGGGCCTCACCAAGGCACGGCTCGTGTGCGCGCTGGGCTTTAACCGCGAAGCGCACGCGCTCGGAGCGGAGTTACTGGCACTCGGTTACGCCTCCCACGACGACTTAGCGCAGCATCGCAACCACGTGTTCGTTACCGATGTCTACGCGGAGATCCCGCTCGACGATGTGCTCGCCATCTACTCCCACGCCAAGGATGACTCCGATACTTTATCGATCTTGCAATACCTGATGCTGAGGCGGCTGTCCCAGATCGAGGCGGCGATCGACGCCCAGGTGCAGGTGTGGGTCATCGAGCGCTATAAACGCGAGGTCCGGCACATTTACCTGAATGGAATCGCGCAAGCGGCGTTTGTCGAAGGCCGGCTAGAGCAAGGCCACCCCGGCTTCCGGGCTCTGGCGAACGAGTTGAAGCTCGTCATTGATAGCAAGCTCTTGAGCGGGGGCGAGATCTGTGCCCGCAAATCGCTCTTAGCCAGTGAGAAACAACGCTTGATCGAACGCGGGCTGGCGCCGGCCGCGGGCTCAAATACCCCGTAGTCCGTTGGGTTGGTCCTTCATCCTCGTGTTTTCGGTGTATGCGCTTGTCGTGCGTCAAGGGACAAATATGTTTTCTACCCGGCTATCTTGGTCGATGTATTTTGAATCCGTCTCGATCGACCTTTGACAGCGCTCCTCCCCTCCGTCTTGGCTGCCAAAGCACATGACTCATGTAAGCCACGATCACCGTGTTGAGAACCAGCATACACGTTTTTGCCCAGGTGACGCCTTGCCATAATTCATAAACCTCAATCGGTATATAGATACCTCCGCTAGCAGCCGCAAACCACTCGGCCCAGCGCTTTTCATGCCAAAGCCCGTACGCTTCAATGAAACGAATTATCGCATAAGCTAACGCCGTACAAGCGAGGAACCAAAGCCGGGCCTCAGTGGCGGCACTCAAGGCATGGATAAATATCTGCGGATAGTGGTTGGCAGGATTGAGGTGGAAACGCCGGACCAACTGCTCGGCCATCGCTTGGATGTCCTGATGCACGACAGCGAGTAAACCAAATCCGACCAAGAGCACCAACCCACCCTTAGCCGCCTCTAACCAGGCTACAATATATACGCCGCGCGACGTTGACATAAGCGATGTCAAATTAATTGTTGTGGTGCCACCCGCAACCAAGCCCTAGCCGCCAGCAAGCCAAGCCGGAAGAGGGTGCGCTTAGTCGATTCGTTCGAGCCCGCCTTTCACTCCGTACGGGGTCAGCAATACCTGCCATAGTTGCGATGCCCTGAGGTCGAATATCACCTTAGAACCCACTAAATAGAACTCCCACATCCTCTGGAATCGGAGGGGATACCGATTCGAACCCTGAAGATATGCCTTCGAATGCCGGTTCCAAGCATCCAGCGTCCTGGCGTAACCGGGGCCGAAGTTATGCCAGTCCTCCATCACCCACAGCCCCTCCATCGCCCTCCCCAACTGGGCGACTGAGGGCGTCATACCATTTGGAAAGATATACTTGTCCACCCAGTCGTCAGGGCGTCTAACCGATACGTTACCCCCTATGGTGTGCAGCAGAAAGATGCCATCGTCCTTGGTAACATGCCGGACAGACTCGAAAAAGTCCGCGTAGTTCTTGAATCCGACGTGCTCGAGCATGCCGACGGAGACCACGCGGTCATAGGATCTCCGTTGATACTTTCGAAGCTCGCGGTAATCGTGCAGAAATATTGAGCCTAGACCAAACTTCTCCTGCCCGAACCTTTGCTGCTCTCGCGATAAGGTTACCCCGCTGACGTCAACGCCATAGCGATCGCTCATGTACTTCATCAAGCCGCCGAATCCACAGCCGACGTCCAGGACTTTCATCTCTCTCTCCAAGCGGAGCTTCCTGCAAATCAGGTCCATCTTGGCGAGTTGTGCGTCTTCCAAGGTCGTGGCATCCTTCCAGTAGCCGCAGCTGTATTGCATATGGGGATCCAGCATTGCTTCGTATAGATCATTACCGATATCGTAGTGCCTCTCGGCGGAGCGTCTGCTTTTCAGCATCGTCTGCATGTTGAACAGGGTGTGCTGTAGGCCCGACACGATGCTGACGTTCTGTGAGGTCGTAACCGTCCGCAAACATCTTGTCAACATGCCTTCCAGGTCCTCGCAGCTCCAATCCCCATCCATGTACCCTTCGCCGATCCCGAGGCTATAGTTCCATAAAACGCGCCGGTAGAACCTCCGATGATGTACGTGGATATCATGGGGCTTGTCCCCATTGATGCGCACATCAATACCCTTCTTAGCGCCGATATACTCAAGTATTCTTTTCACGGACCTTGGTACCGATAACTACGTTATACTGCGCCCGGCCATCTATAAAAAAGAGGCGAGGCCTCAAACCACGGGTTTCAGCCAACTCGCGCCACGGGAGATCCTCGCTATGAAGAAGCGTAACTATCGATCACACGATGTCAAGCAAGCGGAGTGAGATTGTGGAACCCAGGTTGACGGGACTTGAACAGTTTCATGCTCAAGAACGATGCGATCCCGCGTGTTGGTTCCTGCTCGCCATGGTCATCTGGATCGCGGCGATGGGCGGCAGCATTGCAGTTGACAGTGTTCTTACCGCGCTCGCTCTTGCGATCGTTGGTGGTGTCGCGGGATCGCAATTGTTTGTCACCGCCCATGACGCTTGCCACGGAAGCTTCACATCAAGTCGCACGCTCAATGCGGTCATCGGCCGGTTGGCGTTCGTACCTAGCGTTCACAGTTATTCGTTGTGGGCGTATTTTCACAACGGTCTGCACCACAACTTCACAAACCTCAGGGGGCATGATTTTGTCTGGACGCCGCTCTCGCCCGAAGAGTTCAGCCGGCTTTCACTGCCGAGGCGATTGCTGGAGTTCATATACCGGCACCCGACGGGCGGTGGATTCGGACTCTACTATGCGCTGGAGCTATGGCGCCGAAAGTTCGTCTGGCCACCGAAAGGTCTGCCGAAGCGCGTGGTGCATTCTGCCTATGCAGACTTGGCAACCGTGGTTTTGACGTGGTTACTCGTAGGAGGAACGACGGCATTTCTATGCGATGTGGGTGGTTTGAGCTTGCTGTCCAGGATGGCGCTCTTCGCCGCCGCCTCGCTCATGATCACGAGTTGGGCGATTGGTTTCGTGGTGTACTTCAATCACACTCACCCGCGGCTTAAATGGTATGAATCGGCGGCAGAATGGCGATCGGAGTTCTCGCAAGCGACCGGAGCCTGCCACGTCAGGTTTAGCGGGATCTGGTGGTACCTGTTGCCCAATGTCGTGATGAATCATACGCTCCACCATTTGGACACCCGCATCCCGGTGCGAAGCCTAGCGGCCGCCGAGAGGTATTTGGCGTCCCGCACCGGTGTTCGACTGATATCTTGGCGGTGGACCCCGCTGCGCCATTACGCGACCGTGAAACAATGTGGTCTGTTTGATTATGCCCAAGGTCGGTGGATCAGCCTCGATTGGGGCCGTGTGCTCCACAACAAAAAGGTCGAGTCTCGAAATATACTAAACTGATGTCGAAAGACCGGGCCCCCGGTGCATCAGACCCCCCGTTGCATCCGTTGTTGTCATCCGATGCCGTGGATACCGATCACCTGGCCGGAGATGTAGCCCACCTGCTCCGAGGCAACAAAGAGGAGGAATCCAATGAGAGAGCATGAGGATGATATATCACCAGGGTGAGAAGTGCCCGAACAACTCGACGATAGTCTCTACGGAACACGGTGGGGCAAGACGATTGACAAGAGCCAAAGGGATACGTATTGTACATGGCATGTACATGTCCAACAGGAATGACCTATGCCGGCTGCAGTCGAACGCATCGTTGTGCAAGTACCCCCAGCGGAGAAGAAAACACTCGTAGCGAAAGCAAAGCGCTTCGAGATCAGTCTTTCGGAGCTCATGCGGCGGGGAGCCTCAGCCTACGCCGCTGCACCCGAAGAAGGAGACCTAGAGGCTTTGCTAGAACGGGTGAAGGCCAGCACTAAGGAAGCGGAGGCGGCGCTCGATGGGGCCCTTACCTTCGTCACGGCCTCCAACAAGCGCCTGGCGAAGCTGGAGGGACGATAGTGGGGGTCGCGGACAAAGTTTGGGACGCGCTCACAACAGTTATCAAGATGAATGACAAGGTGGTATCGCTTGCCAGCGTGGTCAAGGAGCAACAAGCGAAAATCGAGTCTCTCACCGAACGCGTCGTGCGTCTTGAAGCTCAGCTCGAGACGATGTTCAAGATCGCCTCGATGAAGGGTGACGCAAAGCGTCTGACACGGTCACCGACACTCTAATCGAAACGTTAAGTGCGCACCGCGATGTTTGCGGAGGACACACGGTTCGTATCCAAGAGTTTCCCTAACCCGGCATAGCCGGAACCAAAAAGTTGGATGACTTCTTGATCACCTTGAAACCCAATAGTGGCGCGGGTTTCCAGAAGTCACCAAAAAAATCTTGTGCAAAACTCATAAGATTTGGGCGATAAGGGACTAAATATCTAGCCAAAAATATTAGAAATTTAAGTATTTCGTTAAACTCCCTCTCCCTCCGGGTTGGGGTGAGGGGATTAGAATAACGATAACTCCTTGTTTTATATCCCCTCATCCTAACCTTCTCCCGGAGGGAGAAGGGACTTATCATTTTGTCGTAGTGGTTTTGTTCAACATTTGGGCGGTAAGAATCTAAATATCCCGTAGTCCGTCGGAGGGCTCGATGCGCGCTGCGCGTAGTCCTCCAAGCAGGGCCGCGATCAGAGCCGCCACCAGTGTCATGGCGAGCGCGGCCGCGAAATGTAAAGGCAAGAGGAAGCAGACCGATTGCCCGGCCTCCAGGTGAGAGCCTAGCAACGC
>JBIMKD010000292.1:0-2843 GCA_043673815.1 Chromatiales bacterium
GGTTCAAAACCGTGGAGCTCCTCGTGGCCGAACGCGATTGGGAACCGCCACGGCCTCGCTTCGCCCCCGACCAGATTGTCGGGTTGCGCATCGCCTTTGCCGACGTGGGGGTCTAGTGGAGAGCATCTGCATGCCGATGCTCGGGCAGCATCCAGGTAAAGATGCTTGCATCCAGTGGTGGATGCCGGCATCTCGTGGCAGATGCCGGCGTTGCAGTCCAATAGTAGTTCGGCACACGAGCTGAAGTCGCAGCCAGCATGCTAGGATCACCTCTCGGTGACACGCCGGATCATCGATCGTCTCCGAGACAAGATCCGAGCCGGCGAGTACATTGTGCCGTTCCATGCGGCCAACGAGCTTGACGATGACGAAATCAGCATCTTCGACGTTGAGAGCATTATCCTCACCGGGGAAATCATCGAAAGACAACGCGATGCGGAGACTCAGGAACGCAAGTACGTCTTCCGGGGCGAGACGCTCGACGGCGAGGCGGCGTGCTCCGTCGTCAAGATCGGTCCCACCGGGAAGGTCGTCATCATCACGGCTTGGGTCGAACAAGATGGTGATGCGGTGTGACCTGTGCGGCGCCGATACGGCGCAGCTGCGCCACGTGACACGCAGCTTCGGCCGTGGCGATCGACTCTTGGTGATCGAGAACATTCCGTATGTGTTCTGTGGTCGATGCGGGGAACGCTACTTCACGGCTGCCACCATGCGTGAGATCGAGCGCCTGAAACACTCCAAGGTTGACCGAGTGCGCCGAAGACCAGTCCCGATCGTCTCCTTCGGCGCCGCATGAGCGCGGGACGGTGCCGAACTCCGGAAGCCGCTGCGGCCCAATCCGATCGCACCGTGGGAGCTACGTGTGGGTGACCTTCGAGTCTTCTACGAAGTGGCAGGAGCCGACACTGGGGTGGTGCGGGTTCTTGCGGTGGGGCGAAAGCGACGCAATGTGCTAACGATCGGCGGCAAGGAGATACGGCTGTGAGAAAGCTGAGGCTGTCGGCGGCGGTCCGCCCGCTCGCGGACTACGTCGCCGATCTCCGCGATGAAACCGTCCTCTTGACCGAGGGCAACAGGGCGGTCGCCGCCATCGTCCCCCTGAAGAACGTAGACCGCGAATCCCTCGCCCTGAGTCAGCATCCTGAGTTTCTCGATCTCATCGCCCAGTCGCGAGCAGATTTTGCTGCGGGGCGGACCATCTCGCTGGGCGAGATGAAGCGGCGCGTCCTGGCGAAATCGTCGCCGAACAAGCGCATTCAGCCGACGGCGCGCAGGGCGCGCCGCGGCTGAAACGCGGAACTGAAGGGGCATGCCGCGACCCTCAAGAAGTTCCCCCCCAAGGACATCGGGCTCGGGCAATAGACCGAACAAGCAGCACTAGCAAGGAGCCAGCATCCATGAAAACCGGACTTCGACCCCTGTCGCCGGCCACGGCCATCGCATGCGCTCGGCGCTGGTGGCTGCGCTCGCCGCCATCGCCACGGCCACGGCAGGCATCGCATTCGCGCAGACGCCGGCCGAACGCGCCGCCGCGCTGCCGGTCCCGGACGCGCCCTTCAAGGGCAAGATCGGCAAGACCTTCGAGGACTCGACGCCGGACTTCCCGCAGGGGGTGAAGGCGCCGCCCGGCGCGCCCAACGTCGTGCTCATCCTGCTCGACGACGTCGGCTTCGGCCAGCCCGGCACCTTCGGCGGGCCGATCCCGACGCCGAACATCGACAAGCTCGCCGCGCAGGGGCTGCGCTACAACCGCTTCCACACCGCGGGGGTGTGCTCGCCGAGCCGCGCCGCGCTGCTGACCGGGCGCAACCAATCTTACCGCACCGGGCTCGCCGCCACGCCCCCCGAACTGCTCGACCTGAGCCGCTCATACCGCGCGAGCGCCCTCAAGACGTTCGTGAAGGTTAGCTTTCCGATGGCCTACCCTTCTTTTTCAGCGGCCTCAAGGTGGCCGTGACCTTGGCCGTAATCGGCGCCGTGGTGGGCGAGTTCGTGGGCTCCGACAAGGGACTGGGATATGTCATTCTCTCCGCTACGTCCTACTGGAAGTCCAACCTGGCGTTCGGGGCCATGGGCATCCTGGCCCTCTTCGCCGTCGGCCTGTTCGGCCTGGTGGAACTGGGCGAGCGTCTCATCTGTCCCTGGTACGCCGTCGCGCGCGAGGGGACCGACACGCGCTCACCGTGACGGCCGCTCCCGAGGTTCAGCGAAAAGGATTCACGATGCGGACGCCGTCGATGGCGCGGCCGGGCTGAAGATCCTCGCTCAAGAGCACGGAACAGCCACCCTCCTTGGCAGCGCGCACGACGAGGGCACCCCAGAACGATACCTGGTGCAGCCGGTGCAGATCTATGGCGGCCAGGACGTCATCGACGTCAAGGACGACCACGTGGTAGTTCGCGAAGAGTTCGACCTTCCGCCGCGCCACCCCGGGCTCGACGGTGAGCTTGCGGGTGGCGGCGACAAAGTACTCCTGCAGCACCTGAAGTGACACGACGCCCGTGCCCGCCAGGCGGTGCTCCGCGAGCAGCTCCAGTGCTCGCCGCTGCTTCGCGGGGGCCTCGACCGAATCGGTGTAGAGGAGAATGTTGGTGTCGAGAAAGCTACGCGCGCTCATGGAGTTCGTCCCGGTTGAACCGCCAGCCCCGAGGACGGCCACTGGCCTCCCGCGACAGCTGGCGCAACTCGGCCACGTCCCGCTCGGCATCATCACCGCCCGCGAGCTGCTCCAGATATTCGCGCACCAGCTGGTTGAGGCTTTTCCCTAGGGCGGTTGCCTTCTTGCGGGCCCTCTGCACCAGACGCGCATCCACGGACAGCGTGATATTCATGCCCACATA
>JBIMKD010000293.1:0-5250 GCA_043673815.1 Chromatiales bacterium
ACATCACAAATTCTCGACGTAACGACATGGTTGACACCTCTTGCCAGGGCATGATCGTCCTCCCTTCGGAAAATTATCATGCACTCTAAAAGTGTTACCCATGTCTGTGAACATGTGTTACCTATCTCACCGGTCTATACAGGGAGAGGGTTAGGGTGAGGGGATCGAAATCAACGCAACTGTTTGATTGTATCCCCTCATCCTAGCCTTCTCCCGAGGGGAGAAGGGACTTCTCTACTTACTGAAGCAGATGAAGTTGTTGATGTGGTTTTGTCCAACATGTGGGACGGAAGAATCTAAGTACGTGGAAACGGATACTCGATTGGCCCCATCCTTCAGACGGTTGGACGAAACCACCTCCGAGCAATGGAAGGAGATTGCGGCGGAGGCGGCGCAGCACCAGCAACGCGTAGCCGAGAACGTGCTCCGGATGCTCCGCTCGCTCGCATCGCTCACGGAGGGTTTTCCAGTCAACCAACTCGTGCACTCCTTGCAGACTGCGGCACGCGCGGAGCGTGCGGGAGCTGACGACGAGATGGTTGTCGCGGCACTCTGTCACGACATGGGCAACCTGATCGAGCCGAGCAATCATGCGCTGATCGCGGCGGAGATCCTAAGGCCGTTTGTCCGCAAGGAGGTGTATTGGGTAGTCCGTGTGCATCAGGAGTTTCAAGGCAGGTTTTACTTCCACTATTTCAACTTGGACCGAAACGTCAGCGACCGGTACAAGGGCCACCCATCCTACGAGCTGGCGAGGCGCTTCTCCGACGACTGGGATCAGATGGCATTCGATCCCGACTACGAGACGCCGCCGCTCGAGCACTACGAGCCGTTGGTCCGTAAGCTCTTTTCGCGGACGAACGCGTTTACTGGCGGCGGATGACGACGAGACCTGCAGGTGCCCGTCAAAGGACTTTTCCTGGGTTCAGGATCCCCAGGGGATCCATCACTCGCTTGAGTGCGCGCATCAGCTCGATCTCGGCCGCGCTGCGGGTGTGGCCCAGCCAGGCTTTCTTGAGCAGACCGATCCCGTGCTCGGCGCTCGCGCCGCCCCCATGGGCACTGACCAGATCGAACATCGCCGCGTCGAAGGCATGGCAGCGCGCGAGGAAGACCCGCTTGTCCAGCGCTTCGGGTTTGATGATCCTGACGTGGAGAGTGCCGTCGCCGACATGAGCGAAGAGGCACAAGTCCCAGTCGGAGTAGCCGCTGGCGTGCAGCGTTTCGAGCTCGGTGTAGAAAGCGTGAAAGCGCGCGATCGGCAGCGCGATGTTGTGCCCGCGCATGAGGCCGGCAGCGCGGAGCGATGCATCGATTCCCCGGCGGTAGGCCCACAACTCTTCGGCCTGTTGCGAGCTCTGGGCTAGCGTGCCGGCGCTCACCAAGCCGGCCTCGAACAGCGACTCCAGCCAGCCGTCAACGGGGCCCTCGCCCTGCTTCACCTCGAGCAGCGCATAGTGAGAGGAAGGCACGTCGAAGGGCGGTTTGAGCTGGCGGTGGCGGATGACGCGCGCGAGGCACTTGTCCGTGAAGGATTCGAACGCCATCAAGGTAAACGACGCTCTGCGGGCGCGCTCGAACACTTGGAGCACCGCTTCGAAGGAGGGCACGGCGAGCAGCAGAACGTCGACCCTTCCGCAAGGACGGGTGAGCTTGAGCGTGGCTTCGGTAATGATGCCGAGAATTCCTTCGCTGTCGATGAAGAGCTGCCGCAGATCGACGCCGGTGTTGTTCTTCTCGAGGGCTCCGTTGAGCTGGAGCACATCGCCGTTCGCGAGCACGACCGTCAAGCCGAGCACCCAATGGCGGGTCAGCCCGTAGCGGACGACGTGCATTCCTCCGGCGTTGGTGGCGATGATGCCGCCGATCTGGCTGCCCGTGGAGTGCAGCTCAATCGGCCAGAATAGGCCCGCTTCCGCACAGTGCTGATGGAGCGCTTCGATCACGGCTCCCGCCTGGACGCGGACCGTGCGGCCGAGGGAATCGACGGGTTCCATTCGCCGCATCCGTTCGAGAGATAGGACCAGCTCGCCACGGGTCGCCAGCGCGCCGCAGGCGAGGCCGGTGCGTCCGCCCGAGGGGACGACGGGAACGCGATGCTGCGCGCACAACCGCATCAGGCGGCAAACTTCGTCGGTCGTGCGTGGGCGGCACAGCATGCTCGCGCGCGCCGGAAACGCTCTCGTCCACTCTCGGCCGTAAGTCTCGAGGTCCGACGGATCAATCGATGCGAAGTCGACCGGAAACTCGCGTCTGATCGATTCGAGAAAGCCGGGAGGGAGCGCCATCGTCGCGGTCATGAGCGAAATACCACCATGGAGCCGGCGGCGGGAGGCCTCGGCTTGCCCGACCCGACGCCGCCTTCGCCCAAACCCTCGACCGGGCTCGGGCTCACCTCACGGCGGAGCGCCGCCGGTGCTGCGCACGGGGCGCTCTGCGCCCTTAGCCGCACGACAATCTCAGTATCGCCCACGGATTCACCGCGTGCAAACGATTTCCCTCCACGTGAGAGGTGAGCCCAACGATCGCGGCCCTGCGTCTTCGCCTGGCGAGGCGCGCCGCGCGTAGGATCCATGGCGAAGAGTGTGTTAGGCGAATGGGTAAAACAAACGCCCTTTTTCGCCAAGCGGTAAGGTATCGCGTAACCAGTGAGTAGTCAAACACGCCAGTACGCGATCGAGAATTCCTTGAAGATCCCCATGACACGTTATCCTACCCCTTTTGGTTTTCGACGCCGACGGTACTTTCTGGCTTATTTTAGTTACAGAACTCTACGGACGGCCGGCGCACCCCATGGACTCCGAACTACAGGTAGAGACATCAATGGGTCTGTCCTTATAGTTTAAACCAGAGTCCAAACAATATTCGGACATTATCCGCAAGTGCAGGGCGAACGAAATAGACGCTACCTTTCTGTAACGGACGAACGGAAGAAAATAGCCGCGCCGGATGATTTTTTTCCTGCAGTGTGGTTTCATGGGTCATTGCAACGTCGACTGAGAGGCGACCATGGGCCTACCGCTCAAGGATAACGATTACCACAGTTACGGCGACTACCTCCATTGGCCCGAGGATGTTCGCTACGAGCTTATCGACGGGCAGGCTTACCTCGTGGCGCCGGCGCCTACCGTCAGCCATCAGGAGATCGCCGGAGAAATCTTCCGACAAGTGGCAAATGTCTTGGAGGGGAAGCCTTGCCGGGCTTTCATCGCGCCGGTGGACGTGTGCCTGCCCCGAAGTAACGAGGCCGACGAGGCCATCGATACGGTGGTGCAACCCGACGTGCTGGTGGTCTGCGACGGGACCAAGCTGAGCGAGCGCGGTATACGCGGCGCTCCCGATTGGGTGGTGGAGGTCCTGTCACCCGCCACGGCAGGTCACGATCAAGTCAAGAAGCGTCGCGTCTACGAGCGCTACGGCGTGAAGGAATACTGGCTAGTGCATCCTACCGACAGGGTGCTCACCGTCTATCGACTCTTCGGCGAGGAATACGGCAAACCGGACGTGCAGGAGCTTATCGGCGAGACGTCCGTCCGTGTCTTGCCCGGTGTCGTCATCGCCTGGGATACGCTCGCCGAGCGGCTGCCCAAGCCGGCCTACTGAGCTGGATAATTGATCTTTCTGTAATTGGAGACAGCAACTGCCTTGATTTTACGCAGCTGAGGGCGGCGATTTGCGGGTTCTACGCTGTATCGTTTTTAAGCAGGGTATTGATGATCACCAACAGCAACGTGACCGTCTGCATCGGCTAATAAGGCGGCATCCCGCCTTTTTCGCGCTCACCGGCATACTGGACAGGAGCGGGCAGCGATGCCCCTCACCTCTTGCGGGCAGGCCTATATCATCGAGCGATTCGATGGGGTGTTTGCCTCCCTCAACGATCCAGAATACTTCCGGCAGGTCCGCGTAGATCCTGAACTCGGCACAATCATTTGGCCCAACGGCGCTGATGTGTGTCCCGATGTGCTCTACTCCTATGCTTCCGGTAAACCAATCATCGTGAACGGCGAGCGGGTCTTGAACTGAATGCGGCTTCAGTTCGACCCTAACCAAAGCTTCCGGACTGCTAAGGCCAACGCCGTGCAGATCTTCAAGAGCAAGTCGCCAGCTTCAAGACCATTTAGGAATCATGGCACCTCGGCAGAATCTATGGGTATTCCGTTAACTCCCTCTCCCGCCGGGAGAGGGCGGGGGTGAGGGGATCTCCACCAAGGCAGCGCGAATACTCTCCAACGCCGCGTCAGGATCTCCAAGCACTTCATGATTCCAAAATCGAAGCACGCGATAACCCAATACCTTGAGATATTCAGTCCTCCGCAAGTCGTTCGAGACCTGCTCGGCATGCTGGCCACCATCGATCTCGATGACAACTTTGGGCTCCAAGCAGAGGAAATCCACGACGTAGGGTCCAAGGACCTGTTGACGTCGAAACTTGACGCCGTCGAGTCGTCGACCCCGCAATCGACTCCATAAGCACCGCTCCGCCTCGGTCGAATTGTTCCGCAGCACCCGGGCCAGACTGTTCATCGGTCTCTCTATCCCCTCACCCCCGCCCTCTCCCGGGCGGGAGAGGGAGTTAACGGTACAAACCGTGGCACAGTTACCTTGCCTCGCAATCTCGAACCCGAAAACTCCTGGCCAGGCCCAAATAAACAGACCCAGATTATCATGCGATCATTGCCAAATCGTCTCTCCACTGACCCACAAATTCTGCGCAAGAGCCGGAATCATAGACTGCTTCCATGCTCCCACCGTTCAACGACAAAAGCGACCTGCCGCCGGGAATCCACCTATCCAACAGAGTTGGCGGACGGATTATCGCGCTTGCAAAGCTTAGGAAGTTTCGTCTCGAACACAGAATCGCCGAGGGATATTGATATCGTGCTGTTTGGCAAGGCGACTTTAAACTCTAAGACGCCCCGCGCGACTGTCAGACGCTCTTCTCGTATGCAGACGCCGAGGCACGCTTCGGAGCAAGCGTTTTCTGGTTGCGAGAGGGCATGTTGTCGCAAGAGATGGCGGACGAGTTCCTGGATACGTGGCAAACAAAAAGGGATGGTACAAGACGCGGTATCGTAGAGGTAACGAAACGCTCAAAAATGAGGTGGGACTAGCCCGGATTTCTCACCGATAGCCAAGAAAAAGGCCGTATCTCGTGGCATAATATGTGTGCGATCAGCATGTTATGCGCAATGACGAGGACGGCCTTATGGAAACACAGTGTAACGGGTGGCAGATGGAATTTCACGG
>JBIMKD010000294.1:0-17952 GCA_043673815.1 Chromatiales bacterium
GCCACATCCGGGTCATGATGCGCTGATTCACCGCGACATAGTCGGAATCGCTGATCTCAACTCCGATATGGGAAATGTGCGATCCAATGGGTCACATGCTGAAGGGAACTACATACATCGTGCGGCCGCGCATACACCCCTCGAATAATTCACGGAGTATGCCCCGCATCTTTTGCGGCTCCATCCAGTTATTCGTGGGGCCGGTGTTTTCCTGCTTTTCGCTACAAATATAGGTTCGGTCCTCGACGCGCGCGACATCGGTGGGGTGGGAGCGCGCCAGAAAGCTATTCGGTCTTGTCTTCGGGTTTAAGCGGATGAAGGTTCCTTTTTGCACCAACTCTTCGCACAAGCGATCGTATTCCGCCTGGGAACCATCACACCAATAGATGCGATCGGGCTTGCAAAGGCTGGCGATCTCCTTCACCCATTGTAAGAGCCGTTGGTTTTTTGTCCGCTTTGCCCCGTCGTGTGTCATTGTCATGTAACGTAACCTCTAAATCTTCAGGTAAAAGGTAATTTTCGTTTGTCTACCGCGAATGCGTAACTATTTCATTTTACCATCCCGCGGCGTTCTCGCCTACGTCAGGAGCTTCCTGGTCTTCTCGTGTTGACCGGCGCGCCACGTCACAGTAAGCTGCTTTTCATCCCACAGCTTTCGACCTTATCCACCGTCAATGACGATTGATACCAGGAGATAAGCGTATGCAGCGAGAAATGATCGACCAATGGGCCGCCCTGAGCAGAAGCGCCCTCGAGTCCATGAAAGAGCTTGGTGCAATCAATGCCAAGTTAGTGGAGAAAATGACGGCGCAGCAGGAAGCAATCCTCAGCACTTGTCTCGAGGCAAGCGCCAAGGAAGTGAACTTGATTAGCGTCTGTAAGGACCCGAAGGACTTACTGGCGCATCAAGCCGCTCTGGCCTCCGAATACGGTGCCAAGTTCGTCGAGATCGTCCGCGGCACCAACGATCTGCTCAGCGAGTGCAAGAATGAGCTGAGCGCTTGGGCGGAACGAGGCATGGAGAAAACCGTCGCGCCGTTTGCCGGCAAACCCGCGAAGGGCAAATAGACCCGCGAAAAAATCCGGCCATTGCGTTACGCAATGTCTGCTCACGGTCCTGGAGCAAGGGTTTCGTAGCTTGTTTTTTTTACGCTTTGCTACTGGGCTTGACAGTGAGGTTTAGCCGTAATATGATGCAACGCAGCATTGCGATGTGCAATGCACAACGTCGGTAAACTTCGTGAGGTAACGTTATGCAATTTGAAACTATGGAGCCTTGGGCTCAGTTTGGCAGCACCTGCTTTGCTTCTCTAAAGGAGCTAGGCGAGATCGGCACCAAGACGTTTGAGAAGATAGGTGAACAGCAACTCGGCTTGGTAAGCACCTATGTCGATACCGGTATCAAGCACGCCACCTTGATGACCGAATCGAAGGGTTATAAGGATCTCTTGGCGGGCCAAACCAAGCTCATGACCGAATACAATGAAAAGATGCTTGACGCCATGCGTAAAACCACCGAGATCATGACAGATTCCAAGGATGAGTTGGCGGCTTGGTTCGAGAAGACCCAGGAGAACGGAACCGCGCCGGTTAAGAAAGCCGCGCTCGCGGTAAAGAAATAAACCGCTTAGCCCTTCCCGTTCACCCTTCCCCCACGGACTCCGATCCACCCCGCAAGGTGGATCGGGTTTTTCGCGAATAGCGCTCTTGGCGTGGCGTTACCTGGCGGCGAGCCAGGAGGTGACCGACGGGGGGATCATTTGCTGCGCTTTGCCGCTTACATAGATCCCGATGTGTCCGCCGGGAAATTCGATCTCCGAATAATCCGTGCTTCCCACGTATTTCCTTAAGGCCTTCGACGCGGCGGGTGGGACCAGGTGGTCGTCGGTGGCGAAGATGTTGAGCACCGGCATGGTGATGTTTTCGAGATCGACGTTCTTCTCACCGATCATCACCTCGCCTTTAATCAGCTCGTTATTCTGATAAAAATGCTTGATAAACTCCCGGAATGCTTCCCCCGCTTGGTCGGGGCTATCGAAGATCCACTTCTCCATGCGGATGAAATTCTTGCACAGGATCGGATCGTCCAGGGTGTTGACCATATCGAGGTATTTTTGCCCCGAAAGCCGAAACGGTTTGAGCGAAAGAAAAGTCCAGTTCAGCATCTCGCCCGGGATATTGCCCATGGTGTCCGCCAGCAGATCGATGTTCACCTTCCGGACCCAATGGCTGAGCAAATCCTGGGGCGTGTGGAAATCGACCGGTGTCACGGTGGTAATGAGGTTCCTCACTTTGTCAGCATGCGTCGCGCTATAGCAAAGGCTAAACGTTCCTCCCTGGCAGATCCCTAAGAGATTGATCTTGTCCAGGCCATGCCGTTTCCTGAGCACATCCACGCAGCGATCGGTATAACCGTTGATGTAATCGTTTAATGATAAAAACCGATCGGCGCTATCGGGATAGCCCCAGTCGATCAAATACACATCGAGACCGCCCGCCAGAAGTCCGCGCACGAGCGAGCGGTTCTTTTGTAGATCCGCCATGTAAGGGCGGTTAACAAGTGCGTATACGATCAGCACCGGCACCGGGTTCAGCTTCTCCACGAGCGGCTTAAACCGGTAGAGTGTGAGCTTGTCTTCGGCGTAAATAGACTCTTTTTCCGTACACCCGACGTCGATATCACCGATTTCGTTCAGCGTCTGTAAACCTCGGCTGAGCTTAGTCCCGAACTCTTGGATTTCGGATAAGGCTTGATCCGGACGTATTTGAAATGGAAACATAGCTATCCCCCCTTGGTGCGCTTTTGTGCAGTGCTGGCGCGCGCCGCCTGCTTGGGCCTAGGCCGCCCGGCCGCGGCAACCACGCTCACGGCGGACAGCGTCTTCTTCGCCGGAATTTTCTCGCCGCGGCCTTCGCGCCCCGCACCGTTGCGTAGCGCCGCCAGCTCCTTGAGCAACCGGGCGACGTCGCGTTCCAGCACCGTGACTTTCTCTCTCATGTCCTCAATGCTCTCGCCTTGGGCACGCAACTGCGTGAGGCCGTTAAGCCGCTCTGCCTGCGCTCCTAACGGCGCTTGCATTCCTTCCATCACGCTCGGATCGAGTAGCGATCGGAACCCGGCGAGCTCGCGCCGGAACTCCTGCTGCCGCCGCTGCAAGGTCGTGATCTCTTGATGGGTCGGCAAGTTCAATGATTCCGCGACTTCATCAACGGCGGTTTGGTTATGATGCTTCAACGCCATTAGCGCGTTGACCAGCCGTGCGTAAATGTCTGCGTATTCTTCCGTGAACACAAAAGCGCTGTAGGCCGCTTCGCCACAATCGACCCACAGATCATAGACCTCTCGCAGGGTATTGATTTCCCGGCCTTGCTCCGCGCCTTCGATGATCTTGGCGGCCAGCCGTTCGAGTGCATCGACGCCGAGCCGTCCGTGCGCATGCACGTATTCCTGCAGCGCCTGTTGGTAATCCATGGTGAGACGCATGCCCGCCTGCGTCTGCTCTTGCCATTCGCGCATATAGCCGACCGCGGGGATCGACAGGAACTGATCCATGCGTTCGTGGAACTGGCCCGCGACATCGCGCAAACTCCCGGATTTCACCGACCCCAAGAAATCACCGGGCAGCAACGAGCTGCTCGAGAACATGCGCGCCCAGGTGTCCATCGGCATTTCGAAAAACGGTAACAGGCCGCGCAGCGCGCCGGTCACGTCGGACGCGCTGCCGTGAGTGAAACCCGATTTCAGTTCGTTGAACTTCGCCGCGAACACATCCTTCCAGTTCGCTCCGGCTTGCGCGCCCTCGGCCAGGTTGCGTGTCAGCTTGCTGAGCTCCTCTCCGAGTCGCAGAAAGGTTCTTCCTTGCCGCACAATACTTTGAAAAAAATCTTCTCCAGCCGCCGGAGCGGAAGGCGCCGCGGTCTTGGCCCACAGATCCAAAGCCGCCGTCCACGGAACCGCGAATGCTTGGGAGCTAGGCGATGGGTCCATGGATTGGCTTAGAATACGTGACCAGGCGTCCCAAAAATTTTTCTGCGATGTCAGCCAATCGTCGTTCCAGACGGGGTTACTATCAGTCATGGTTCAGTCAACCTCAGAGCGTGTGAAAAAATCTGCTGCGCTCGGGATCTCGCGTTCCGGCGGTGTTCGGAATCCTCATGTATTTAAACATACACTCCAGTTGCTCGTCCCATCCTTGGGACTCACCCCTTCGGGGCTTGCGCTCCGTTTCGCTCCCGGCGAAACGCTCCTGCGCTCCGGCGGAACGGGACCTCCTTTCGCTCGCGACGATTTTTTCACAACCTCTCAACTCGTTTAAAAACATTCTTCGATTCCCCGCCACACTTGACTATTATTGCATCGCACCATGCACGGCGCAATGTTTGCTGGATAAACACCCGGGCCTCGCGCCTCGATGCCCGCGGCTGGCCAGGGCGCCCAGGAACGCGTTGTCTCGCTCGCGCTATGCACGGTAATAATGCCAGAAGAATCTCTCGTTAAAGAGGGACTACGCACATGCAAGTTGAACGCGCGGCGGTTACGGCGATCGAAACAGGGTCATGGGCTCGTAACTGGCTTGACTGCTGGCCGCTGCACCTGCTGCCTCACCACGCCTTGTCGCGATTGATGCTGGTTGCGACGCGCCTGCGTTTTCGACCGTGGAAAAATTGGCAAATTCGGTGGTTTATCCGCCGTTACGGGGTCGATATGGAGAGCGTGGCCGAATCCGATCCGTGCGTCTACCCGGAATTCAATTGCTTCTTTACCCGCGCGCTCCGAGCCGATGCACGCCCGATCGCGCCCGGCCCTTGCTCATTGGCGTGTCCCGTCGACGGTAGCGTATCCCAACTCGGCGACCTCCGAGACGGGTCGTTGCTCCAGGCCAAAGGACAGCGCTACAGCGTGTCCGGACTGTTGGCAAGCCGCGAGGCGAGAGCGTTCTTGGGAGGTCATTTCATCACCTTGTATTTAGCTCCGAAAGACTACCATCGAGTGCACATGCCCGTCACCGGGCGTCTAGTCCGATCGGTTCATGTGCCGGGGCGCTTGTTTCCGGTGAAACCCAGCACGGTCAGGGGGATAAACGCGCTCTTTAGCCGCAATGAGCGCATCGTTTGCCTGTTCCAAACCCATGCGGGCCCGCTCGCGCTGATCATGATAGGCGCCATGTTTGTGGGCGCGATGGACCTTGTATGGCGCAACGCCGGCGCGATGCATACGGCGGCGCGCGGAGTCTGCGTCTACGAACAACCCGAATCCTGCCCGGTGATACTAAATAAGGGTGAGGAGATGGGCCGCTTTAACATGGGGTCTACGGTGATCTTGCTGCTTGGGCCAGGCGCGATCCGTTGGTCGAAAACACTGCAACCCGGTACACCCGTGACGATGGGGCAATCCATCGGGACCCTCGCCGGGCGTGAGCTAAGCCAACGCAGTCGCTCGTTGCCGCCGCGCCCACCGCTTGCGAAGGAGTGGATAACCAAGCAGTGCGAGGATCACAAGGCCTAAGAGCGCATGCACCCACCATAAACCCAGAGGCACGGCATCCTGCTTGGCCAAGGTCTTCGCAATCCCCAAGAGATTGCTGTAAGTGAAATAAATCAAGACTGCGGTCAAGAGCCCGAGGATCCGGTTCTGGTCGGATGCCGCTCGCACCAGCGCCACCGCGAGGAGCGTCAACAGGACGGTGCTGATCGGCATTGCGATCCGCCACTGTAACTCAGCGGCCGCCTCCGGCCGGTTGGCCGACCACAAGCTTGCGGTGCTCGCCGCGCTCACGCGCGCGCTCCGATCCGCCGCCTCACTGCGGTCGATACGCACGCCGTATTTGTCGTACTCGACAATGGAATAATCGAGCCGTCCCGGGGAGCCCATATAGCGGCGCCCGGCGTAAAAGTTCACATAGCGAGATCCGGTTTTCTGGTCGAGCTCGATTTCCGCTCGGTCAGCGGACAGCACCCCGAGGTGGCCGTCTTGCCGCCCTTGCAGGAACACATTGGACATACTGCGCTTGTCGGGAGACAGTCGCTCCACATAAAGGATGCGGTTACCCTCATTGAAATTCTTGAATTGCCCCGGCGTGATCCCGGTCAGGTCGGATTCCGATTTGGCCCGGTTTTCCACCTCAACCAAGCGCGCTTCTGCCCACGGCGCGACCGCGAGCGCAAGGATCGCGACGACGAACGCAACAGTGACGGCAAGCCTGGCCGCCGTATCGAAAAGAAACCGCGAGCCCAGGCCCAAGCTTGCGATGGCGATAAGCTCGTTGTCGCGCGACAGCCGGTTCAAGGCGACATAGACGCTAATATAGTGGCATAAGGGCAGCATCAGCACCAAGGAGGTCGCTATCTTTAAGGCCAGCAGCTCGAAGATAAGTCCGCTGTCGATTTTTCCGGCGGCAGCCGTCGCCAGGTACTGCACGAAGCGGGTACTGGTGTAGGTGAGTAATAGCAGGAGTTGCACGGCCCCGAACCACAATAAGATCTCCCGGATGAGGTAGCGGTTTAACAACATGAGGATGCTCGTGCGCTTTGCTTTGCGGTATGTATAACAATACACTTGCTCGCTAAGACGCGATTCACCCTGGTAATACGCGCGTTACGATTGAAATGCCGATTTCGGTTCAAGCGTTAACTATAACAGCATAAGAGGGCTATGGAGTTCGCCATCATAAGCGGTGCGCCGGATACGCAGCGGGTTCCTTGCGTGGTAGCCGGGGTGTTCAATAAGCGCAAGCTCGCGGAGACGGCGGCGCAACTAGACCAAGCCAGTCACCATTATATCAGTCGCATCATCAAGCGCGGTGATCTCGAAGGGCGATGCGGCCAAACCTTGATGCTGCATCAGATACCCGGCACGGCGGCCGAGCGCATATTACTGATCGGATGCGGGCCGGAAAACGAGTTGTCCGACAACAAGTATCGCGAGATCGTCGCCAAGGCGGTCACGGCGTTAAGCGACGCGGGGGTGACGGAAGCTGCAAGCTACCTCGCGGAGATCCCGATCCCGGATCGCGGCCTCGATTGGAAGGTGAGGCAACTGGTGGAAACCGCCGAGAGCACGCTCTACCGCTTCGATCGGCTGAAAAGCAAGCCTGACGCGTCCGCGGCGGCTCTGCGCTCGCTGCGGGTCGCGATCGCAAAGCCGCGCGCCGCGGCGGCCGCCGAAGAGGCCTTGAGGGATGGCCGAGCCATCGCCGAGGGGGTGCGTTTGGCGAAAGATCTCGCCAATCTGCCGAGCAACCACTGCACCCCGGCCTATCTCGCGGATGAGGCGCGGCGGCTGCAGAAGCGCTACGCGGCGTTAAAGGTTGAGGTCTTGGGGCTAGCGCAGATCAAGAGGCTCAGGATGGGCGCGTTCCTGGCGGTGGCCCGCGGCAGCCGCGAGCCGCCGGCGCTGATCATCGTGCAGTATCGGGGAGCGCGTGCGGCGCAAGCCCCGGTAGCCTTGGTAGGCAAGGGGATCACCTTCGATTCGGGTGGCATTTCGATCAAGCCGGCCGCCGCCATGGATGAGATGAAATACGACATGTGCGGCGCGGCCAGCGTCCTCGGAGCACTGCGGGCGGTTGCCGAGCTGCAATTGCCGATCAACCTCGTCGGCCTCATTCCGGCGACGGAAAACATGCCCGGCGGTAACGCGGTGAAGCCCGGGGATATTGTGACCAGCCTCTCGGGCCAGACGATCGAAATCCTCAACACCGACGCCGAAGGGCGGCTCGTCCTTTGTGATACCTTGACCTATGCCCGGCGCTTCAAGCCCGCGGTGGTCATCGATATCGCGACTCTGACGGGCGCCTGCGTGGTCGCCTTGGGTCAGCACGCCTCGGGCCTCTGGAGCAATCATGAGCCCTTGGCCGCGGCCTTGCTCGCCGCGGGCGGGCGGAGCGGCGATCGGGCTTGGCAACTGCCCCTTTGGGAGGACTAGCAGAAACAGCTCGACAGCCCCTTCGCGGACTTCGCCAATGTCGGCGGCCGCGAGGCCGGTAGCATTACCGCCGCGTGCTTTCTCGCGCACTTTGTCAAGGATTTGAAATGGGCGCATTTGGACATTGCGGGAACCGCGTGGCGTACGGGAAACAAGAAAGGCGCGACGGGCCGTCCGGTGCCGCTGCTCGTTCAATACCTGCTTGACCGGGTACGCAAGCCCGAGGACCATGCCCCGGGTTGATTTCTACCTCCTGGAGGAGCGCGATGGTCGGACCCGCGGCCAAGTCGTGTGCACGCTCGTCGGCAAGGCTTTCGCGAGTGGTAAGCGTGTGTGCATTCTAGCGGGGTCCGCGGAGCAAGCGGAGCAGATCGAGGACTTGCTTTGGACCCATAAAGACATCAGTTTTCTGCCGCATCAGCGCTGGGATGAACATCCCGATCCCGAAACCCCCATCTTGATTGGGTGGCAAGGCGAGCGCCCGCACGCCGAGATCTTGGTCAACATGAGTGCTGCCGCGCCCGGTGGGCTAATCGAGCGCCTAATCGAGGTGGTTGATTGCGATCCCGCGCAACGTGAGGAGGCGCGCGGGCGCTATCGAACCTATCGGCAGGCCGGTTATACGCTGGAAACGCATCGCCTTAACGCCCCACATGAGCGATCCGGCGCGTCCTGATGCTCCCCTGCCGGCGCCGCCCGCCGGGGATAACGACCCGCCACCTGATCGCGTAGCTGCAGAGTCGGCCAGAGCGGCCGGCGGGGCGGAGATCCCGGTGCTCAAGGATGTGGTGGTTCAAGACCGCATCTCGACTTTGCCAGCGATGCCGCCGTTGGACCCGCCGCAGCTCGAGGCGCTCGCGGTGCGCATTACCGGTCACATGCAGCGCATTGTTTCGGTTCAGATCGCGCACGCCACCCATCGCATTCTGACCGAGATCAGGGCCTTGCGTGGCTTACCCGCCGCCGCGGCGGCGAGCGCATCCGTACCGACCGGATCGATAGCACGAAATCCGCCCGAAGCGATCACCATGGATAAGACCTACGATCCCAAGGGCATCGAAAGCCATTGGTACGACACCTGGGAAAGCCGCGGTTATTTCGCGCCGCAGGGCTCCGGGTCCGCGTACTGCATCATGCTTCCGCCGCCCAATGTCACCGGAAGCCTGCACATGGGCCATGCATTCTCAGACACGCTTATGGACTGTCTTATCCGCTATCACCGCATGCGGGGTTGCAGAACACTCTGGCAATGCGGCACCGACCACGCCGGGATCGCCACCCAGATGGTGGTCGAGCGCCAGATGGCCGAGCAAGGGCGCACTCGCCAGGAGATGGGACGAGAAGCGTTCACGCAGGCGGTGTGGAGCTGGAAAGAGCGGTCGGGCGACACGATTACCCGTCAGCTTCGGCGTTTGGGCGCCGCGATAGACTGGTCGCGGGAGCGCTTCACCTTGGATCCTGGTTTATCCGCGACGGTGACAGAGGTATTCGTGCGCCTCTATGACGAGGGGCTTATTTACCGCGGGCAGCGGCTCGTGAACTGGGACCCGGTCTTGCTAACGGCCCTCTCAGATCTCGAGGTGATAGCCACCGAGGAGCAAGGTCATCTCTGGCACATCCGTTACCCACTGGCACGTGGGAAAGGGCATCTGGTCGTGGCCACCACCCGACCTGAGACCATGTTGGGCGATGTCGCGGTGGCGGTCCATCCTGCGGACGTGCGCTTCCAGTCCTATATCGGTCAAGAGGTGCAATTGCCGCTCACCGGCCGGAACATTCCAGTGATCGGCGATCCCTATGTCGACAAGGAGTTCGGGTCGGGGTGCTTGAAGATCACCCCGGCGCATGATTTTAACGACTATGAAGTCGGGGTCAGACACAAGTTGCCGTTGATTAATATCCTGAGCGAGCGCGCGCTGCTCAATGCCGAAGCGCCTCCGGCCTATCGCGGTCTTGATCGCTTCGAGGCGCGCACGCGCATCGTGCACGATTTGGAGCAACAAGGGCTGCTCGAAAGGGTCGAGGACCACAAGCATACGGTGCCGCGCGGGGATCGCTCGAATGCGGTGCTTGAACCTTATCTCACCGACCAATGGTTCGTGCGCGTAGCGCCGCTCGCCGAGCCCGCAATTCGCGCGGTCGAAGAGGGCGCCATCCGCTTCGTCCCGGACGTTTGGGCGAAGACCTACTTCGAATGGATGCGCAACATCAAGGATTGGTGCATCTCCCGGCAGCTTTGGTGGGGACACCGGATCCCGGCCTGGTATGACGATCAAGGCCACGCCTATGTCGGCCGCACCGAGGCCGAGGCGCGCGCCCGCCATGGGATCCCCGAGCGGCAAGCTATGACCCAGGATCCCGATGTGCTCGATACCTGGTTTTCATCGGCGCTCTGGCCGTTTTCGACCTTGGGCTGGCCGGAGGAGACCGATGAGTTGCGGCGCTTTTACCCGACCGATGTCTTGGTGACCGGGTTTGATATCATTTTCTTCTGGGTGGCCAGGATGATCATGATGGGGCTCAAGTTTACGCGGCAGGTCCCATTCAAGGAGGTTTATATCCATGGACTGGTGCGCGACGCCGACGGCGACAAGATGTCCAAATCCAAAGGCAACATCCTCGATCCGCTCGATCTCATTGACGGCATCGAGCTTGACGCGTTGGTCGCGAAACGTACCACGGGTCTCATGCAGCCCCAAGACGCCGCTAACATCGAGCGTGCTACGCGCAAGCAATTTCCGCGGGGTATCGGGGCATACGGCGCCGATGCCCTCCGCTTTACTTTCGCGGCGCTGGCCACTCAGGGCCGGGATATCCGCTTTGATCTCGGCCGTATCGAAGGCTACCGGAACTTTTGCAATAAGCTCTGGAACGCCGCGCGCTACACGCTGCTCGCCACCGGGGGCAAAGCGGCCGTCAGCGCCGAAGGAACGTATGATAACGGCTTGGGCGAGCGCTGGATCCGATCGCGTTTGCTCCAGGCGCAACAGGCTGCCATCGAAGCTTTCGGGACTTACCGCTTCGACCTCGCGGCCCAGGCGATCTACGAGTTCACCTGGGACGAGTATTGTGACTGGTACCTCGAATGGTCCAAGGCTGCGCTGAACCACGCTACTGACGAGCGGGTGCGGCGCGGATGTTTACGGACCCTGGTCGAGGTGCTTGAGACCTTGCTGAGGCTGGCGCATCCGATCATCCCCTTCGTCACCGAGGAAATCTGGCAACGGGTCGCGCCGCTCGCGGGCGTCAGCGGCGATTCGATCCTATTGCAAGCTTATCCTGCACCCGGGGCGCTCGAAATCGACACCGCCGCGGTGGAGGAATTCAATTGGGTGAGGAGTTTTGTTCTCGCTGTGCGGCGCGTACGCGCGGAGATGGATATTGCGCCGGGTAAGCCTTTGGCGGTGCTGACAGAGCATGGATCCGGCGCCGAGCATCAATGGCTGGAAAACAATCGTCTGTTTATCGTGCACCTTGGGCATATCTCATCACTGCAACCCCTCACGGGCACGCCTTCCGCAGATATGGCTGCGGCTTTAGCGGGAGGGCTGAGCCTGTTCATTCCCTTAGCGGGCCTCATCGATTGCGAGGCGGAGCTGCGGCGGCTCAATGCCGAGGTCGAAAAGCTGGAACACGATTGCACGCGGGCAACGCAAAAACTCGAGAATCAAGAGTTTCTCGAACGCGCGCCGAGTGCGGTCGTAGCCAAGGAGCAACAACGCTGCGAAGAGTTAACGCGCGCCCTCACTCGGCTGCGGGAGCAACGCAAGCGCGTCGAATCGTTGCGCTGACCAGCGAGTTTCGCTGCACTGGTGAGAATCCTTGACCCTGAGCGCGGTGATGACGTACCTGATGACACAACGGTAGGGGTGGTTTTTCAATCAATTTTACTTCGCGGGCGGGGTATGATCCCGCCCTTGACCAAAGGGGAGAGTTGCACTACTCCCCTTTGGAAACCCCAATGCTAAAGTGCCCGCCGTAAACGGCGGGGTATTCAGAATAAACCGTTAGATGCTATCCTGGCCGGCGAGATTCAAACGGGATGCGTGGACTTCTTATGTCTGCGAAAGTGGCGGAATTGGTAGACGCGCTGGACTTAGGATCCAGTGGGGAAACCCGTGAGAGTTCGAGTCTCTCCTTTCGCACCAGCTGCGTAAATCATGCCGCCGCTTTGTGACAGGTAGGTATCAATGCAGGTTTCATTGGAAACGACCGGAGCGCTCGAGCGTCGCATCACCGTCGAGATCCCCGAGGAAAACATCGCCTCGGAGCTAAAGCAGCGGCTCGTGAAGTTAACACGAACCGCCAGGATTGACGGCTTTCGCGTCGGCAAGGTGCCCATGAACCTGGTGCAGCGTCGTTTCGGCGAACAACTGCGTCAAGAGGTGCTGGACGATATCCTGCGCTCCAGCTATGCGGAGGCGATTCGCAAGGAGAACGTTCGGCCGGTGGGAGATCCCGCCATCGAGCCGCTCGCGGCCGCGCCCGGTCAGGGATTGATCTACAAGGCGACATTCGAAATCTACCCCGAAGTCAAGCTGGTTCCGGTCGAAGATATGAAGGTCGTAAGACCGGTTTGCGACATTACCGATGAGGATGTGGATAAAGCGATCCATGCGCTGCAACAGCGGTATCGCGGTTGGGAAAAAGTAGAGCGGCCGGCGCAACGCGGAGACCGTTTGGAGATTGATTTTCAGGGTAGCATCGCGGGCCTACCTTTCGCAGGCAGCCACGCGTCCGGGTTTACGTTGGAACTAGGCGCATCCGATCTCTTGCCCGGGTTCGAGGAAGTACTGGTAGGGCTTGAGCCCGGCGCGGAAACAAGCGTGGATCTCACTTTTCCGGCGGATTCCCAGAATTCCGATCTCGCCGGGAAGCCGGCCCGGTTCCTGATCCAGTGCTTGAGTGTCTCAAAACCCGTGTTGCTCTCGTTGGATGAGGGGTTGCCCAAGCGCCTAGGAATCGAGCCGGGTGGCGCGGACGAGGTGCGCGCAAGGGTGCGCGCGAGCCTCGAAAGCGAGCGCAATGAGCGCCTGCAAACGCGGACAAAAACGGGCGTCATGCAGGCGTTGTTCGAAGCCAACCCGATGGATTTGCCAAAGACGTTGGTCCACGCCGAAGCCCAGAGTCTCCGGGATGAAGCCTATCGTACTCTGGTGCTGCGAGGCGGCAAGCAAGAACGAATTGAGATGCCCCCCCTCGAACTGTTCGAGGAGCGCGCCCGGTGGCGGGTTGCGGTCGGCCTCATCATAGGCGAGTTGGTAAGAACTATTGGGTTGGTGGTGAGCTCATCGATGCTGAGATCCGCCGTCGAAAGCATGGCGGTGGGTTTCGAGGACGCCGCGGCCGTGGTTAAATGGTATTACGAGGATCGCAAGCGTCTCGCGGGCGTCGAAGCCCTGATCCTTGAAAACGAGGTGGTAAACTGGGTGTTGAGCAGAGCTAAGGTCAAGGAACAAGCGTTGACGTTTGACGCGCTGAGGAATCCACGGCAGACTGACGAAGAAGCGAAGGCAAGGGATAAAAGGGATTAACCGTGTACGAGACTGAGAAATCCACGCTAAGAGGGCTCAACCTGGTGCCGATTGTTGTTGAACAGTCGGCGCGGGGTGAGCGCGCCTACGACATCTACTCCCGGCTTCTCAAGGAGCGGGTGGTGTTTCTCGTCGGGCCGGTGACGGATGAAGTGGCCAACCTGATCGTGGCCCAGTTGTTGTTTTTGGAGTCGGAGAACCCGGACAAGGATGTGCATCTGTATATTAATTCGCCTGGGGGTTCCGTGAGCGCGGGCCTCGCAGTCTATGACACCATGCAGTTTATAAAGCCCGACGTCAGTACCATGTGTGTCGGGCAGGCCGCGAGCATGGGAGCGCTGCTGCTCGCCGGTGGCGCGAAAGGCAAGCGCCACTGCTTACCGCACTCGCGCCTTTTGATTCATCAACCGCTCGGTGGCTTTCAGGGCCAGGCATCCGATATCGACATCCACGCGCGCGAGATATTAAAAGCGCGGGAACGGTTGAATCAGATACTCGCGCGGCATACCGGGCAAGCACTGAAGAAAATCGAAGCGGACACTGAGCGGGATAATTTTATGGGGGCCGAGGAAGCCAAGGAGTATGGGTTGATAGATGATGTACTCTATCAACGCCCGCTACGTCCGGTGGGTGGCTTATAGATTGCTATTAAAGATTCAGCCCTGCAAGGTTAAATTCCTAATGCCTAGAGGTGGCCAATGAACGACGGCAAACAGTCTAGAGGCAGTGACGGAGAACGGCTCTTGTATTGTTCATTCTGCGGTAAGAGTCAGCACGAGGTGCGCAAGCTTATCGCCGGTCCGTCGGTTTTCATCTGTGATGAGTGCGTGGAGCTTTGCAACGATATCATTCGCGAGGAGATGCACGGCAAATCCGCCGCGGGAGGAAACAAAAAGCTGCCGGCGCCGCAGCAGATCCGGCACATACTAAACGAATACGTCATCGGTCAGGAACGGGCCAAGAAAATCCTGTCGGTTGCCGTGTACAATCATTACAAGCGATTGACCTCACGCATCAAGCAAAACGATGTCGAGCTCGCCAAGAGCAACGTGCTGTTGGTCGGTCCAACCGGCAGCGGCAAGACTCTTTTGGCCGAGACCTTGGCGCGGCTGCTCAACGTCCCTTTTACGATTGCCGACGCGACGACCTTAACCGAAGCGGGTTACGTGGGCGAAGATGTCGAGAATATCATCCAAAAACTCCTGCAAAAATGCGACTACGATGTCGAGAAGGCGCAAACCGGGATCGTCTACATCGACGAGATCGATAAGATTTCCCGCAAGTCCGATAATCCCTCGATTACGCGGGACGTCTCGGGGGAAGGCGTACAGCAAGCGCTCCTGAAACTCATCGAGGGTACGATCGCCTCGGTACCTCCGCAGGGCGGCCGCAAGCACCCGCAGCAGGAATTCCTGCAGGTCAATACGAGCAATATCCTGTTTATTTGCGGCGGAGCCTTCTCGGGTCTGGAAAAGATCGTTCGCGCGCGTTCCGAAAGGGGTGGGATCGGTTTCTCCGCGGAGGTCAAGAGTAAGGACGACAAGAAAAGCATGAGCGAGCTTTTGCACCAAGTCGAACCGGAGGATCTCATGAAGTATGGGCTGATCCCCGAGTTCGTCGGACGGCTCCCGGTGATTGCCGTGCTGGACGAATTGGACGAACCACAGCTGATCCAAATCCTTACCGAACCGAAGAACGCGATCACCAAACAGTATGCAAAGCTCTTTGAGATGGAAGGGTGCGCCTTGGAGTTCCGGGACGAGTCCTTGCGTGCCGTCGCCCGTAAAGCGGTTGAGCGAAAAACCGGGGCGCGCGGACTGCGTTCGATCCTTGAGCACAATTTACTCGACACCATGTTCGAGTTGCCTTCGCTCGAGAACGTGGTCAAGGTGGTGGTCGACGACGCGGTCATCAAGGGAGAATCGAAACCCCTGTATATTTACGAGAGTGCTGAAATCTCCAAAGCGGCATCGGATTGAGCGAGCACGCGACGCAGCGATGCGCAGTAGATTGATTCTCAAGCTTCTGAGAGCGCGTGCGTTACCTGTGAGTTGTGTGATCTAACTCGTTACCCGGCGAAGGAAGGCAAGACAAGATGACTGAACAGACGATAGTGGCGGTATTACCGCTGCGCGATGTGGTGGTCTATCCGCATATGGTGATCCCGCTGTTCGTGGGCAGGCAGAAATCGGTCAAGGCACTTGAACAAGCGATGGATGGGGGTAAGCAAATCGTGCTCGTCGCCCAAAAGAGCGCGGCTGACGATAACCCGGATGCCGGCGATCTCCATTGGGTAGGAACCTTATCGAACATCCTGCAACTGTTGAAGTTACCCGACGGCACGATCAAGGTGCTGGTGGAAGGGGTGCGCCGCGCGCGGATCCTCGCATTTACAGAGACCGAGCGTTTGTTCAACGCGAAGGTGGAGTTTCCGAGCTCCGACGAGATCGACCCGCGCGAGTCGGAGGTGTTGTGCAGGACGCTGCTTGAGCAGTTCGACCAATACGTCAAGCTTAACAAGAGAATCCCGGCGGAAATCATTGCGAGCTTATCGTCCATCGACGACCCGGAGCGGCTGGGCGACACCATCGCCGCCCACTTGTCGATTAAGCTCGAGCAAAAACAAAAGCTCCTCGAGGTCACCGATCTTTCCAATCGTCTGGAACAGTTGGTCGGCGTCCTTGAGAGCGAGCTCGATCTCCTGCAAGTGGAAAAGCGCCTGCGAGGGCGCGTGAAACGGCAGATGGAGAAGAGCCAACGTGAATATTATTTGAACGAACAAATGAAGGCCATACAAAAGGAGCTTGGGGATCTCGAAGAAGGCGGCAGCGAGCTCGATGAGCTGGCCAGAACGATCGAGAAGGCCGGAATGCCCAAGGAAGCCAAGGATCGGGCGCTGGCCGAGTTAAAAAAGCTCAAGATGATGTCGCCCATGTCCGCGGAAGCGACCGTGGTTCGGAATTACGTCGACTGGATGGTGAGTGTGCCATGGAAAAAGCGCACGAAAATCAGCCGCGATCTGTCCCAAGCCGGATCCATTCTCGAGGAGGACCATTACGGGCTGGAAAAGGTGAAGGAACGGATCCTGGAATACCTTGCCGTGCAGCAGCGGGTCAAGAAATCCAAGGGCCCCATCCTATGCTTGGTGGGTCCGCCGGGCGTGGGCAAGACCTCGCTAGGGCGATCGATCGCGCGCGCGACCAACCGCACCTTCGTGCGCATGTCGCTGGGCGGCGTGCGCGACGAGGCGGAGATCCGCGGCCACCGGCGCACCTATGTCGGTTCGATGCCGGGTAAGATCCTGCAGGTCATGGCCAAGGGGGGGGCCAAGAATCCGCTCTTGTTATTGGATGAGATCGACAAGATCTCCGCGGACTTTCGCGGCGACCCGGCTTCTGCGTTGTTGGAGGTCCTCGATCCGGAGCAGAACCATACGTTCAACGACCATTATCTCGAGGTCGATTACGATTTGTCGGAGGTGATGTTCGTCACAACGGCGAACACTCTCAACATTTCGCCGCCCTTGCTCGATCGTATGGAGGTCATCCGCATCCCGGGCTATACCGAAGACGAAAAAGTCAATATCGCCGATAAATACCTCATTCCCAAGCAAAAGAAAAACAACGGGCTGCGTGATAACGAAATCTTGATTACCGAGCCGGCCGTCCGGGAGATGATCCGCTATTACACGCGCGAGGCGGGCGTGCGGAGTTTAGAACGCGAGATCGCTAATATCTGCCGCAAAGTCGTGAAGCGCGTGCTTTTGAAGCCCACTGAGAAGATGGTCGCCGTCACGCCGAAAAGCTTGCATAAATATCTTGGTGTAAAGCGCTTCCGCTATGGTTTGGCCGAAGAAGAGGACCGTGTCGGCCAAGTCACGGGACTAGCGTGGACCGAGGTCGGAGGGGATTTATTGACAATCGAAGCCGCGGTCGTTCCAGGCAAGGGTAAGGAGACCTATACCGGGCAGCTAGGCGAGGTGATGCAGGAATCCATTAAAGCCGCCATGACCGTGGTGCGCAGCCGCGCGGCGAATCTGGGCATCGATCCAGCCTTTTATCGCCAGCATGACGTGCACTTCCATGTGCCGGAAGGCGCAACGCCCAAGGACGGACCGAGCGCCGGCGTCGCCATGTGCGCAGCACTGGTCTCGGCGTTGACCGGGATCCGCGTACGCTCGAGTGTCGCCATGACCGGGGAGATCACCTTGCGCGGTGAAGTGCTGCCGATCGGCGGGTTGAAAGAAAAGCTCCTCGCCGCGTTGCGCGGCGGGATCAAGGTGGTTCTCATTCCCGCCGAGAATCAGCGGGAACTGGAAGATGTTCCGAAGAACATAAAGCAGAACCTCGACATCAAACCCGTGACCTGGATCGACGAAGTTCTGACCTTGGCCTTGCAACATATGCCGGAACCCGTCGCCTCGGCGAGCGAGCCGCTCGACGCCATCACCCCGGAGTCATCAGGCGTCGAGCCGGGCAAGGATGCCATCAGACC
>JBIMKD010000295.1:0-17603 GCA_043673815.1 Chromatiales bacterium
CGACTATAGTCATGTCAACCAAGGTCCGGGGATCGTTCTTTTGGCCTACCAGGGAAACTACGCTATTGACGAGCACCGGGGGCGCAGAGGTGTGGTCTACTATCGAAAACGCCCGTTCAGTGGCGGCCTTTCGGATTGCCTCGCCTCCGTGTCCGAGCGGGCACTGCTTGCGTGTCAGCGCCTCGAGCAAGAGCCCGGGCTTGCGGGGCGGCTGCGGATCCGCGCCAACGAGATCCAGGTGTTCGCCAACGACCGGTTGGCCGCGCCGAATACCGATCAGACTTTCGCGACGTTTTCGCCGGCCTTAGAGCAGTTATTGGGAAAGCTCTACCCGGGCGAGGAGTACACTCTGGCTAGCGATCCCGATCCGAAAGAGCGCTTTTCCGTTACCGCTGGCGTCACCGGCCCGCAATCGACAACAAGCTTGCTCGGTCGCTTGGCGTCTTAGGGGATCCGACGATGATCCAATGGGCTCACGCGCTGAGAGCTTGCGAGATCGGTTTTTCACACTCCCTCATTCGGCCGACTCCGAAGCTCATCCCTAAGGGATCGATACTCACCCAAGACCTTTTCCAGCGCTATCTCGCCCACTGTCGCACCTTCGTTCGCAGCCCGCACACAGCGTGAGTGTTCCGAGAGGGGCCGGTACTTGGTGTACTCGCGGTAGATATTGGCGTGCAATGACACAATAGCCTTGTTGAAGGCCGAGGCGATATGCACGATCGAGGTATCCACGGTCAAAACCAGATCGGCGCGCGCCACCGCCGCTACCGCTTCGATGATTGAAGGGGTGTCATAGAGACGGGTGTTTGCGGTGGATTGAATAATTTGCCGAGCTTGTTCGCGATCCCTTGCTAAACAGCAGATGAGGAAATGGCGCTTGCTCTCCCTTGCAATCGTGTTGATGAGGCCTATCCATTTTTCGGTCTGCCACGTTCGATCGCGGATCGCGCCCGAGATATTCACCAAGGAATAGGCGGAGATGGCGTGTTCTTTGAGAAACGCGCATAAGCGCTGCGCCGCCTGCGGATCGACGCCGAGCACAGGTCCCGCGTCCTGCGCATGAATGCCCAAGGTCTCCAGAACGCGCAAGGCGCGGGTGCTCATGTGTACCCCCAGTTGTTCGGTATGCGGGATCACCGAATGGGTGAAAACTCGCGGTTTACCGGGCGTGTTAAAACCGACGGCGGTGCGAAAGCGACCGATCCTAGCAAAAAGGCGACTTTGCCTCGAAGGGTGATCCTTGGGATCGATCCAGAGTTCGAAATAGGTAGTGCACAAGGTGTAGATAAGCTGCAAGGTGCTCCAAGGCTTCTTGGTGTAAACATGCACCTTATCGACAAAGGGATGGGCCTGGACAGTTCGATAATTATTTTGCCCGGCGAGCAGGTGGACTTCGGGGGTGGGAACAAGCTGCTTTAGGGCCCTGAAGATCGGCGTGACCAGCACTAGGTCCCCGATCCGTCCTAAAGCAACTACCAAGATCTTTTGCCGTTTCATACGTGGTTGATTTATCCTCGCGGCCAGTTCTCACCTTCGAGAAGAGCTAGCAGGCGCCGCTCGACGGTCTCCCAGCGCAGTGCCTCCGCGGCAACTAGATTATGGATAACCGCACCCGGTGATGCGCCTATTACGCCCGTTCGACGCGGATCGGTAGCACAGTAAAATGCAAGCCCTGGACACCCTAAGGCGGCTGCTACATGCATAAGCCCCGTATCCACACCTATAACCGCCATGGCGTGAACCAACACCGCTGCTAGGGCATTGAGATCCAGCCTCGGCAACACATGGACGCTAGATGCCGCACTGGCGATATGCTCAGCCCGTGTGCGTTCCGCCCAACTGCCCCAAGGCAGGAGCAGGCTGACACTTTGAGCATCGAGCCAGCGCGCAAGCTGCAGCCAGTGGTTCAGCGGCCATTCCTTTTGCGCTCGCGAAGTGCCATGCAGTCCGACAAGATAGGGCTGAGGCAGATCGCTTTGGCGTGGAAGTTGGGCACGCATGGCTGTCAGGCCGTAATCGAGGGGAAGCCCTTCATGCCGATAATTTAGGGCAGCCGCGAGCAGTCGGCGATTTCGTTCTATAGTATGTAGATCCCAGGGCACTGCAACGGTGCGCTGGTAAACCCATGCCGCGAGGGGTTCTCTCGCGCTCTTCCGGTCGTAGCCCCAGCGCAGCCCTCGAGCCCACGAGGCGAGAAGGGCGCTCTTATAAAGCCCCTGGCTGTCGATCACGGCAAGATAGTCTTGCCTGCTTAATTGGGCTCTGAAAGTGCTGATCTCCCGCCAGGTCAAGCGCCGCGCCAGTGCGCTACGCCAACGACGAAAGGCGACAGGCAGCACCTGATTTACTTTGGGATGCCAGCTCGGGATAGCGCTATACCCTTCTTCCACCACCCAGTCTACGCCAAGCCCGTGACAACAGCGCGCGGCATCGCTTACCGCCGGCAGCATATGCACCACATCGCCAAGCGATGAGGTCTTGATGACCAATATCCTCATTCGTAAGGCCGTAAATCGCTACCCTGGGTGTGCCACAGACCGCGGCGAGATGGGCCGTGGCATGACTTGATTAGCTCTGCGAGCTCTCCAAAGCTCAATTGACCTGCGAGTCCGATCTGACGGGTCGCGATGAGAGGATACGACGCGCGCAGGATCTCATTGGCGGAGCAAGTAGTAGGGCGCACGACTGGCTACCGCGGAAAACCATCACCGATCTAATCCTTGCGCCGCTCGCGTAGCCACTTCATTCTTGGAGATCACGTTTGCATTTCCTCAGCCGAGGGAACAACCCTCTGCGGGCTCTGCTACTTACGCGACGCAGCGGCAACACCATTAACTGTGGCCGTGGCTTCAGCCCGTGGGGAGAAAAACAAAGCCGTTATTATTCAGAATCAGAGCGCTCTTTTCGATCAGGGAGATAGGCCAGTTTTAGATAGCGGTAATAAGTACCTTCCGCATTTGAAATAGCGAGCATTAAACCCTCCCGGCCATCCAGCAACCCCGCTTTCAAAAAATAGGTCCTAATAAAGGCCCATAGTCCATGGGCGAGGGCGGCCCCTAGCCCTCCCCGCTTCCCCTGCTCACGCAACAACTGGGCACCCTCGCTGGAATAGCTATTTATCTTGTCCAAAACCTCCTCCAGGGAACCATAGGTCTCATGGATCAGCGGTTCTTGCAAGCGTCCGAGCGGTCCCGTCATGATAACCTTTTCATGGACCCGTCTATTGCAAAAACGACCCTGTTCCCTCTTGAACAAGCGCAGCACATGATCCGGCCACCATCCGCCATGGCGTAGCGCCCGGCCGCAGTAGCTGGACCGCCGTGGGATTTCATAGCCGACAAAGCGCTCCGAACGGATGGCCTGCTGGATCTCCTGTCGTAGCGCAGGCGATACGCGCTCATCCGCGTCCACCGAAAGGACCCATTCACCGGTCGCATAGCTCAAGGCCCGGTTCTTCTGGGGGCCGAATCCGCACCAATCTTCACGGACATAAACCTTGTCGGTATATTCACGGCAGATGGCGACCGTATCGTCGTGGCTGCCCCCGTCCACCACCACGATCTCGTCGGCCCAGGCTACGGACTCGAGACAGGCGCGGATATCGATCCCTTCCTCCTTGGTGATGAGGGTGACACTCAAGCTCATGTTAAGCGAGGCACCCCTCCCATACTTGGATTAATCCGACGTGTGCTATCCCCACTTTCTAACGCCAGCATCGCGCCACACCATAAGGCCAGAAAGCGTCCCTCGGAAAAGGTGGAAAAATGGGAGCTGAAAAGGCTCGTGGCGCACCACGACACCAAGACGCCGAGTCCGAGGATACGATAGGGCAAGGAAGCCTTCTGGCGGAAGGCGAACAGAATGAATGCGAGGAAGACGGCTAAGCCGAACAGGCCGTATTCCGCCGTGATGTTGAGAAACTGATTGTGGGGATCGCTAGCAACTAGCCCTTGCCAACCCGATACGCCCACGACCTCGTGGCGATACGCTTGTTCGAATCCCCCCGTGCCGCAACCGAACCACGGACGCTCGCCGATCAAGTCAAGGGTGTTTTCCCACATTACGACGCGCCGGCCCATCGATGTCAGTTCGAGGGATTGGTCATAGTTCCGTATCTCATGTAGCGCCTTCGTCACCCTCTGCAGGGCTACCGGCGACGTGGCCAGCAACACGGCTGCTAGCGCCGGCACCAGCACGACCCTAGCGTAACGCGCGGGGCCCCGAACCAAGAACATCGAGAAGGTGGCACAGAGCACCATCAGTACCAAATAACCGCTGCGCCCTTTGGTCACGTATACGATGTTGGCAACCAAGAGGACGAAGCTCATCTCTAAGAACCGTCTCTGGAAGACTTTCAAGTCCGCAGCAGAGCGCCATAGGACGGCGGCGGTAAAGGCAGCGACAGCGAAGATCATGCCCTGCGTCGCATGACTGCGTATCGTGATCCCGGGACGATACTTGTAAATGTTCAGATTCATTATCAAGCTCAGGTAGGATACTAAGGCACACAGGGTAGCCACTGCGATCAAGATCCAGGCAAGCCGCCGCTTCCATTGCGTGTCGTCGAAAACGGCTGCGGCCAGAGGCAAGAGCAGCAGTTTGCGCCAACTCCACCACATGCTCAGGCTGTCGTGCCACGGTACGATGCTGTAAAGTGTGCCGATACTGATCAATGCATAGAGCGCGAGCCCGGCCCTAACCAACGGTTGGCGGAGCGCGGCGAGCAGCCGTGCACGTAGGTCTGCTGCAACCACGAAGCATGCAACGAGCGCCACCTCCGCGAGAGTGGTCAGGGGCGGTGAGAACAGAAGCGCGACCATGGTCAAGGCGACGCTCCAGCGCGCAGCCTCGAGGGCCTTGCCGGTGTGCGAGGCGACCCGCATGCGAGTTCGGGAAGTTTGCACGAATAACGTGGCGGCTTAGCTCCTGTTCGCCCAATCCGCCTTCAGACGCGCGAGCCAGCCGTGCAGGCGGTGTCGTTGGAATTTGTTCCAGCGATAGCGCAACTGATTGACCCACCTGCTGTGCTTCTGCCGGTGGCGATCGAGCACGCTGGGAAAGATGCCGGTCACGCTCCCTTGTTCGACGATGGGGCGGCGCAGCCAGTAATGCGCCGTACCCACATGCTCGTCTATCTGACGGATCAGGTGATCAGCGGTCAGAGTGACTCGGTTTGCCTCCAGCCATTCGAGCCGACGGCGCATCGCTGTGAGGTCGGTGACATAGCCCTCGGCCGTCGCAATGGGGAGAGGGACCAGGGGCTCGGTCGCGAGGTGATAGAAATCCGGCACTTTGGTATCAGCACCGCCAAGGAATATAAGATAACCCTGGGATAACCGTTTGGCAGCGCGCATGGCCTGGTCAAAACGGGTGCGAAAATCCGTCGCTAGAATGACGTCATCCTCGAACACCAGGATCCGCTGTAACCCTCTCACGTCCGCTTCGCGCCATGTCTGGATGTGCTTCAGGACTAGCGATTGATGCGTTCGCTTCAAACCCGAAGAGCCGAAAACGTTTGCCAGCATCTCCTCATCGAGCTCATTCGCGTCGTGGGTCCACACGAACTCAAACGCGATGCCTTGCTGTGATAGTTGTCTCGACACATGGTCGATGCGATGGGTAAACGCCTTGACGCTGAGGACGTATACGGCATCCACCCACGCATTAACTGGCAAGGGTGAAAGCGATGAATCGGCGCTTGCCATGGGGAACTATTATCTCTGGGATTTCGTTATTGAAGTTACGGGCAGTATTTTCTGATTCAAAGATGAGTCTGAAAGAAGGTAGTAAAGCCTGGCCACCTAGGGTGAAAGAGTACTGGCCTCCCGGGGATAGTTCGTTGATCGTGCCGAGCATGATGTACCTCATGGCCAATCTCCTCCGTTTCCGGGAATGTGTCTTAGTATACCGCGGGCATCGTTAAGCACGAACATGGTGGCGTTTGGAGCACGAGGCGGTGTGCCCTAGGTGTGCTCCCTCGTAACGTGAAAACTACCTAGGTCAGCGCCCGCCCGGTGAGCCGCTCGAGGGTGCGCAACGGCGAGGACGCAGGCTCGTAGAGGGCCTGCACCGGAAGGTACAGCGTCTGTTCCAGCATGAACTGCCCGCTCATCGCCGCGTGAGAAGTCTGGTCGGAGAAGCAGATCCACACGCTGTCCGCGGCAAAGGACACGGTGGTCTGAGGCGCGTTTCGCTGATAGTCCAGGTCGCTCTTCATGCAGTCGTGCAGCCCGAGCATGAAGTGGTCGTACGCGCTGCGCCGGGACTTGGTGATGGACAGCACGTCCATCAGCCATGCCGACCCGGGCAGGGGAGGCCGGATCCGCGGGAGCAGGCGCATCGCCATGCTCTCGAACGCCTCGCCCACACGCCAGACTCTCGGTTCGGCGTTCGGATCGACGTTGGCGAACACGCGGAGAATGCGCAGGCCGCGGTTCGGACGGGAAGGGAAAGCATCCACGTGCAGCCGTGAATCGTCCTTGCGCCAGGACGCCGCGCGGCCTTCCACGCGCACCGGCCGGTAGCTCGTGCCGGCCGGCTGCAGCTGCGGCACGTACGCCGGAAACAGCCGCGCGATCAAGCCGACCGCTTGCGCCCGGAAGCGCGCCACGAGCGCGCGCAACTCCGCCACCTCGTGTGGGGACCCGGCTGCACCCTTGAGGGGCGCGACGTCGTTGTCGAGGGCGATGTTCTTGCTGCGGCCGTTCGACCAACGCGGGTCGAGGAAGCGGTGTTCGTCCTCGCGAAACGCGAACGCGAGATGCGGCAGGTACAACACCCGGCCCGCTTCGATTTCCCGCGCCAGGGACGCACCGGCCTCCGCCACCGCGGGCGGCGTCCAGGTATCGAGCGCGAGCGTATGGATGGCGTTCACGCTGGAGAGGTTATCTCTCGGTCATGGGTTGCGCATGGAGAGCATCCGTTGCGTAAAGCTGATCAACCCCAAATCGGCCACAGCAAAGTCGTCCCTAGTCGGGGCGGCATCCGGGCTCCAGGCGTGGTAGAGGGGCACTTTGCCGTAGAAAGAGGCCCATTGTGTGAAAGTGCTCGGGGGCCCAATGAGTAGGTCGCAGCCCGCTAGGGCATACAGATCCTCGACCGCCACGCCGCTGCTCACGTAGATCCGGAGGCCCCCCGGAAAGTCATTGGGGCGGGGAGCGCCATCAGAACACACTAGGAATCCCAGGCGGTGGCTCGGAAATATGTCACGAACCCGCCGCATCAGGTGGGCGTACTCGGGGTAATCGAAGTAATAGCGTCCGCTCAGAAAACGACGATAGTCCCCGTGGCGCACGTGCACGCCAACCAGCAGGTCGCAGTCTGCGCGTGCCCGGCGAAGTATCGCCGCGATGGCATCCCGATGCCTGGCCACCGGTACGAAGAATGCCCGAATGAGTTTCCCGTATTTGGGGACCCCCACGGCGTACCGGAACCCCCAGTCGCGCAGCAATACTAGCCGCGAACCCTCGATCAGGGAGGATATGGCCGGGCTCCCGAGCTCACAGGCTCCGGGACCGACAGGGGTTTCGATGCCTCGAATCCAGGGCGCAAGGGCGGGGAAACGGTTGACAGCGCGGGTGAGACCGAAGGCGACGTGATAGAGCAGGCGGGTCCATCGTATCGCTGCAAACAAAGGCAGGAGCAGCGATCGCACTGGGTGCGGCGGCGGAGCGGGGTAGGGCGAGAGGACGGTGGGGCGGGTAGGCTCGAACATCCCGGCGTAGGACTGAAAGGCGGGATTGAGAACGCGATAACCCCGTTCCTCCGCGAAGGCGATGACGTTCGCGAATAATATCAAACGGTTGGCAAGGCGCCCGGTACGCAGCGCGATCACCAGCCGCCTGCCGGCTGTTCTCGCGGTGTCGTTCATGCTGGGTCGGTCCAGCCCCGGATCCGGACAAGCTTCGCCCGATATCCCCCGCTTGCGATCCAAAAGGCGAGGAAAAGCACCATCGTGATCGTGCAGAGCGCAGTTGATACCACCAGGCTGAAGGCCGTCGCGACAACCATCCAGCGGCTCGCCTCATCACACTGAAGGCGCAAGCTGTTCCAATCCATAGCCGATTCATTCCTGGACCAGCTTGAAGTGTTTTCGGCTGAGATCCACTCCCAGCCAGTCCTCGATATGCATCATGAGCCAGTGCCGACGTTCACGCCGGCTCGGCACGTGGGTCGGATCCGGTTCAAAGCCCTGCGCTGCCTCTTCGCTCAACCAGCGCCGTATCACCGCCGGATGCCGGCCAGAAAATGGGCGCAGCGCCCTGGGGTCGATGGCGTAATGCGTAAACGACGGTGGCGCGTGTCCCCAATAGCGGCTTACCTTTTGGATCTTCGCCTGCATTTTGGCGGCAGAGCGCACGTGGCCATAATGGTGGATGGTTCCACCCGCGAGCGCTGCCCTCGGATAACGGCCCCGCTTATTTCGATCCATAACCACGAAAAACAGCCCGTCGGGAGAATAGTTTCGGATCGTGTTGCGAATGATCCGCGGCGCCCGGCGATACCAACCTGGACTCACGGCTATCCAATCAGGGCTGCCGAAAAAGTGATAATAGTCAAATACCAATGCTTCGACTCCAGGATCGGCCAGATGCCGCTTCATGCTTTCACCAATAGCGGGCAGATCATCCTCGTGCAGGACCTCGTCGCATTCGAGATACAAGGCCCAATCCCCCGCGCAGTTGAACTGGGCGATCATCTTCTGTTGCGCATACACGTAACCCTTCACGGTCATCTCATCATTCCACCGGGTGGTAATGATCCGGATCTTGGGATCGCCGATAGCCTGTACCCGGGTTAGGGTATCGTCCTCGCTTAGCCCCACCGCTACCACGAATTCATCGCAAAGGGGTAAGGCAGAAACAATGCTCTCCACAAATGGATAACCGAGCATTGTTCCATTGCGGATAAAGGTGAAACCGCTGACGCGCATGGGCCCTCGTGTTTAAAGGAATTGATTAACGGTCGTCATCACCCGTTCGGGTTTAACGAAGACCGGTGGCGCCGAACCGCCTGCCACGGCTCAGCACCGCTTCTTGATGACGGCCGATGTTCCCCCAGGGATCAAAGGTCTCATCGCACACCTCTACCTGCGCCTGCACGTGGAGTGGGGCTGCTATGTTACGCCAATATTACAGCCTAGCGTTTCATGGCGTAAACTCGGCTATGTGCAACCCGTTCAGTGTCGCATCGTGACCGCCGACTCCCCCGCATTCGCCGCGCGCGCCCCCGATGGCTACATTCGGTTCCGGCTGCGGGGGGTGGATGTCGTGGCCCGGCGTGAGCACACCGATAGCGTCCGCGAGATGATCGCCCTGTCACACACTCTATACGAATATGCCGCTCGACACCCAGGCCGGCGCCGGATCCAGGGGCGCGTTCCGGCATACGCGGTCACTTTTCCCGACGGCACGACGCGCGTCGTCGTACGTCACTCGCATCACGGCGGGCTACTCGCCGGGATCACGCGCGACCGATTTCTCGCGCCGACGCGCGCTCCGCAGGAGCTCTCTAACGCGTTGCGCCTCGTGGCCCGCGCCGTGCCGACACCTATGATCGTCGCCTACGCGGCCTATCCGGCCGGCCCCTGGCTCCGCCGCAGCGACATCGTCACCCTTGAGCTAGTACATGGGAAAGACCTCGGCGCCGTGCTCATGCAACCGCTAGCGGAGGACGACTGGCGCCGCGTCCTCCAGGCCGTCGCCGAGCTTCTGCGCGCCCTCGATCGAGCCGGAGCACGCCACCCCGACCTGAACGTGAAGAACGTGTTTCTCGTCAATAGGTGCGGCGCCTGGGATGCCTACGTCCTCGACGTCGACCGCGTCGTCTTCGGCCGCATCGGCGACGTGCGCATTCCCGAGGCGAACCTGCGCCGGTTCTTGCGATCGGCGCGGAAATGGCGCGACCGCTACGGCGTCCAGATCGACGAGAATGACCTCAACTGGCTAGTCACCGCCGTCACACGCCGCCCATGAGCGCGCCCCGCCGTCTCAACCGCATTGGCATCGTTATGATGAGCGCGGTGGGCGACGCCGTGCACGTGCTCCCAGTACTGAACGCCTTCAAGCGGTGCCACCCAGCGAGCCACGTGACGTGGGTGCTGCAGCCGGTGCCAGCCACGCTCGTGCACGGCCACCGATCGGTGGACGAGATCGTGATCTTCGATCGGGCGCAGGGAATGCGTGGGTTTCTCGACGCGCGGAACCAGCTCGCACAACGCCCGTTCGACCTAGTGTTGAATCTGCAGGTATACTTCAAGGCGGGCCTCATCACCCACTTCACGCGCGCGCCGGTCAAGCTCGGCTTCGATCGCGCGCGAGCCCGCGACTTCAACTGGCTGTTCACCAACACCAAGATCCCGCCGCACCGCGGTCAGCACGTGCAAGACCAGTACTTCGAGTTCCTAACCGCCTTAGGCATCCCGCACCAGCCAGTGGTCTGGGACCTCGGGCCGTGGCCGCACGAGCGCGCGTGGCAGCGGCAGTTCTACGCCCCCATAGCGCGCCCGGTGGCGGCGCTGGTGATCGCGACGAGCAAGCCGCAAAAGGATTGGATCCCTGAGCGCTGGGCCGCAGTCGTCGACGCGCTGGCCGCCGACTACGGCCTGCAGCCGGTCCTCATCGGCGGACGGTCGGTACGGGAACTGCACGCCGAGGAGGTCATCCTGCGGAGCGCCAGGCACCGACCGCTTTCCGTGCTCGGCTGCGGGCTACGCAAACTGGTCGGCGTTCTCGATGGCGCGGCGCTTGTCATCGCCCCCGACACCGGTCCGCTGCATATGGCCGTCGCCCTCGACCGCCCTGTCATCAGCTTGATGGGCTACACCAACCCCAAGCGCACGGGACCATATTGCAAGTTTCCCGATCTCATCGTCGACGCTTACGGCGATCCGGGCGAACCGTACCCCATCTCGGTGGAGACGCGCCCCAATCGCATGCCGCGGATCCAGGTGCGCGACGTGCTCGACAAGGTGGACCGGTGGCTGGCGCAGTATCGCGATCGCCGCAGAGTGATATGACCTCATCGGGACTCACGGAGAAACCGGTGCGCCACTGCGGGATCTTTGGATCATCGGGGCAGGGATCTCAGCTATCCAGGGACGCGCTGTGTGGGATTCATCGCAAAGCGGTAAGGCAGAACGAATGCTCTTCAAAAATGCACAACCAAACATTGTTCCATTGCGGAGAAAAGGGAAACCGCTAACACGCACCGGGCTTCGCTTTGAAGCTCAATGGAGTCGGTCTAGGGCCGCCATCACTCGCTCGGGTTCGAGCCTTCTGAGGCAATCGAGGTGACCCAAAGGGCAGATCGGTTTAAAGCAAGGACTGCACGGAAGCCCTAAGTATTCGATTCGGGCATCACGGTTCAGGGGAGGGGTAAAACCCGGATCTGAGGATCCGTACACTGCGACGAGGGGGCGATTGAGTGCCGAGGCCACATGCATTAAACCCGAATCATTGCTCAGTACGGCGGAGGCCAGGGAGAGCAGATCCATAGCTTCACCAAGAGTGGTACGTCCGGCTAAGTTTACACAACCGCCACCCGCGCCCTCGCAAACCCCGCGGGCCGCTTCTGCATCCCGCACCGAACCGAATATCCACACCGCCCAGCCCTGAGCTCGCTTGCGTCGCGCGATCTCGGCAAAATATTCCGGCGGCCAGCGCTTGGCTGGCCCAAACTCAGCCCCGGGGCACAGAGCGAGCAGGCGCCCAGGCCGCTCCAGTCCCAGGGTTTGGAGGCTGCGCGCCACAGAGCCCGGGTCTATGCGTAGATCAGGTAGCGGAAAGGTTTCAGGAAACGGGGCACCCGAGGGCAGGCCCAGAGCCACGAAGCGCTGTACCGTCATCGTTAAACGGCTATTATCCAAACGCCGCACGTCATTGAGCAAGCCCCAACGCCCCTCGCCCAGGTAGCCCGTGCGGCGCGGGATCCGGGCCCAAAAAGGCACCAAGGCCGATTTAAAAGAATTGGGCAAGACGATGCTCCAGGTATAGCCCAAGGCTCGCAAACTCCGCCCCAACCGATAACGCCCCGCAAGCTTAACCGCACCGTGCCCCCAGGGCAGTTCCCGAGCCGTGCGCACCTCCGGCATGCGGGCGAGCAAGGGCAAGCTCCAAGCCGGGGCAAGCACGTCGATGGCAAGATCGGAATGCTGTTCGATCAGCAGGCGAAACAAGCTCTGCGCCATGACCATGTCCCCAACCCACGACGGACCGACGATGAGGATCACGGGTACCGCCGGCCGGTGAAAAGCAGTGAGCCGCATAAAATCGGCCGATCGCCGTCCCAAAACATCATTCCTCTCGTCGGTGTCATATGGCAGTGCCGGTTTTTTTGGTATTTTAGCACCCGGATAAGCTCCTCGGAACTCCGAGACCCGACTCACATTGGGACACAGTACGGAGTTTCTATCTCGGCGTGTATTGTTCTTCACCAACCGCAACAGCTTGCTTTCGTCGCGCGAAAAAAACATCGCTGGATGATGAAGCTGGAAAAGTATTTCGGCTGCCGGTTCGACAAAAAACATTACCGGCTGGTGCGTTGAAATTCTTCAGGCCGCTTCTTCGCGGGCGCGGCGCTTTTTGTAAACCTTGCAGACATTACGGTAGAAGGTCTGGTTGTAAAGCCGGTGGAGCAGAAAGTTTGGCTGGAGTTCGCTCTCATATTTGTCGAACGAGGCGACCTTGTCCGTCGGCGAAAATCCGGTCTGCGCACAGAATTTCGGGAAGATTTCCTTCACCGCAAAATGATAAAGCTCCAGGTCGAGCCGGTTCTTTTCGCGCGTCATTTCCACGATGCGACAGTCATTTTCGAGCGATTTTTTGATGGAACTGTCGCGGGCGGTGACTTTCCGTTTGTAATTCAGGTTCAGTTTGCAGGGACAAATTTTTTCAAGCATGTGCAGCGACAGATCGAATTTTTCCGTGAGGCCGACGAAGTTGAATTTTTCCAGAACTATTTTTGCCCGGCCAAGGTCGGCCTTGCCAGCCAGCCGCTTTACATGGATATTTTCCAGCACTTCATCTGAGCGCAGCATCTCCTCGAACGTCAGGGTTTTCCCGCCGCGCAACACCTCGTCCTGATAATGCGAAAAGACGCGGGCGACCGGCTCGCGGAGAAAGGTAATGTAAAACGGACTCGGCACGGAAAAGCGCAGCGGGTCGGTAAGGTTTTCGCCGGCGATGCTGCGGAGCCATGGGAAAAGCTTGCGGGTGAAATCCAGATCGCGCTGATCCACGACCTGCTTGCCCAAGTGGCCCAGGTGGCAATGGGTGATTCCAAGACTGTTTTCCAGAATGAATTGAAAAGTCGTGCCGGCAGTCTTCGGGATATGCAGAAAAAATAACATCTGATGCTGTTGCTGGCTCAAATTTAAGCCTTGGAGATTGGTTGAAGCCGCGGCGTTCCGGTTTTGTACGGCCCGAAAATTCCTCGATCCTAGACCCGCGTGTTTGACAGCTAACAGGTCCAGTCGTATCTTCCCTTTTGAAATAAGGGCCTTTTAATATCCCTAATCCCCGGGATTGTCCGATATTTGGCCATAAAAAGCTTTATGAGCTGCGGTTCCGAACTTTCCCGAAGGCGCTGCTCCAGACTAGTAAACCGCCACGAAAATCCTCGCCATCCATTTTAAATATCTGGGCGATGCGGTCATTGTCACGCCGGCGCTGCGGGCCGTCAAAGAGCATTTCCCGCATTGCGCTTTACACGTGCTGACGCCGGCGGAGTTCGCGCCCATTTATCAATACCTGCCCTGGCTGGATAAAGTCTGGGGTCTGCCCCGATCGCGCGGGCACGCCCGACCCAAAGAAACCTGGCCCATCATCCGTGCGCTGAGGCGGGAGCGGTTCGATCGCTCGGTCGATTTTGTCGGCTATGATCGCGGCGCCATTTTAAGTTTGCTTTGCGGCGCGCGGCAAAGGCTCGGTCCCACTGCCGCCGGCGGGTTCTTCGGACGTCGGTTTTGCTACACTGAGCGTATCCACGAAAGGAGTCTCGATCCAGCCTGGGTGCAAAGGCACCTACAAGTGCTCGCGGTCTGGGGCGTTCAACCGCCGCGCTCTTTGGAGATGGAAGTCCGCGCTGATCCGAAGCTGGATCAGTTTGCCGAACAACTATTGCCGGACAAAAAGATTGTTTGTCATCTCGCCACCGGACAGGCGAAGAAGGACTGGCCGATTGCATACTGGGCGGGCTTTAATAAATTAGCTTCCGCTGCCGGCCTCGAACTTGTCTTTATGTCCGGCAACAGCGCGCGTGAACGTTTGTTGCTGGAAGCGCTGCGCAAATCGGCGCCGGGCATCTCCGTCCTGCCGGTGCTGCCGGATGTCGCCGCGTTGCTGGCCGTGTTGAAGCGGGGCAGACTTTTCATCTCCGGCGACACCGGTCCCTTTCATTGCGCCGCTGGGTTGGGAGTGCCGGTGATCGGGCTATTCGGTACCAACAACTCCCTCGCTCATGCCGCTCCTTTGTATCGCTCAGAGCAAGTTATCCGAGGCGGTCCATGCACGTGCGACGGACATTCTTATACGTGCTACAGCAGTCAGCCGTGCATGGCGGCCATTTCAGCGGATGATCTGTTGCGGCGTGCGCAGCAGGTTCTAGCATCGGTCGCACAGGCGGTGAAAACCCTGTCCATCGAAACCCAATGAAACCACGCCTACCGCCTTGAGAAGCCCCCGGGAGTCAGGGGCTGAAGTGGGCAGGTTGCGCGACCGCTGCTAAAACACAAATCGTAGCGGTTGCGGGGCACCATGAAGCTGCGGTAAATCCGTCTCGAACAGGCTTTCGCTGGTCCATTCGCTGGGTCCGGCGCGCGTAATGAGACGCGCGTCCATGATGGGGGACTGCCCGACCACGATAAATAGCCGCCCCTTGAGTGTCAGTTGCTGCTGAAAATGCTGAGTTAAGATGGGTACTGATCCCGTTACCGCGATGACATCGTAAGATCCCCCGCAGTCACGGGTGTCAAACCCGTTACCTACGGCAAGCTTGACGTTGGTGATTCCTCGTCGCCCAAGGAGGATTTCAGCCCGCTCGGTAAACTCCGGATTAAGGTCCAGGGTCATTACCTGGCTCCCGAGCGTGGCGAGTAAGGCCGTTACATAAGCGCTGCCCGTACCTATTTCAAGAATACAGTCATTGGGTTCGATGGCGAGCGCTTGCAGCATGCGAGCCTCAACCTTCGGGGCCATCATGAATTCCCCGGCGCCAAGCGGGATACACATATCCGCGAATGCCAGTTGTCGAAACTCGACCGGAACGAACACCTCACGCGGCACCTCAGTCAGCAATTCGAGCACGCGCTGGTCGAGCACTTCCCAAGGCCGGATCTGCTGCTCAATCATATTGAATCTCGCTTGCTCGGCATTCATAACATGCGACGGCTCCTAGAATTGGGGTGGGATTCAAGCGGCTTGCACAACTCGGATTTTATTATATAGTGTGCTCTTACTGTTCGCAGCTAGGGGTGCCCCGGATGCACAGATGTGACGCCGGGCTGAGAGATACCCTTCGAACCTGATCCGGTTAGTACCGGCGTAGGGAAGCGCTACAGCTCGCCGAATCCCTACGCCTCCATGAATAGAGCGAGGTGTAGCTATGAATGCCGTCCCCGAGCGGGTCTCCGATGACATCGGTGGTCTCGATGACGAAGCGCTGAAACCGTTCCCCAACTCGCGTAAGAGCTACGCCGTCGGGCGCGCAGCGGATATGAAGGTGCCGATGCGGGAGGTTACGCAATCGCCGGCGGTGACCTCATCAGGCACGGAACAAAACCCAAGCATTTCCCTTTACGATACCTCGGGACCGTACTCCGATCCGAGTATCACGATCGATATCCGCCGGGGTTTGTCCGCGTTGCGCCGAGAATGGATCCTAAAGCGCAACGACACCGAAGCACTGCCCAAACCTTCCTCCGCCGACGGCCGCCGCTTCGATGCGGCCAACAGAGGTTTCGCGTCACAGCGGCTGCCACGGCGCGCGAAACCCGGCGCCGCCGTTACTCAAATGCACTACGCGAAACGCGGGATCATTACCCCGGAAATGGAATTCGTGGCCATTCGCGAAAACCTGTGCTTACAAGAGATCGGGGACCCGAGGCCAGGGATGCTCCATCGCGGGACAAGGTTCGGCGCGGAGATCCCCGAGGTGCTCACACCGGAATTCGTGCGCGCCGAAATCGCTCGGGGGCGGGCGATCATTCCCGCCAATATCAATCACCCCGAGCTCGAGCCCATGATTATCGGGCGCAATTTTCTCGTTAAGATCAACGCCAACATCGGCACCTCGGCGGTGAGCTCCGGCGTCAACGAAGAAATCAACAAAATGGTGTGGGCCACGCGCTGGGGTGCGGATACGGTCATGGATCTTTCGACCGGTAAGCATATTCACGAAACGCGCGAGTGGATCCTTCGTAACTGCCCGGTGCCCGTCGGCACCGTCCCGATCTACCAGGCGCTCGAAAAGGTCGACGGCAAGGCCGAGGATCTGACCTGGCAGATCTACCGCGACACGCTCATCGAACAGGCGGAGCAGGGCGTCGATTATTTTACGATTCATGCCGGCGTGCGGCTTGGGTATATTCCGCTGACCGCGCACCGCGTGACCGGGATCGTCTCGCGCGGGGGATCGATCATGGCCAAGTGGTGCCTCGCGCATCACCAGGAAAACTTCCTGTACCAGAGGTTCGAAGAGATTTGCGAGATCATGAAGGCCTATGACGTGGCCTTTTCGCTTGGCGATGGGCTACGTCCGGGCTCGATTGCCGATGCCAACGATGAGGCGCAGTTCGCGGAGCTGAAGACCCTGGGCGAGATCACCCGCACGGCCTGGAACCATGATGTCCAGGTGATGATCGAGGGGCCGGGCCACATACCCATGCAGCTCATTCGCGAGAACATGGAGCGGGAGTTACAAGAATGTCACGAGGCGCCCTTCTATACCTTGGGTCCGCTGACCACCGACATCGCCCCCGGCTATGACCATATCACCTCGGCCATCGGCGCAGCCATGATCGGCTGGTTTGGTACGGCCATGCTTTGTTATGTCACGCCTAAGGAACACCTGGGATTACCGGATAAAAACGATGTTAAGGAGGGGATCATCGCCTATAAAATCGCCGCCCATGCGGCCGACCTGGCGAAAGGACACCCGGCCGCGCAGTGGCGAGACAACGCCTTGTCGAAAGCGCGTTTCGAGTTTCGTTGGGAAGACCAGTTTAACCTCGCGCTCGATCCCGAGCGCGCGCGCGCTTTTCACGATGAGACCTTGCCGAAAGAGGGGCACAAACTCGCCCACTTCTGCTCGATGTGCGGCCCGCACTTTTGTTCCATGAAGATCACCCAAGACGTGCGCGCCTATGCCCGGGAGCACGGCATCCAGGATTTAAGCCGGGCGTTGGAAGCCGGTTTACAGACCAAGGCCGAGGAGTTCAAGGAGCAAGGCGGCGATCTGTATCGCGCTGTATGAGGCGTCGGTTTGCCAACGAACGCCGATCATGTTTAAGCGCCTAAAAGAGGACATCGCCTGCGTATTCGAGCGCGATCCGGCCGCTCGTACGTTTTTCGAGGTGTTGACCACCTATCCGGGGCTGCACGCGA
>JBIMKD010000296.1:0-5736 GCA_043673815.1 Chromatiales bacterium
AAAGCACCTTGCGATAGAACTCGATCGCTTCTTCGCAGCGACCGTCGAAAAACAGGTAGGGTTGGACCAGCATGATGTCTCCTTTCAGGGTTTGGTTGATTGCTGACAATTAGTCGAATGCGGTTGCGCGAAATCGACATCCCCGGAGACACTGCGCGCGCTGGCGCGCTGGCTCATCGGAGCAAGGATGATACAATTCGCCCGCAAATTTTATGACCGTTAAAACCCGCAATATGGTCGGATGATACAAGTCCTCAAGAATTTCATTTTCTGGAGCCGTTGGCTGCAGGCGCCGCTTTACCTGGGATTGATCGTGGCGCAAGGCGTGTACGTCTATCAGTTCATGATCGAGTTGAGCCATCTCGTGGCCAAGGCGGGGGGGTTGACGGACACCGACATCATGCTCATCGTGCTCGGCCTCATCGATGTCGTGATGATCGCGAATCTCTTGAATATTGTCATCATCGGCGGCTACGAAACCTTTGTCTCGCGGCTCGCGCTCGAGAGCCACCCGGATCAACCCGAGTGGCTGTCGCACGTCAGCGCCGGTGTGCTCAAGGTCAAATTGGCCACGGCGTTGATCGGGATCTCCGCGATTCATTTGCTCAAGACCTTCATCAATGCCGAGCACATACCCGAAAAGGCAATCATGTGGCAGGTGATCATTCACATGACGTTCGTATTCTCGGCCCTTGCAATGGCGTATACCGACAAGGTCATGACCAGTACAGTGTTGATGACAAAAAGGCATTAAACGCACTACGTTTCTTCTTCCATTTGGAGAGGGTAGAGGGCGTGTTTACACTCGCCCAACGGGCGCATTGAATTCGCGGGTTCGGCGAGTTACCATCGCGAACGTAGAGGGACCTGTTGGCCGAGGTGCCGCCAGTTGGAAGAGACTACTACACTAGGAAGTTAAGGAGGAGTTATGTCACGGTCATCTCATCCGCGCAGCAACGGCAAACACCGATATAACCGCAAGCAACTTAACTGGCCGCCCCTCGGCGAGCGGACCGACGAGTTGCTGCCGCGCGTCCAGGGGTACTATGCGCGCCTCTGCGCCCTGCCCCGGCGTACCCGGCGGGCATTGGTGCGGCAATGGCGGCGCTCGCTCTCCGCCATCGCCTTGCTGCTCGCCTTAGGCCAGGCGCCTGCGCTGGCCGCGACCATCAATGTCGATGGCACGGCCTGCACCTTGATCGATGCCATCACCTCCGCTAACACCGACGCCGTCGCAGGTGGCTGCCCGCCAGGGAACGGAGCCGACACGATTGTGTTGCCAGCCGGGAGCACGCAGTTGCTCACGGCGGTCGACAATATCACCCTTGGCCCCACGGGACTGCCGGTCATCACCTCGACCGTCACCCTCCGGGGCCGTAACAGCACGATCCGGCGGGAGAGTAGCGCGCCCGATTTTCGAATTCTGGCCGTAGATAGCAGCGGCGACCTGACGCTCCATAATACCACGGTGAGCGGGGGGTATAGCGACCGCGGCCTTCTCTATAGCGGCGGCGGCGTGTACAACAGCGGTATACTCACCCTGACTAACAGCACGGTCTCGGGTAATTACGTTTATTCCGGCGGCGGCGGCGTGCTCAACAGCGGCACCCTAACTCTGACCAACAGCACCGTCTCAGGTAATTCCATTATTAATCACGGCAGCGGCAGCGGCGGCGTGTTCAACAGCGGCACCCTGACTCTGACCAACAGCACGGTCTCAGGTAATCGCATTACTGGTTTGGGCTTCGGCGGCGGCGGCGTGTCCAACACCGGCACCCTGACTCTGACCAACAGCACGGTCTCGGGTAATTCCGCTAATTACGGCGGCGGCGGCGTGGACAACAGCGGTACGGCCACCCTGACGAACAGCACCGTCTCGGGTAATTTCGACGGCGGCGGCATGCACAACAGCGGAATGCTCACCCTGACGAACAGCACCGTCTCGGGTAATTTCGGCGGCAGTGGCGGCGTGAGCAACAGCGGTACGGCCACCCTGACGAACAGCACCGTCTCAGGTAATTACGTTGCTTACTACGGCGGTGGCGTGTACAACAGCGGCACCCTCGTCCTGACCCGAGCACTGATTTCTGGCAATCATTCCGCCCTCGTGCCCGAGGCTTCCGAGGTTTATACGAATATGACGAGACCCCCGGAAGCAATTATCGTCGCCAACAACCACAACCTCTTTGGGCACGACGGAGACGCCGGCGTAACGGGCTTCAGCCCGGGCCCCACCGACATCGTGCCGAACGTCCCCTTTGGTGCCATTCTCAAACCGCTCGCCGACAACGGTGGGCCCACCAAGACCCATGCCCTCCCCGTCGGCAGCCCGGCCATCGGTAAGAGCCCCGCCAATAGCGGGTGCAAGCCCACGGACCAGCGCGGCGTGACCCGCCCGCAGGGGGCGGCTTGCGACATCGGCGCTTTTGAGAAAGGCCCGCCCGTTCGATGCGGCGGGCGGATAGCGAGAATACTCGGCAGCTTAGGGAACAATCGTCTCATAGGTACCCCGGGATCAGATGTCATCCATGGGCTCGCCGGGCGCGATACTATCGATGGCCTCGAGGGCAACGACATCATCTGCGGCGGCACGGGAAACGACATACTCTTCGGAGACAACGGCGCGGATAAGCTCAACGGAGGTAGCGGCAGCGACACCTGTAGGGGCGGCACCGGTACCGATACCGGGGTCAGCTGCGAGACAGCGACCAGCATCCCATAACCGGCATAAGGCGGAACCATTGGACGGGTTCCGTCCTCAGGAGCCGGCAGCGGCGCCTCCCCGCTCCTTGCTAATCTCGGCGGAGCCCCCGCGACGGCGAGGCGCGCCTACAACATCGTGCTCGTCGCTAACGCGGGTTGTGATCCCCGTCTGCTCGTCCGGAGCATTAAAGGGAAAAGTGCTCACAACGCTGACGCCTACCTTTGAGCTTGAAGGCGGTACGTATATTATGTTGACGCCGCAACTAGCGGGTATTTCCAAGAAGGAACTTGGCCAGGAAATTACCAGCCTGTCCGCTTACCGCGCCACGATTATTGCCGCGCTGGATTTTCTGATCGCGGGAATCTAGGCGTCAACGGTACCGCTCAGCGGCAGGATCGTGCGACTCCCTACGTTTTCTTCGAGAGCCCGAGCTAGCGCGATCGGCGATCCACTTGCGGCGGAGCGCGCCGCACGCTTCGTCTCCTAGGGGTGCCGAGGTGCGCGCGCTCGAATCGCTCTATCGCTCTGAACGCATCACCGATATCGATTTCCACTTTGCCCGGTTGATCGCCCGTTTGGACGGCCGCGAGCGGCCGGAAGTCGCGTACGCGGCGATGCTGACCAGTACCCTGACCGCTCAAGGGCATGCGTGTGCGCGTCTTGAAGCGCATGCGGGCCGCCCGCTCTTGGAGGCACCCGAGGCGCCCATTGTCCCCGTGCTCGAGGCGTGGCTCGAGGCCTTGCGCAGTAGCCCGACCGTGGGTGCTCCCGGTGACTATCGTCCTTTGATTCTCGAGGGTGGCACGCGGCTATACCTCTATCGCTATTGGCGCTATCAACAAACGATCGCGGAGGCTTTAACCGAGCGCGCCAAGGATGAGACAAGCGGTGTAAATCTCGACAGGCTGCGGCAGGGAATTGAGCGGCTGTTCCCGCACAAGAGCGCCCTCGATACGAGCGGCCAAAGAGTCGCCGCGGCGGTGGCAGTGCTGCGCAGGCTCTGCGTGGTAAGCGGACCGCCGGGTTCGGGGAAGACCTCGGCGGTGCTTGGACTCTTGTGCCTGCTTGTGGACCCACCGAGCGCCGGTTTGCCGCTTCGGATCGGCTTGGCGGCCCCGACCGGCAAGGCGGCGGCGCGCCTCCAGGAGGCTATGCGCGCGGCTAAAGAGCGGCTGCCAATCACACCCGAAATATCGGGCCGGCTACCCGACGAGGTGGCCACCTTGCACCGCCTGCTGGGCGCTAGGACGGATTCGGAACGTTTTCGGTATCACCGCGCTCACCCGCTGCCGCTCGATGCCGTGGTCGTGGACGAAGCCTCGATGATCGACTTGGCCTTAATGGCCAAGTTGCTCGAAGCTTTGCCGCAATCCGCGCGGCTCATTCTTTTGGGCGATCAAGAGCAGTTGGTCTCGGTCGGACCCGGCGCGGTCTTCGGTGACATATGTTCCGGGCCAAAGGGCTACTCACCGGATTTCGCCGAACGCATCAGCGCGATGACCGCTGTGGCCGTTCCCCGCGCTATGGAGGGTCGGCCCTTGCGCGACTCGCTGGTCCGCCTGGAGCATAGTGTCCGATTCCATGCCCAAAGCGGCATCGGTAGGCTCGCCGGTGCCGTCGCGGCGGGCCGCGCCGCGGAGGCCCTCTCGATCGTGCGCTCTGGCGCTGCGGGCATTGAATGGCGCGAGGCGCGAGATCCTCGCGCCATGATCCGAAAGCACGCACAGGCCGTCGTTGAGGGCTATGCCGATTACCTCAGACTGGTCCGCGAGGGCGCCGAGCCCGAGCGCGTTCACTCGGCTTTCAACGAATTTCGGATCTTGTGCCCGCAGCGTGTCGGCCCGGCGGGGGTTGAGGCCGTTCAGACCGCTATCGTGGAGGTCCTCGAGACGGCGAGATTGATCGAAGCGCGGAGGACCTGGTACCTCGGCCGCCCAGTGATGGTGATCCGCAATCACTACGGACTCAAGCTCATTAACGGGGACATCGGCATCGTCCAGCGCGACCCAAGGGGCGGCCGCGAGCTTAAGGTTTGCTTCATAAGCGAGCAAGGTTCCTCGCGCACATTCCTCCCAGAGAGCTTACCCGGCCACGAGACGGTATTCGCGATGACGGTGCATAAAAGTCAAGGATCCGAGTTCGGGCGGGTGGTGCTGATCTTGCCGGAGCTTGACTCGCCGCTGTTGACACGCGAGCTCATCTATACCGCGATCACGCGGGCCAGGAGGGGGCTAGCGATTTGGAGCACCGAGCGCGCCTTCATGCAGGCCATCGAACGCACGCTCCGGAGATCGTCCGGACTGCGTGAATTGCTATGGGGCGGTGCGATAACATAGTCTTGGCGCGAGTCGCCCAGAGGAGGATGCAATATTGAGCGACATGAGCTTTGACGCGGGGGCGTGTTCCGACCTAGCCAATACGGACCGGGGCGACATCGCGAGGGCCATCCTGAGCTTGCTCGAAGCGAGTCCCGATCCGCTGCCGGTGTCCAAGCTAAAGGCAGGACTGCGTAAGCGTCATGATCTATCGGTCCAGGAGCTTGAGGCGCTGGTGGCGAGCCAGGCAGGCCTCGGGACCGTGTTCCGGTACGCGCCGCTCCGCGGCGAGGGCTACCGCTACTGGGACCGCGACCGCGGCCATTACCTCGACACCCTCATCGAACGCGAGCTTCGCGCGGCCGCGCTTCCCATGCACACGCTTCGAGGCCGCGTGGCCAGACGGGTTGGAGATGTTTCCGAGGGGGAGTTGAGTGTGCGTGTCGGCGGGCTGCTGCGCGTGGGGAGGCTGCATGAGCTACCGCGCGGCCCGGGCAGCCGCTCAGTGCGCCTGAGCGCCAAGCCGCCCGATCCCAAAGCCTATCTGAGTGGCATGGTTCAACGCTTGGTTCAAGCCATCGAGGAGGAAAGCCTCAAGCTTGAGGCCTGCGGGCTTACACGCTCCGCGATCTATGCCGCCGCGCGGGCTTTATTGGAAGAGAGCGTGCTTTACGGCCAGCCGACGCCGGACGGAGTCTCGCCACACATGGACAGTGC
>JBIMKD010000297.1:0-4097 GCA_043673815.1 Chromatiales bacterium
CCCCAGCGAAAGCTGGGGTCCAGTGCGGCGCCGATAAACCGCTATGGATTCCAGCTTTCGCTGGAATGACGTAGAGACCTCTCCAGGACGCTACGGTTCCGGGGCGCAATTCGCGGCCACCACGCGGCCGGGTGGTCTCTCCCGGAGGGAGAGGGAGTTTAACGAAATACTTAGATTTCAGATCTTTTTGGCTAGGCTTAGGAACGCTACCGCAGAATTGCGGTTTCGCGTGACGCGACTGTACCTTGCTCCAGCAGCCGGCCGTGGCAGGCATAGGCCGCCTCGATAAAGAGCTGGGCTTCTTCGATGAGATAGCGCGCTTGCTCCGGGGTGTATTTGCGATCCGTATCCGCATGGCGATTGAAGAGGTATTGCGCGAATTTCCCCCCGGCGTAGCGGTCATGAAAAACTTCAGTGTCGCAAAAACGCCGCTTGAATTCGCTCGCGATCGCATCCGGGTTATTTGAAATATCCAGATATTGGGTGCGGATAAGCGCCTTTGCCGCCTCAAGCATGGCGTTGTAGGCCGTGTTATCAGCCAATTTGTAATCGCCGCGATCGAAGTGCAATTGCGCTTCAAAGTACTGCCGTTCGGCCGACTGCAGGTCGAATTCGGCGCGTGAGACGACCTCTCCCGCGCATTCCCCGGTACCGATGTCACTCACGGTAAATTCCCGTGGATCGCGCCAATCGGAGTAATAGCTGCGGTCGCGCTCATAGGGCGGAACGACGGACAGCTCATCGACCAGGCGCTTTATCTCTTGCTTGCCGACACGCTCGATGTACTTGCGGAACGCTTCTCCCGCGTTTCGTTCTTGCAGATATTTGGCGGTGATACGCTCGACAAAATCGGGCACCCGTTTCGAGGGAATCGCCCCGATAGTCAGCCCAAAGGCGCCTGCGTTGTGCTCCCATTCGCCGCCCAAGACCACCCGGAAGTGGGGCACCGTGGTGCCGCCGACTTTCCGGCTTACCCCGTAGAAACCCAAGTCCGCGAGATGATGTTGACCACAGGCATTGAAACAACCGCTGATCTTGATATGCAGAGCATTCACCGCAGCATCGAGACCGGGAGCGATTCCCGCAAGCCGCTCACTCAATTCGCCCGCTAAGCCGCGCGAGGACGCAATGCCGAGCTTGCAGGTATCGGTGCCCGGGCATGCGACCACATCACTCACCGTGCCGGCGCCGGGCGTGCCCAGCCCGATCGCGCACAAGCCTTCGTATAAGTCAGGCAAATCCGCCTCGGCGACCCATCGGAGGAGGATATTCTGCTCCACCGTCGTACGCACATTGTCTCCCGAATAGCGCCTGGCGAGATCGGCAAGCCGCCGCATTTGCCAGGACGTAATGTCCCCTAGGGGAAGCGTCACCGCCGCGACGACGTACCCGGTTTGCTTTTGCTGGTAGGCGTTTGAGGCGCGCCAGCGCTCGAACGCACTGTCGCGCGCGGCGCCGTTCAGCGGTTTGGGTGCTCTGGCCGGATGTTCGCGGTAACTTAGAGCCTCCCGCAGATAGGAAGTCCAGGCCGCATCCTGCGGCAAGGTGGCGCGTTCCGCTAACACCAATTCCCTAAATCGATCTATACCGAGCTTATCAATCAAGAACTTAATACGCGCCCGGCCGCGGTTTCTCTTTTCACCGAAGCGCGCGAAAACCCGCGAGATCGCTTGGGCAAGCGGCAGGATCTCGGTCTCCGGCACGAAGTTGTCGAAAAGCTTCGCCTGATAGGGCACCGCACCCAATCCTCCCCCCACATACATCGCGAAGCCGCGCTGCCCGGTTCCCGAAGCAACGTGCGCGATAAATCCGAGATCATGCATGTTCACCAGGGCACAGGCGCGTTGCTTACATCCTGAAAACGCCACCTTAAACTTGCGCCCGAAATCTTGAGTGTCCGGGTGACCAAGAAGGAATCGCGCCGTGGCCTGGGCATAAGGAGTGACATCGAAGGCTTCATCGCGGCAAATCCCCGCCAACGGACACGCGGTGACGTTGCGCACACTGTTCCCGCAGGCCTCGCGCGTGGTGATACCCACGGCGGCGAGGCGCCGCATAAGGTCCGGAGTATCCTCGATGTGCACGAAATGGAGCTGTATGTCCTGGCGTGTCGTAACGTGACTGATGCCGTCCGAATATTCCTCCGCCAAATCCGCGAACACGTCCATTTGATCCGGGGTTAATCCGCCATAGGGAAGCTTGATACGTTGCATCCCGGGGGCATCCCACAGCGTGTCGGGGCCTTTGGTTAAGGCGTTGTCCGGGAACGCGAGAGTTCGATGCGCGATACCGTCGTGGCGTTGACCGTTATCGTAGCGCTGCCCATAGACCCCACGTCGCAACCGGGTCTCCGCGAAGAGCTTATCCTCGACCTTTCCTTGGCGTTTCAGCTCGATCTGGGTCTCGAAGATGTCGATTTCGCGCCCTAGCCCAGGCGGTATCCTGACAGCCAGCACCTCTTTCCACGTCATACGCGCCGTCTCTCCCACTGAATTTATTCGACGGACATGATATCAAGGATGATGAATATTATCAGTCAACTCCTAGTATCCTGTCCCGATAGAAGCTTGCATAAGTTACCCCTTCTCCCTCCGGGAGAAGGTTGGGATGAGGGGATCAGAATCACGGTGTTACCCCTTCACCCTAGCCCTCTCCCTGAGGGAGAGGGAATTTTTATAGTCCCTTTTAATGGAAGTTATTTACGGGACAATATACTACAAACCATCAGTGCACTCGGCGCATGAGTAAAACGGCAGCCACGAACGTGGCGGCCGTTGGAAACATCGCGCTGAGCACCGGCGATAGATCGAATAATACGCCCAATGACCCCGCCGCCTTGTTGACGATATGGAAAACCAAGCCGATGCATGACCCGATGACGACCCGTTGCCCAATACCCGTTTTTTGCGCCGTGACCAACACAATCGGAATGGCAAGAAAAACCATGACGCCCGTGGCCAACGGATATGACAACTTCGCCCACAGTGCGTGCCGGTAATAGCGGCTGTTTTGCCGGTTAGCCTCTCGAAAGCGTATGTAGTTATACAGATTGATCATCGACAAGTGCTGGGGGTTTATTGCGACCAGATTGATTAGCTTGGGATCCAACAGCGAATCCCATGGTGCATGCTCCATTCGCCGCTTGCGCACGCGATCCGCGTCGAAAAGTGTCTGATTGATATTTTCTAGAACCCATCGGCCTTGCTCATAATAGGCCCGCCGCGCGGAAGTGCTTACGCGGAGACGATTCTGGTCGTCGAATTCATAGATTGAAACCTCCTCCACGCGATTGTCGGGTAACACCCGGCGAATGTTGATATAACTCCGCCCGTCCCGAGCCCAAAAACCGCCCGGGGTAGGCGCGATCTTTTTGGTCGTCGCAATCGCCTTTCTGTTTTGCGCCAACTCTTCGCCGGGCGGAGCGATAAACTCGCCTACCACAAGGGAGGCGAGCACGAAAACGGATCCCAGCTTCATTACCGAAAAAACGATCCGCGTCAGCGACACCCCGGAGGTTCGAATCACGATCATTTCGCTATTGCGAACCAGCGTTCCCAGACCGATTAAAGTGCCGATCAAGGCGGCGATCGGGAACAGCTCGTAGGTCAAGCGCGGGATGCTGAAAAAGACAAACTCAACGATGGCGAGGATCCCATACCCGCCACGGCCCACCTGATCCAGGTCATCGATAAACTTAAAGAAAGAAAATACCGCGACCAGAACCACCAACACACTCGCGATCGAGCCCATTACGATCCTCGCGATGTAGCGGTTCAAGGTCCTCATCACTTCAAGGGGCGTCGCTAACTTCGCACGCGGCAAAAGACGAGAGCCGCGGCAAGCAAACCTGCGGCGAGGACAACCATCGGGCCGTTCCCAAACATAACGTAAGGTGTCGCGCCCGTGCGTGCACGAACCCGTGCTTTGAGTGTATAGGGCCGAAACTGTGGTGCCTGAGCCACCACCTTTCCCCGGTGGTCGACAACGGCGGAAATCCCATTGTTGGTGGCCCGCAAGAGAACCCGGCCGGCCTCCAGAGCACGCATGCGCGCCATTTCCAAATGCTGGTGGGGCGCAATTGAGTCTCCGAACCAGGC
>JBIMKD010000298.1:0-7527 GCA_043673815.1 Chromatiales bacterium
CTAACCTTGCGCTCGGCGTTTTGCGCTATACCCCCAATTGGGTCACAATGCGCCGTTTCTCACCGCGCGGACTTACAACTGGAGATCATGGCAAAAGAAGAACACATTGAAATGGAAGGCAAGGTTGTTGAAACCCTACCGAATACCATATTTCGCGTGCAACTCGCCAACGGGCATGTCGTGACCGCTCACATTTCCGGCAAGATGCGAAAAAATTACATTCGTATCCTCACCGGCGACACCGTGACCGTCGAACTGACACCCTACGACTTATCCAAAGGGCGCATTATTTATCGCGCTCGATAATTGGAGGCCAAACGGGGCGCGGCTGCGGATCGACCCACCTGTCCGCTCAACGCTCAACCTCTCAGGCCATCACGGCGACATCTTCCGCGTGCAGACCCTTTTGACCTTCCTTGACGGAAAACTCCACACGTTGGCCATCCTGTAAAGAGCGATAGCCGTCTCCCCGGATCGCACGAAAATGCACGAAGACGTCATCACCCTTATCACGCTGTATAAAACCGTAACCCTTAGAGTTATTAAACCACTTAACCGTACCGTGTTCGCGATCGGACATACTCAATCAACCTCACACATCACAAAAAAACACTTTAACGAACGGTTAAGATCCCGTTGGCACCTGGAATCGGTGAGCCTATCCACGGCTCAACGAAATCGGTTCGTTAAACACACCTAACACCTTAGCAGCGCACCCGCCGTCGCTACGGCGCGCCTCACTGAAAAGCTTACAACATATACGCTCAACTGCAAACACTCAGAGCGTCACACCGCACCGCGAGCGCAGTGCTCCCGCTCGAATACCCGCCGCATGTATTCCAGGTCCGCAGGAGTGTCGACGCCACGTTCAATCTCGCGCTGCACGACGGCTACCGCGACGCGATAGCCATAGTATAAGGCGCGCAACTGCTCAAGCGCTTCGAGGTGTTCTAAAACGCAGGGTTCTAACCGCGCTAAGCGCTTAAGGGTTTTAACGCGATACGCGTACAAACCCAGGTGCCGCAAATAAGCGCGATCTGCCAAGGCCATCTCACTTGCCGCCGATTCGGCGCCGAATTGCTCGCGATCCCAAGGGATCGGCGCGCGGCTAAAATATAGCGCGTAGCCTTCGTGGTCCACCACGGCTTTGACGATATTAGGATCACGCAACGCAATCGCGCTGCCGAGAGGCGCGCATAGGGTCGCCAGTTCAGCGCATGGCCGGTCATCGAGCAGGCCGGCGACCTGGGCCAGCAACGCGGGCGCTACGCGCGGTTCGTCACCCTGTAGATTAACGATAACGGCATCTTCGTCTTCGTTCAAAGCCGCTGCCGCTTCTGCCAGCCGTTCCGTCCCGGAACGATGATGCACAGAGGTCATGCAAACCCTTGCACCGAAACCGAGCGCGCACGCTCGAATGCGTTCATCGTCGGTGGCAATGATCACCGCCGAGGCGCCGCTTTGTAGCGCGCGCTCATGAACGTGCTGGATGAGAGGCTTGCCTGCGATGTCCGCCAGAGGTTTGCCCGGCAAGCGAGTGGACTGGTAGCGCGCGGGGATGTAAACGCGAAAATCCAACTAGAGTTTCTCGTCCGGTGGCATACAGCGTGCCTCGTCCTCCAGCATCACCGGAATATCATCTTGAATCGGATAAGCTAAACGGCAGGCGCGGCAGATAAGCTCGGCTTCTGCTCGCTTGTACAGCAGCGGGCCCTTGCATGAAGGACACACCAAAATATCAAGAAGACGCTTGTCCATTGATCTTAGTTGTCAGTAGGGTAATAAATTTTTTTTCGAAGGCCGATGGCAGCTCGGCTTGTATGGGAATATACCAAACATCGGCTGGTGCGAAGTGCCGGCATTTTACCGCATCTTTCTCGGTCATGATGACAGGAAGCCCATCGGTGAATGCGAGATCACGGCGAGAAAAGCCGTAATGATCCGGAAACGGGTGCTCGATCGTCTCGATACCGAAGCCTCGTAAAAGTGAAAAAAAACAATCCGGGTGTCCAATCCCGGCAACGGCATGGACGCGCCGCCCGCGCAATTCATCCAACGTGCGCACCGCCGTATCGTCAGCCACGGTGTTGGCTACCGAGGCTCGGTAGCCCATCGCATATTCGTTATCGAGGGCTTCACCACGGGTGACAATCAGGTCGACGCGCATTAATCGATCGATCGGCTCGCGCAAAGGTCCGGCGGGTAACAGGAGGCCGTTTCCGAAGCGGCGAACCCCATCAACGACTGCGATTTCAACATCCCTTGCGAGCGCATAATCCTGTAACCCATCGTCACACACGATCACATCGCATTTATCGTCGTCTACTAACTGTTCAACGGCTTGTGCGCGCCGGCGGCCGGCGGCCACCACGGGGCCGTTGCAACGCCTTGCGACGAGCACCGACTCATCGCCGACCTTGTGTGGATCGCTATCGGGTGCTACCCGCCTCGGCCAACTCGTCGACTGTCCCCCGTACCCGCGGGTCACGATCCCGGGGCGGTAGCCCTGGCGCCTGAGACAGTGCGCAAGCCAGATGACGAGCGGCGTCTTGCCCGTGCCGCCGACCGTGATGTTGCCCACGATAATGACAGGCGCCGCACAGGTGTAGGGCCGCACCAGTGGAATCGAGTAAAACAACCGTCTCGTCGAGGCCGCGCCGCGATAGGCCCAGCTCAACGGCAACAACAAGGCGCACCAGCGCTGCCGTCCGTACCAGGCGTTTTGCATCCGTTGTTCAAGAAACACTGCCTCAGTTTGTAGCAGGAACTGGCATGAAGGTAAAGGCGCCGGCCCCAGGGAGGTCAGGATAGGTATATACTTGCGAGCTAATCCGCGCTATGCGGCCATGAACAAGGCAAGTATCGTCGCGCTTTCAAACAATCTTGACGGACGCCGCCATGTCAACGCAACCGAGGGCGTCTCTGGAAACCTTTCCGAACCCGAGCCCTACCCGCGACTACGTGATCAGGATAGAAATCCCTGAATTCACCTGTCTATGTCCTAAGACCGGGCAACCCGATTTCGCCACCTTAGAGCTGCTCTATGTCCCCGATCGAGAGTGCGTCGAACTGAAGTCGCTCAAGCTCTACATCTGGTCGTTCCGCGATCAAGGCGCTTTTCACGAGGACGTCACAAACATGATCTTGAATGAGATCGTGTCAGCGTGCCGGCCGCGGTTTGCGAGACTGACGTCACGCTTCAATGTGCGCGGGGGCTTATACACGAGCGTCATCGCGCATTATCAGGCGCCCGGCTGGAAGCCCGCCGAGCAACTCGGTTTGACGCGAGCCATTTAGGGAAGCTCTGCAAAAGTTACTGCTGCTTTGTCGCGTGCTCGCGCGTCGCTCGCCTATCTACCTGATATGTCTCGCGACGCGCTCCGCGGCTTCGCGCATATGGGCTTGCTCGCGACACTTGTGCAGAGCTTCCTGAGTGCTTAAAAGCGTTGCGTCCCTCCCGGGTTTTTGGTACAACTGCGCGCTAATTTTTTCTAAACATGAGGTAAAGGGCAGTGCCCGCCAAGAAGAAGGTCGCGAAAACTAGCAAGGCGAAAGGGGCGCGTGTCGCGGCCGCGACGACGTCGTGGTACGACGGTTTCGTTCCGTACAAGGAGAAGCGGGGCGAGGAATACATGAATCCGGCGCAGATCGAGCATTACCGGAAGATCCTCCTCGGCTGGCGCCGCGATCTGATCGAGGAGATCGATCGCACGGTTCAGCACTTACAGGACGACGCGGGGAGTTTCGCGGATCCGAATGATCGAGCAACCCAAGAAGAGGAATTTGCACTGGAGTTGCGCACCCGCGATCGGGAGCGCAAATTAATCAAGAAGATCGGAGAATCGCTTGCGAGTCTCGACACGGGCGACTACGGATACTGTGAATACTGCGGAGTCGAGATCGGGATCCGGCGCCTCGAGGCCCGGCCCACGGCGACGCTTTGTATCGACTGCAAGACCTTGGACGAGATCAGAGAAAAGCAGGTCATTTAGTCCCTTATCGCCCAACTCTTATGAGTTTTGCACAAGATTTTTTTGGTGACTTCTGGAAACCCGCGCCACTATTGGGTTTCAAGGTGATCAAGAAGTCATCCAACTTTTTGGTTCCGGCTATGCCGGGTTAGGGAAGCTCTGCAAAAGTTACTGCGCAGCCCGGCCGGCGCGATTAATCGCTGAATCCTTCCAGCCAGCGGCAATAGAACCGCTCGGCGATGCGCCGCAGCGCCTTCACGCGTTGGGAAAGCCGACGGGTGATCTCATCGGGCGCCTGCACGCTCGTAGAGAGCGCAGCTAGTTGCTCCTGGTACACCTTCACCCACTGGGTCACCATCTTCGCCGTGACTTCAATATGACATTGCATGCCGAGCGTATTGCCGATCGCAAACGCCTGATTCTCGCAAACATCGCTCATTAGTAGCCGAGCGGCGCCGGGGGGAATACTGAAGGTCTCGGTGTGCCAATGTAAGACCTCGAACCGAGGCGGCAAACCATCAAGCCACCCCGCCGCTTCCTTGCCACCCGCGCACTCGACCGGGCGCCAGCCGATTTCTGGAATGCGACTGGGAGTGATCGCGCCACCCAATGCCTTGCTGATCAACTGGCCACCGAGGCAATGGCCTAATATCGGCAAACCGCGAGCGTGGGCCGCCCGAATCAGCGCCAGCTCTTGTTCCAGCCACGGCAAGGGATCATTGACGGACATCGGACCGCCCATAAACACGAGCGCCGAACACCTGTCGATATCACGCGCCGGTTCCTCGCCTTCATCAATCCGTATGAGATCGAACGAGATACCGCGCAAGGCCAAGAACTCCGCCAAATAACCCGGCCCTTCGCAGTTTACATGCCGAAAGATCAATGCCGGTTTCATCACGCCGTCGGCTTTGACTTGCGCGGGTTTGGAAAAGTATGCGGTCGCCCGGCCAGGCATACTAGCCGTTCACCGTTTCCTCGGCGCGGTGCATCCCAAATTTTTTCATCTTCTCCACCAGGGTCGTACGCCCCATTTTCAATCGCTTAGCCGCATGCGCAACCACCCAGTGGGCCTCGTCGAGGGCCTGTTTGATCATCGCGCACTCGAGATTATTCAGATGTTCCTTGAGATCGATCCCCCCGCGCGGCAACCGCGGCAAGGACGAAACCTCCTCGGCGTGCGGCTGGCCCACGAGAATCGGCGCTCGCTCCGCTAACTCCACCGCCTGATATTTCTCCGGGAGATCATGTAAGTCCACTACCCCGTCGGGGTAGAGGATCGCCAGCCGTTCCATCAGGTTCGCTAGCTCCCTGATGTTGCCGGCCCAGCGATAGGCGGTCAGTGATTCGAGGCACAGGTCTGTTAATCGCAACCTGCCCCGGCCTTCGTGCTCCAGGCGAGCGACGAGGTCATTCACGAGCAATGGCATATCCTGGATACGTTCCCGCAGCGGCGGCATCTCAATCGGGAAAACATTCAAGCGGTAAAAGAGATCCTCTCGGAACGTGCCCTTGGCGATGGCCTCTTCCAAATTGACATGGGTCGCGGCGACGATTCGTACGTCCGCGGTGATGCTCTTGTTACTGCCGACGCGCTCGAAGGTGCGGTCCTGTAGCACGCGCAACAGTTTCACTTGCATCGCCAAGCTCATGTCGCCGATCTCATCCAAAAACAAGGTTCCGCCTTCGGCCATCTCGAAGCGGCCTTGCCGCGAGGTGATCGCTCCGGTAAAGGCTCCCTTTTCGTGCCCGAACAACTCGCTCTCCAAGAGATCGGCGGGAATCGCGCCGCAATTTACCGGCACGAACGGCTTACTCCGCCGTTTTGAATTGTAGTGAAGGTGCCTTGCCACGACTTCCTTTCCCGTGCCCGATTCGCCGGTGATCAACACATTCGCATCGGTGGCGGCCACCATCCCGATCATTTTGCGTATGCGTTTGATACCGGTACTGGTGCCGACCAGGCTACGAAAAAGCTCCAAGGGCCTGGGCGTGCCGTCCTCATGCCGGTTTTGTCGATAAAGATCGACCTTCTGCAACACGCCCGTGAATTGCTTATAACGGACCGGCAATTCGATCTCGCCGAGGATTCCGGCCTCGATCTCCTGGTTGCTTTTCGGCAATCCGCCCGCTTCCGAGACGAGTAAGACCGGGCGATAAGGATCGGAGGTCTTAAGCGCGCGGAACACATCGATCAACGTTCGCGCCGAGCCACAACTCCCTAACAAAACCAGCTCAACGGTTTCCGCCTCCCGAAGCTGGGGCTCCCACTCGCCGTGGCCGCAGGCGATAATTTGCCGATACTCCAGGAATTCCATCACGGTTGCGAGCTTTAGCCGCAGGCCGGGATCATCCTCAATAATTAGAACGCTGCTGTTCATGATGCGTTATTCATTGCTTAAGCGGCCAGGCGAGTGGATTTTAGTAAACCACTGCTGTTCGCGAATGTCAAAATCTTGGCGTTTTCACCCCGATCCGCGTGGATGGAAGCTAGCGCGGATACCTTGTAACCGGCGCTTATAGCGCCAGATTAGCGTAAGATAACTGTGAATCAATATACTTCGCGGGCGGGGTATGAACCCCGCCCTTGACCATAGGGGAGAGCTGCGCTTCTCCTCTTTGGAAACCCCATCGCTTAAGGTACCCGCGGCAAGACTGGGAGGTACACGTTGAATAAAGGGGGGGCTATGACGACTGAGAACATTGCAGTCACGCTGATCCGCGGCGATGGAATCGGGCCCGAGATCATCGATTGCACGCTCGCGGTCTTAGACGCGCTGGGCGTCGCTTTTAATTGGGACGTGCAACAGGCCGGCATGGAGGCTGCGAAGGAGGGCGGCGATCCCTTGCCGGCCGCGACGATCGATAGCATCCGGCGCACGAAATTGGCGCTCAAGGGGCCGCTGACGACACCTGTCGGCGGCGGTTACCGGTCGGTAAACGTCAGCCTGCGCAACGAATTTAAGCTTTTTGCGAACGTGCGGCCGGCCCGCTCTTTATTTCGCGGTGGACGATTCGAGGATGTAGACCTGATTCTCATCCGTGAAAACACCGAAGGGTTCTACGTCGGCGTTGAGCATTTCATCCCCATCGATGACGATCCGAAGGCGGTCGCCGAAGGCTCGGGGATCATCACGCGTTCGGGGTGCCGGCGGATCGCTCGTTTCGCCTTCGAATACGCGCTGCGCCACGGGCGGAAAAAGGTCACCGTGGTGCATAAGGCCAACATATTGAAAGCGCTGACGGGGCTCTTCCTCGAGACGGCGCTCGACATCGGACGCCAATACGAAGGCAGATTGCGAATCGACGAACGCATCGTCGATAACACCGCCATGCAGCTCGTGATCAACCCGAACCAGTTTGACATGTTACTTTCGACCAACATGTTTGGAGATATATTATCCGATGAGATCGCGGGACTCGTCGGCGGTTTGGGCGTCGCACCCGGGGCCAATATCGGTGCCGATACTGCCATCTTTGAAGGGGTGCACGGTTCAGCGCCGGACATCGCGGGCCGCGGGATCGCCAACCCGACGGCGATCATGCTGGCCGCGGC
>JBIMKD010000299.1:0-2375 GCA_043673815.1 Chromatiales bacterium
CCTTCGATCGAGCACTCTTCGATGCGCAATATCGACACTATGATAAAGGGCGGAAAACCCCGCAAGAGATCCTGCTGCTTCTCACATTCATCAAGTTCAACAACGTCGAGGCATTCGCGGTTGAGAAGTCGTTCCGCGCCGTAGAGCGAGGGATCGTGCGACCCAAGAATGACCTTGAACTTATTTTGCTCCTTGAGGAGCATTATCACACGAAGATCTTGCTCTCTGCCGCCAACCTATTTGGACTCAATATAGAACCGCGTTTTGAAGCTTCTCTCGGCGTGAGGCTTATAAACACCGCGACACTGCGTTTACCGGATGTAATACGGTACCCGCTCCTCCTTGTGGCTGAGGTTCTCGGGGTCATTATGTTGTTGCGCATGCTCCGGTCGCTGCGCGAGATCTTCAAAGCGACTCCCCCGCTCTGCGATGCTCTCGAAGAGCGGCTTATTGATGTGCTTATCGATGAAATCGGTCATGTTACCTACAACCGCCTTCAGCTCAAATCTTGGGGTCTTGCTCAGGCAAAGCTGTGCTTACCGCTGGTTGCAGCGGGTATAGGTTCGCCTGTCGGAGAGGCGCGGGCACTCGGTCTATTTCCTGTGCCATGGAGAGATGTTCTCACGTTTGAAATGAAGCAGATCCCAGAAGAAATACGGCGACAAGCTTTCATTGCTTAGCAGCGGTATAAAAATCGTCCCTTACGGATATTGGATTTTCTCCGAGTACGACGTATTGGACCGAACCTGATCGTCAACACCGTGGACATGTTCGGTGAAGATCCGTGGGAAGCCCCCAACTTCACAGTCGCGGTTCATGACCTTGAGGCGAGGTGGCACTAAGACTCGCGTTCGATGGTAACTTACAGAGATTCGGCGGCTCAACAAACAGGCTCTCCGGATCGCCAAGCTGTACGTTACGATCCAAACCCCGCAGGAATTGCCAAATAGCTATCCAAGACGCCAGCTGTTTGTTGATGCGAGAAAAGATATTAATCATGGCATTCCCTCCTGAACGACAAAACGCAGATGAGATTCCCTCCGACCAACTCGAGCTCTTTTGCCCCGTGCTCTTTAACTTTGCTAACGACGCTCACCAAAGCTAATTTTTAAACAGCATCACCTGTTAACGCCATCGGCGCACTTCTGATGCTTTTCTTAGCAAGAACCAATATATACACACCACCGGGTTTTTCTGTGAAATATTTCACAGAATGTCCTTAGCAGTGTCGGCGATGACGATAAATTTTTGCAGGCTTACGCGCGAGGCGAAAAAAATGTTGCCCAATCCGTGTTTCGAGCGCTATGGTTTCGCAATCAGTGTGCTGCTGTGGAAAAAGAAAATCGCCCCAAGCTGAGGCAATAAAAGAACTTGACTCCACTGTCGGGACATCGGCGATCCTACAATATCCCCCTCTCCGCTAGGCTCACCGCCTCCGTTCCCGCCACAACGATGTGATCGAGGACGCGAATATCCACGAGTGCGAGGGCTTCTTTAAGGCGCTTCGTAAGCATCTCGTCGGCGCGGCTGGGTTCGCCGACGCCACTCGGATGATTATGCGCAAAGATCACCGCCGCAGCGTTGCATTGGAGCGCTTGCTTGACCACCTCTCTCGGATACACCGAGCACCCGTCAATCGTACCGGTGAATATCTGCTCGAAGCGAAGAATGCGGTTTCTGGTGGATCCCCGTAGCGACCATTACCGCATTGCGTGCGTTCTTCGCAAAAGATTAGGGACACCGCTATGCTATAATTTTTTTGCTCCCCTTTGGTGAGAGGCACGGGAAGCAGGGTCGCATGTAACAAGGATAGGAGGTACGGTATGGAAACATCTGGGCGAGAAAAGAAGAAGTTGTTCAGCCCGAAGTGGGTGCTCAACACCTCCGGGCCGATCAGGGCGGTGTTGCTGCCCGGAGATGAGGCCGCCGCGGCTACGAGCGATGAGGCAACTGAAATTGGGTCCGCCGCCGACACCGAAGGTGGCACAATTCCGTTAAATTTAGAGGAAACCACCTGAGGGAGTCTCGTGATTCCTTAATATTGCTCATTTATGAATCCAGAGCCCGGCCTTGTGCCGGGCTTTTTATCTGGCTTGGCGGACGATCCGCGCTGCCGGTTGGTCCCAGCCCAATTGCGGCGACGCGTCATCGAGGAACCCCGAGAAACTTCGCAATGATTTCTCATGTGAGAATCCGGCTAGAATTTATCCGATGATGGGGTAGATAAGAATGAGCGGCGGTATAAACTTAATATGATGCCAGCGATATCTTGTGCGGCAGAAGGAAGGGTGTGACAACCCCGTCCCTTTTTCATAACCTCCAGTAGGGAGGCAAGAAAGATGCCTACCGAAATCCTGACCCTAGCCCCGGTCGTC
>JBIMKD010000300.1:0-14973 GCA_043673815.1 Chromatiales bacterium
ACCTCCGCCTGCGCTCGCGCGACCTGTTCGGTTACCTGATCGCGCCGTGCCCTGAGCAGCTCGGTCCGGATATCGTGGCTCAGTAACTCCTGTTCGAGGGTGTGGATCTCGCTGCTGCGGGCTTGCTGATGGGCTTGCAGCACCGTTCGGCGGGCTTCGATCACCAGCGGAGACTCTTGCGGCCCGGGGCGTGCCTGGAAATCCTTTTCTAACGATGCGAGATCTTCTTTCGCCGCTGCAATCTCATCCTGGATCTCCTCCGAGGTCCGGCCTTGGTTTTCCTGTATCTCTGTTTCCAGATCGCCTCGCACAAACTGGAGTCCCGCCAACTCAGCCCGGGCCATAAGCAGGCGCCGTTCGATCTCCGCTAGGGGCATATCCGTTGCCGGCGAGGCCGCGGTCCCCGCCTCTTGTTCCAATGCCCGGTGGAGTTTTTCGATCTCGGCCGGAGCAGATTGCACGGCTTTCTTGTAGGAGAGGGCGCTGGCCGCATGCCTCTCGGCAGCCTCAAGATGCGCTTGCGCCTGGCGGTAGATCTCAAGCAGCCGCTTCTTGAGCGGCTCCTCCAAGCCCTCGCGCGCCTCGATGTCTTGGATCCTGGACCGCACCGTTCCCCGGGAGAGGCGGTCCGCGGCGGTATCTTGAGTCGGCGGCGATTGGGCGGAAGCCGCCGGTAGGCCGATGCTGATCCCCAGCCACGCTATCAGGATCAAGCGCAATGTCACGCTGAAGTGCAGTGTAGGCTGGCTACCCATCACAATCCCGTTCTCCGTGGAGTTGCTCTGCGCCGATGATCTCTGGGTGGTGTCCAGTCATTTGATCCCGGCATTTTACTGCCTCTCGGGAGGTGGCCGCACCTATGCACAGCGAAATAGGTGCCGGTTGATCGTTGTTTAAATTTGCTATAACAGCGGTCGGTTGCTCACTCGGCAAGAACGCCTACTTTTTTCGATCGTGCGCAGTCGGACTGGGAGGCTTGAGAGCCGGTTTGTTCGGCTTCTAGTTGAGCGGCAACGGCTCGACCTGGCCTGCGAGCAGACGCAGGCCAAAAACCAACAGCCATAGCCCACCCGCGCCATACAAGGCGAACATCAGCCAGAATCCGATCGGTTGTTCACTCCTCTTGAGCTCCAGTCGCCCCTTGAATCCGTTTGACCCGCAAGGCAACCATCCCGTAGTGAGCGAATTATAGTTTACGAGCAATAGCCCGACTCCGAAGAAGAGAAACATCGCACCCTGAAAGATCACCATCAAACACCCCCTCTGCGCAGGCGAACTTTGGCTGCCATCCGTGCGAGCGCGACGGCCGGCAATGAAAGAACGGTCAAGAGAATCAACCCCAATGGCAGCAGCCCGAAACCGGAGCCAGCAATGAGCATGACCGCTACCTGCATAAATATCACGACCACCGCCCAGCGCCACGGTCTTTGTGGGAATACATAGCCGAGAAGCCCAGCAAGCACGATGGCGACCGGATAGGCGACTGTCCAGTAGATAGACGAATCCCAAGGCTCAGCCTTCCCGCCGATTGCCGACGTGGTAATCCATAGAATCGTGCCCGCGACAATTGCAATTCCATAGGCCAGTCTTGATGAGTTTTCTTTCATGGGTCGCTAATCCTCCGGGCCTTCACAGAGTCAGGGTGCTTTGCCATTTCTTGCCCAAAGAAATAGATACGCAATTACTGCCAAACTAAATGCCAACGGCCCCGAAAAAAAGACACCTCCGAGACCACACAGATTGCCAAGGGAATACGAGCAAAGGAAGGCTATTCCCGTACCCGCACCTAAAAAGCCAGCCACAAGTCCAACAGCTAAGCCACCCAAAGCAAATTGAACTATCGAACGACGCGAACCGTCAGGAGTAATACGGAACTTTAGATAAATGACCACCGCAGCAATCAGTAGTGCAAGAATAAACATTGCCATGACTGGTAAAAAAGACACGCTGAACCTAAGGAGTGCGGTGGCAATGTCGTTCATAAACTAACGTGAATTCGACCTCGTTTAGCCATATGGAAAACAGCTACTTTTTATAAGCTTGCTGATATACAGAGCAATCTTAGGGCCAGCGCACGGTCACGGACACGCGCCCTACGCTCGCTGCTTCGAGATCGTCGGTCCCCCGCGGAGTACATATTTCTGGACTTTACCCGTGGCAGTCTTCGGGAGCTCCGGGAGGAATGTTATGCGCTGCGGGGCCTTAAAATGCGCGAGATGATTACGCGCGAACTCTCGCAGCTCTTCTTCGGCCGGCGTGGCCCCTGCTTTCAGAACAATGAAGGCGTGCGGTACCTCGCCCCAGCGCTCGTGAGGAAGCCCTACGATTGCGACCTCTTGAACGGCTGGATGTCGCAGCAATACTCCTTCAACCTCTACCGAAGAGATATTCTCGCCGCCGCTAATGATCACATCCTTCAGGCGGTCGCGAATCTCAGTGTATCCATCGGGATGGATCACCGCCCCATCGCCTGTGTGGAACCAGCCGCTGCGCATGACTTTGGCCGTTGCCTCAGGATCTTGATAATAGCCCTTCATCACGGCGTTCCCGCGAACGACGATCTCACCGGGCGTCTCGCCATCGTGCGGGACCTCGCGCCCCCCTTCATCAACTACCAACAGCTCACCCGAAGTCAGCAACTCTACCCCCTGGCACGCCTTGATCACAGACTTTTCGGCGCACGACAGCCCTTCGTGTTCAGGTCTGGGTTCACAGATCGTAATAAAGGGGGAGGTCTCGGTCAGCCCGTACGCTTGAGTAATCACCCATCCTAGTTCGCCCTCGATTCGCTCGATGGTTGCCGCCGCTGGCGGCGCACCCGCCGTCAAGATGCGCACTCCACGACGCACTTCGCGTCTAAGTTCCTCCGGACCATTGGCGATGCTGATCAAGACCGTCGGGGCGGCGCAAAGCATGCTGACAGACTCCTGTTTGATCTTCTCGAAAACAGCAATCGGCTCGACTTTTCTCAGACAGATGTGAGTCGCGCCCGCCGCCGTGACAGTCCACACGAAAGTCCAGCCATTGGCATGAAACATCGGCAGCGTCCAGAGATAGCGATCCGTAAGCGTCATGGCGTGATGAATGAGCGTGCCCACGACGTTAATGTAAGCATTGCGATGGGTAATCATCACGCCTTTGGGCTTTGAAGTAGTGCCGCTGGTGTAGTTGATCGTCAACAAATCTGTTTCCGTAATGGCCGGCCGCGTGCAGTCTCTCGGCGCTTCCGCCAGGAGCGTCTCGTAGTCCAACCAGCGAGGTTTGGCCCCTTCGAGCGCAACGAATGACGTAACATTCGGTAACTGCGAGCGAATATTGTCTACCGAGTCTAGGTAGTCGGAGTGGGCGCACACTATCCGGGCGCCGCTGTGGTTGATGAGATAAGCGAAGTCATCGGCGATCAGCCGGTAGTTGATCGGCACCAAGATGGCGCCGATCTGAGGAACCGCGTAAAAAGATTCGAGCAGGGCATGAGTGTTAGGTGCGATATAGGCAACGCGATCCCCCTGTCGCACACCGAGCGCCAGCAAGGCCGACGACCAGCCATCACACCGAGCGAAGAATTCTTCGTATGACAGCCGTAACTCACCATCAACTACAGCTTCGCGTTCGGGATATAGTCTACGCGTACGACGCGCAAATTCTAATGGGGTCAAAGGAAGCTCCATAGAATCTCTCCTCTAATGGGCTTGTTGAACGGCTCGTCCAGCAAGCGTTGGGTGCGCTATACGCACGCGGACGATTCGCTCGGTTCCCCATCGCCGCTTTCGATTCGTGGCAGCGCGGCACCTGCCCAATCCTGTGGATACAGACCGAGCCGGACGTAACGATGAAACGTCGAATACGGCCAATGACGGACCTCGGCGACGAGCCCGACGTGCCGAACGCGGCGCCGTCAGGACCTCCCCGCGGATCAGGAATGCCTGCCGACGATAGGTAAAAAGTTGCGCCGGGAATCGGTGCGCGACGATAACGTGACATTCATCAGCATAACCCTTGTTCCGCGTGCGCATCGGGCACCCTATGCTTGCTGATATTTCAAGACCTGACCCGTTGATCCGTTAATCACGGCAACTGCTTGCTGGGGGACGCAAGCACGCTGGGACGCAGCAAACGCTCGCCGCGCATGACGTACAGGATAAAGAAGCGAGAGCCCTCTTGACGATAAAAGACTCGGCATGGTGGCTCGATGATCTGCCTGTAACGCCAACCTTTCAGTTCTTGCGGCTTTGAGCCGCTCTTTGGATGGTCTGTTAGCTGCTCCACATGCCGAAACACCTTCTGGACTAAAAGCTTGGCCGCGTTCGGATCGCCCAGTGCGACGTAGTCAGCAATGGTATCCAGATCACTGAGCGCAGGCTCGGTCCAAATTACCTCAGCCATCGGGCCATGCGTTGTTTAGCCTGAGCATGAGACAGGGTCCGCCCCTCCTCAATCGCTCTCTCTCCACGCGCGATCCCTTCAAGCAGGCTCATGCGACGCTGGAGCGTCTCATACGTCTCAACGTCCACAAGGTAGGCGCTGGGTACGCCGTGCTGCGTAATAAGGATGGGCTCCTTGTCCCGCTCTAACTCGGAAAGGATCTCGGTGGCATGACGCTTCAGTGTTGTCACAAGCTCGGTGCGCATGCTAGTGATACTAAAATATCACATGACCCGGCGCAAGCCGGCGAGGCCCAACGGGCGGCGAGCTAAACTGAACCCTGGGAGAAGCGAGCAGCTATCGCGGGCGTCGTCTTCGCAAACCTTGACCATAGCTGCGTCAAAGGCACCAAGGTAACGCGCACCGAGACCGGGTTGCTGAGACTCGTAGTAAGCGATGTGTTCAAGGTGCTCAACTCGCGCCGATGGATTAAAGAAGTAACTCACCTAAGAAGTGCTTGAGCCTCTTGACGCACGACCTCAGAGGGGATACGCGGCACCAACCCCTGATCCATCTCGGCAGCTCGACAGGCTGCTTCTTGAAACCAAAGCTTTTCAATCTCAGCCTCTGATAAGTTATCGAGACTGGACAGCAGCAGCTCCGCCAATTGAGCCCGCTCTTGTGCGGGAAGGGACAACACTTCATGACGAATGGTTTCGATGTCCATAATTACATATTAGCACTTACCAACAGCATGCTCTAACGTAGCGCGCTCTTTGGCCCGCGTCCCGTGTTCACCGACCAGCCCGTAGGATGCGGTGAACGAAGGGAACCGCATCGCTCGCGTTACTCTCCTGCCGCAAGACTTGGGAGGTTCTCGCCACCCCAATCCTCCGGATAGATTCCTCGCCGCCTGAACGCATGGAAACTGGAATGGGGCCAATCGGCTACGGGTCGCACCCATCCGTGTTTTACCGGGTTCCAATGGACGTAATCGACGTGGCGATTGAAGTCGGCTTGATCACGGATCAGATGTTCCTAAAAACGGCGCTGCCATAGACCTCGATCACCCCGCTTAGCGCGGCTTTGCGAAATGCGCTCGCCTTTTTGGATAGCACGGGAGAAGTGTCCCTTGATCACACTCCAGCGGGTAGAAAAATCCGTATCACCGGGCGCCAGCGTCCAGACGCAATGTAAATGATCCGGCAAGATCACCACCCCTTCCATGTGGAAGGGGTGTCGCGCCCGAACGCTACGAAATGCAGTTCTGCTCGACCAATAGCCAATTCCCGTGTCGCTCGGCCAGATTGACCGTGAAAAACCACGTGGCTCCCGGAAGCCAGGCACGACGGTATTCGGTCATCGATTACCTTCTCTCACCCAGCGCTTTTCGCGAGCGATGCGGTTTCCTTCGTTCACCGCATCCGCGGGCTCATGCCCGTTCCCCTGCTTGCAGATCCTTCTCCGGTCCACCTGCCCAGGTAGATGGATACACGCCGCGTTCCACGTAGCGGTGAAACGTCGAATGCGGCCAGTCCACCACCCGCGAGACCAGCCCATGTTTGACCGGGTTGAAATGGCAGTAGTCGACGTGTTTCGCATAGTCTTGGTCGTCACGGATAGCATGTTCCCAGAAGCGGTGCTGCCATATACCTCGTGCGCCTTTGGCGACGCGAACCTTGGATCGCCGCTCCGTGCGCGGCAGTGCATGAACGAAGCGGATCTTGATCGCCTTCCAACGATTGGAAAAGTCGTCATCGCCGGGCGGCAAGGTCCACACGCAGTGCAGATGATCCGGCAGCACTACCCAGGCGTCGATATGAAAGGGACGTTGCTGCTTGGTCCGGCGCACCGCATCCCGTAACGCATCGATATACCGAACCAGCCAATCCCGCCGTCGTTCCAGCAGATTGACGGTAAAGAAATACGTGCCGCCCGGCACGCGGAATCGACGATAGTTCGACATCGCCACATTGTAGGTCGGAACCGGTTCCAACGGGTTCCGACAACACTGCGTCCAAACACCCTGTGGCGCCGATGGATCACGCAACGCCATGCGAATCGTCGAAGGTGTTCCCCGTCACCCATGCGTCGGAACCCGAAAAGACGGTTCCGACCTACGCGGGCTAATCCGCCCTACGAATTTACGAATCCGCCTTACGCGCGTTCAGGGCGTGGATTATGCGCTTGGTGGTAGCAGCTTCCGGATTTCATCCAGCATCAGTTTCGGTCGATAGCCGGCTAAGTACTTGTCGACGAAGAAACTGTCGATAACACTCACAGCCACGCCGGCCACTGGGTTCGCGGCGCCCACCGCAGTGGTGAGCGCGAAGCGTACCACCCGAGCGGGAAGCGACTGTACAAGTGATGTACGTCCCAGGCTCTCGACATATAGGCGTTCAACATCTCGTGATGACGCAGCATCAGCCAGCCACTCGCGAAATCGTCTAGCCACGCGCCTCTGGCGGAGCTTCCATATCTCGGGCAAAGAAATTGCTCCGGACTCGACAGCTACTCGGATATCCGGGATTCCATTCAGCTCGAGGAGACGTGCAAAGCCCTCCAGGGCTACCGCAGTACTGCCAGAGCGAAGTAGCTTGTGTCTGAGAATGGCATCTGCTCCCATGGGCACGTGGAGATCAGCGCCACCCGCGAAGTCGGCCAACACAATCTCCATATTCGTCTCCGCAACCCTTACGACGAGATCTGCGGCGCTCAAAACCTCGCCGTCTCCTGCGAGTTGCAGAGCGTCGGGCGCTACGCCGGCAAGACGCTCCAAGGCAATTGGCTGGCCGAGCGGATGGCTGGCGCGCGCGACGAGCTGTGTAACGTAGGTCGCCAGCTTAGGTGTGTCGCGTATGTCCGCGTAGCTCTCTTGCACGATGTTCTTGAGAAAGAAGTCGTTGTCATAGGTGACTGGTTGCGAATGAGCCACCACATGTTGAAGGAGGCTGTCACGCTCGCGCTTCGTAAGTGAGGGGACGTTGTGAACGAGCTGCAGTTCAACAGCTTCCGCTAACTCTCCGAATAGCGCCTTCTGCCACCAAAGGAAGGGCTTGTCAGTAGTGTCCTTAACGATGAAGCTACTGATGCCATTGCCATTGCCCGCATAACCGAGAAGGCCGAGTCGACGCAAAAAACTGATGGCACCGCAATCGAGTGCGGCCTCGAAGTGCTTTTGCCCCATCCACTGTAGGAGCGCGGGGACAATAGCAAAGTCATTAGTCGGAATAATGACCTGCTCGTAGAGCAGAAGTTGGCTGCCGAAATGCGCCCGGTTCGCAGGCTGCGCGAAGAAGTCTGCGTTGCATAGATCCGCGCGGCCGAGGTCGTGCTTCGCGTGAAGCCGGCTGTCCACGATCGCGTCGGAGCGCCGCGTCCGGGACGCCTGCTGCACGTGACGGCGGCGGAATGGCCACATCGACTGTTCCTGAGAGGACTCCAAAGCGCTCAACTAGAATTCGACCTCGTTTACATATGTAGAAACAGCTTTAACCTTTATAAACGTGTTTATATATATAGCAATCTTAGCGCGAGCGCGTTTATAGATATATTAACCCAACATCGTGGTTCGTTGGTCATGACACACGAGGTTCAGGCCCAAATTAACAACCGCTTAATTCCCCCAACTGAGTAACGAGTCCGACTGAACGCCTTATCCTGCCTCACCGCCACTCGGGGGCAGACCGCGATGAGAACAAACATCGACCCCATTTACCACTAAACCTTGAACCGGAAACGCACGACATCGCCGTCACGAAGGACGTATTCCTTGCCTTCGAGCCGCCACTTGCCGGCTTCCTTCGCCCCGTTCTCGCCGCGGTAGGTCAGGAAATCGTCGTAAGTGACGACCTCGGCGCGAATAAACCCGCGCTCGAAGTCCGTGTGAATGACCCCGGCGGCTTGGGGCGCCGTCGCTCCCACCGGAATCGTCCAGGCGCGCGCTTCTTTCGGGCCGGTGGTAAAAAAGGTGTGCAAGCCCAGCAACGTGTAGCCGGCGCGGATGAAACGATCGAGGCCGGGTTCTTGGAGGCCGAGCGCCGTCAAGTACTCGCGGCGTTCGCCTTCGCTCAAGCACACGAGCTCCGCCTCTAACGCGGCACAGACGACGAGGCTGGCCGCGTCTTCACGCGCGGCGTAGCGAGTGAGATCCTCCGTCCAGCGATTCCCGCGAAGCTCCGCCTCCTTGACGTTGGCGATATAAATCGTGGGCTTCATCGTTAACAGGTGCAGCTCGCGCAAAAGCTCGCGCTCTTGGGAGGCGAAGTCCACCGATCGGAGCGCCTGACCCGAATCGAGGCGGGTGCGCGCGGTCTCGAAAACCTCCCTCGCGGCGGAGACTTCCTTGTCGCCGATCTTGGTGCGCTTGATGACGCGCTCCAAGGCGCGCTCGACCGTCTCGAGGTCCGCGAGACAGAGCTCGGTATGGATGGTCTCGATGTCGGACAGGGGATCGACGTGACCCGCCACATGCACCACATTATCGTCCTCAAAACAGCGCACGACCTGGGCCATGGCTTGTGTTTCCCGGATATGAGCTAGGAACTGGTTGCCCAAGCCCTCGCCCTTGGAGGCCCCGGCCACCAGGCCGGCGATATCGACAAATTCCACTTGGGCCGGAACGATTTTTTGCGGTTTGACGAGGGCCGCGAGCGCCGTTAAGCGAGGGTCGGGCACGGCCACTAGACCGATGTTCGGGTCGATGGTACAGAAAGGATAATTCTCGGCCGCGATCGAGGCTTTGGTGAGCGCATTAAAGAGCGTGGACTTACCGACATTCGGCAGGCCCACGATGCCGCATTTAAACCCCATCAGGGAAGCTTGTCATCGCGCCGATGCAGACGATTCATCGCCGCCGGAAGATCACCGCTGACGATCCGAGGCAGCAGCTCGAGGGCCGTATCGAGCGCCGATCCGATCGCCTCCCGATCGGCGCTCGAGGGACGGCTCAAGAGGTACGGCGTGACCAGCTCGCGCGCTCCCGGGTGTCCAACGCCTACGCGCAGCCGAATGAAACCGGGATCGGGCAGGCAGGCCAAAATATCCCGCAGGCCGTTGTGCCCGCCATGACCCCCACCGCATTTCAGCCGCGCCTTTCCGGGGGGGAGATCCAACTCATCGTAGGCCACCAATGCCGATGCCGCCGGCATTCGATAATAGTGCATGAACGCCGCGACGCTGCGCCCGCTATGGTTCATGAACGCCATGGGCTTCAGCAACCAACACTCACGGTCCGCGAGACGGACCCGGCTGATGTGGCCAAAAAAATGCCTTTGTTCCTGAAATTCGGCGCGGCACGATCGCGCGATCCGATCCAGCAGCCAGAAACCGATATTGTGGCGCGTCTCGGCGTACTCGGGGCCCGGGTTGCCAAGACCGACGATGAGATCGATCCCTGCGCGGTCCGACACGTCCGAGCCGGATCAAGCGCTCGGTTTCGGTTCGGCCGCCGCCGCGGCGGCAGGCTCCTCCGCGGCCTCCGCTAGAGCCTCAGCCTCGCCTTCGGGCACGACCACCCGCGGGATATGCACCGAGACCACGGGCTGGGCCGGATCGCCGCCATGCAGGAGCCCGGCGGCCTCGACACCGGCGGGCAGGCTCAGATCCGAGAGGTGCAATGTGGTACCGACCGCTACGTTCGCAAGATCGACAGCGATGAATTCCGGCAGGTCTTTCGGCAAGCACACGACTTCGACCTCGGTCATCAAGTGGCTGATGACGCCGCCGCTTTGTTTAACGCCGACACACTTGTCCGCGTTAACAAAGTGAATGGGCACCCGCATCGTGAGCTTCTCATGCTCGCTCACCCGCAGCAGATCGACATGCATGATGCGAGGCTTAAATGGATGCCGTTGCAGATCCTTGAGCACCACCTTCTCCGTCACGTCGTTCACGTTCACGCTCAGAATATGCGAATAGAACGCTTCCTGCGCCAGGTGTTTTTCCATCTCGTCGTGACTCAACTGCAGCATCACCGGGTCTTTACCGGCGCCATACAGGATGGCCGGGATCTTGCCGGCGCGGCGCAGGCGGCGGCTCGCACCTTTCCCGGCGCTGGCACGGTCTTCAGCGCTGATTTCGAACTGGTTCACTTTGATTTCCCCTTTCGTTTGCGGTTTTTTGCGGCTGGTCGTGCGCCCCTGCGACCGGGAACGTTGGCCATCAATCCATAAACATCGAGCTCAAGGACTCTCCCGAGGCGATCCGGCGTATGCTCTCGCCGAGCAGTCCAGCGACACTGAGCTGGCGGATCCGCGGGCATGCGGCCGCCACGGGTGCTAAGGGTATGGTGTCGGTCACCACCAGCTCATCCAATGCGGAAGACTGAATACGCTCGACGGCATTGCCCGAAAGCACCGGATGCGTGCAGTAGGCTAAAACCCGTGTGGCGCCGCGGGCCTTAAGCGCTTGGGCGGCCTCGCACAGGGTTCCGGCGGTATCCACCAAGTCATCGATCATGACACAGGTTCGGCTCTCGACATCGCCGATAATATTCATGACCCGGGCTTCGTTGGGGTTGGGACGGCGCTTGTCGATGATCGCGAGTTCTGCATCATCGAGCCGCTTGGCCAGCGCCCGCGCTCTGACAACGCCGCCCACATCGGGGGAGACCACCATTACGCTCGGGTATTCGTGTTTCCACACATCGCCGAGCAGCACAGGCGAGGCGTAGATGTTGTCGAGCGGGATATCGAAAAATCCTTGGATCTGCTCAGAGTGGAGATCGACCGTCATGACCCGATCGGTCCCCACGCTTGCAATCATATTGGCGATCATCTTCGCGGTGATCGGTACGCGCGCAAAACGCGGGCGCCGGTCCTGGCGTGAATAACCCATGTAGGGCATGACCGCGGTAATACGATACGCCGAAGCGCGCCGGATGGCGTCGGCCATCACCAAGAGCTCGAGCAAGTGATCATTAGTCGGGGCGCAGGTAGGCTGTAGCACGAAGACATCGCGCCCGCGCACGTTCTCCGTGATCTCGACCATCACCTCGCCGTCGCTGAAACGGCCCACCGTCGCCTTCCCCAAGGGGATCTGCAGATGGTTAGCCACGGCCTGCGCCAAAGCAGGGTTGGCATTGCCTGTAAACAGCATCACCGAATCAAACGACATGCCTGCCCCTTGGTCACCTAAACATGGCTGGGGTGCCAGGATTCGAACCTGGGAATGCGGGGATCAAAACCCCGTGCCTTACCGCTTGGCTACACCCCAATAGCACCTTGATGCGAGCCCCGCGCGTGCTCTCTAGCGAGCCGATCCAACAACGGGGAGCGGTTTAACCCTCTGGCCACAATCCCTTGCCAATCGTGAGGCAAGGCCCGAATCACATCGCGCGCCCGCGCTTGCGCGCTAAAGTGCGCGAACACGCAGGCGCCGGTTCCTGTCAGCCGGGCGTCGCCCCATTGCTTGAGCCAGTCCAAGGCCCTCGCCACTTCCGGGTAACGCGCCCGCACCACGGGTTCGCAGTCGTTACGGCCGCCCGAGTTAATGAAATCGGCGATTGTGATGGCAGTCGAATCCCGTGTCAAATGCGGATCGGCGAACACTGCCTCGGTCGATACCATGCAGGCGGGTTGGATGATCGAAAACCAAGGCTCATCGAGCGACAGCGTCGTCAGCTTCTCTCCGACTCCTTCCGCCCAAGCCGCCCGGCCATGGATAAAGATGGGAATATCGGCGCCGAGTTTTACCCCTAATTCGATCAGGTGCTCGGTGGGCAATCCAAGTCCCCATAATTGGTTTAAGGCGACGAGCGTGGTTGCTGCATCGGAGCTCCCTCCACCGAGTCCGGCACCGATCGGCAAACGCTTTCTTACCCTGAGATCGGCACCGAAGCGGGTACCCGTGGCCGCCTGCAGAGACCGCGCGGACTTGACCACCAGGTCATCGTCGGCATGCACGCCGGACAGCTCCGACAAGCGCCTGATCCTGCCGTCCTCGCGCGGATGGATTTCGAGGCTATCGCCCCAATCCAGGAATTGAAATACGGTTTGTAACTCGTGATAGCCGTCCCCGCGCCTCCCGGTAATGTGGAGAAATAGATTTATCTTTGCCGGTGCGGGCCAGGGTGTGGCGAGCACTTTTCAACCCATCTCCCAGCTTTGCACGACCATCCGCAGCTTGAGCTCAGCGCCGTGTAAGGAGAGCTTGAGCGGGAGATCGACCGCCCCGCTGCGGCCATAGTCTAGAACACTGATGCGCCACCCGGACTGCTCCAGATCGATCATGCGGCCCAAGGGATCCAACTGAAGCCGGGATACCGGCGCCTCGGGATCGGGGATCCCGCGCACCCAGTAATGCAGACCCCCGACCGGCAGGGTCCACCCGAGTTGCTCCGAGAGCAGGGTCTCGGCATCGCGGGCCGTTAAAGATTTATTGTCCGGCGTACGCAGGACGACGCCGCTCGCATCGCCATCCAGACCGTAGGTTCCTTGTCCCAGTGGGGCATGGATGCGCAGCGAGAAACCTTCACCCGCCTGCCGCCACTGCAAACCCGCCTGCCAACCGTCTCGGGGTGTCTGCACCGCGACTCTCCCATGGAGCGACCAGCGCCGCAAGGCATCGATCTCGCCGCGGTGGCGTTGCCAAGCCTGATCGATGGCCGCGTTCCCCCCCAAGTGGTAGACGGGAATCTGCGCGCATGCGGCGAGCATGAGCAGCCCAAGCGCGGCATGCCTTGCTTTCACTGGTTGAGCCGTCTCATCACTTTCAGTAGATTCGGGTCCCCCGGCGCTACCCGCAGCGCACCGTCCCAAACCCGCCGTGCCTCGGCCCTGTCGCCCTTCACCCACAGGATCTCCCCGAGATGCGCCGCGACCTCGGGGTCATTGCGGATCTGCAGCGCTCGTCGAAGATAGCTTTCCGCCTCATCCATGCGCCCTAAACGGTAAAGCACCCATCCCATGCTATCGAGGACAAAAAAATCATTCGGCGTCAATTCCAGCGCTCGTTTAATGAGCGCATAAGCCTCTTGGTAACGGGTGGTGCGATCGGCGAGAGAAAAACCGAGGGCGTTGAGGGCTTGGGCGTTCTTGGGTTCGCGCACCAGAATGTGCTTCAGATCGCGCTCCAGCAGATCGATGCGGCCGATCTTATCCGCGAGCATTGCCCGGGTATAAAGCAGTTCCGAATCATAGCCCCCGGCCAGCGCTTGGTCATAAAGCTTCATGGCCTCCGTGTACCGGCCCTGGTGGCTAAGTATTTCGCCCGCGATCCGGATTGCCTTTATCCTCTGCTGCTCGTTCGAAGGATTGATCGTCGCCAGATGGCGCTCGGCGTCCTTCACCTTACCGTCTTTAACCAGCGCCAGCGCGATGCTCAGTTGCGCGTCGAAATGGTTCGGTCCTTCCTCGACCGATGCGTACCAATGGATCGCGGAGCCGTAATCCTTTTTCGCTTCGGAAATTTGTCCCAAGTAATAACGGGCATCCTGGGTGTACTGCCCGCTCCGCGCGATGCGCATAAAACTTTGCTCGGCTTTGGCCAGGTCTTGGCCTTGGAGGTAGAGTAGCCCTAGCGCAAAGCGAACATCGGGGTTGTCGGGTTGCTCCTTAGCAAGGATCTCGAATTGGTCGCGGGCCGCATCGAAACGCTTATTGTCGGCGAGCAGCCGGCCGTAAGCCATGCGCAGATGAAAGTCCTCGGGATGTTCCTTCACGGCCTCCTCGATCCAGGTCAACGCGGTTTGCACGTCGCCCTGCTTTTGCAAGATCCCGAGATAGGCCACCGCCATGTTCGTGTCGAAGGGAGGAAGTCTCAGCGCCCGCTCCATGGTTTCCCGCGCTATCTGAACCTTGCCGGCGCGAAGCGCCAACCACGCATAAGCGAATAAGGCCTGCGGGTCATCTTGGCGTTTCGCCACCAGCCGCTCCATCACCTCGAGCGCCGCGGCTTGGTCCTTTCCGGCGCTGAGTAAATTGGCGATCAGGCGCAGGTTATGACTCGCCCGCTCATCGTTTGAGTCCGTCGCGATATCGAGATGTTTCAAGGCTTCGTCAAGCCGGCCTCCGCGTATCAATAACGCCGCCAGCACACGCCGCGCCTCCGGATCATCCCCGGCGCGCGCGACCCAGAGCTCGGCCGCTTCGAGCGCGTCGTGTTCGCGTTTGGCAAAAATCGCGATGCGCGTCGCACGCTCCGCGACGCGCGCATCGGCTACTGTACGTGCGATGTCTAAATAATTTTCTGCCGCGATCTCGGGATGCCCCCGCTGCCCGGCGATTTCAGCGACCAGCAGCTTGTATAACATCTCTTCGGTGAGGTCGATCCTCGGCATGGGGGCAACGGCGTTCGCGGAGGGCTGCATCACCGCTTGCTTCCTCGGCTGGGTCTGAACCTGGCTCGTAGCGCAACCGGCGAGCCACGCTGCGAGCAGGCACACAAGCCCAGAGCGCGGAGATTGGCGCCGCTTACACGGCGCGAAGGTCAAGGAATCACGCGAGGACAGGTCTAGATCCATGGTTTAGCAGTGGGCTGAAGAACGCATTCACCGCCCCCGGTAAGGTTTGCAAACGGCGTCCGAAACCTCGGCAGCGCTTCAGAATGGCGACTTCGACCAACCCCGGGGATATGCTAATGTTGCTATTCTACTGCATTCGTATTAGTAAT
>JBIMKD010000301.1:0-6416 GCA_043673815.1 Chromatiales bacterium
CGTTCACGCGGGTTGCTTTTCTACCGTCTGATGCAGCAAGCCGCCACTATGCTACCCACCCCATACCGAAACCTCGTGGGAAGAGCCAAATCGCTTGACCACAACACATAGGGGTCACTTGCGCGAAGTGGATACCCACTTGTCATTATTGAGAAAGCCCGCCATCTTAAGCTGGTTTACTATCGTTCCGCTTGAGCGGTACTCGCAGCGATACATACAACGGATTTCTTCATGATGTCCTCCAACGCAAAACTGAAGCCCAGTTAATCGCGGTCAATTTCCAACTGATTGTTGAGATTTGTTACACCGGCAGCCTCTTGCGCAAGTATGGCGATCCGAGTTTTCTCCGCTTCGCTGTCGACTGGCCCGCGCAGAGTCACGCTCCCATCTTGAGTAATGATCTTCACGTTGTGGGCATTCGTCGAAAGCGATTCATCTGCGACTACGGCGCGCCGAATGGCCGCTGTTATTTCAAGGTCAGTAGCGTCTTCTTTCTGGTCGACAGGCGTTACCGTCGTGCTCTCCTCATCGCGAATATTCGATTCGGTGTTTTCCGCCTCCGTAGTCTCTGACTCCGCAGTAGTACTGTCTCCTGGGCGAGAGGCCGCGCTCGCGCTTTCTCAGACCAATGTCGTATTACTGGATAGCATCAAAGCTAGTAGAACTACTCTCGTTTTCATACTGCCTCCTTCGTACGTTCCTATGATGAGCAACGGGCGTGCCCTCCGTGCCCTCCCCTTTCAATCGATTGCCGATCAAGAAGATCCATTCGCGGCGGCAGGTGCTTGCAGCTTCGGCACTCTTGTATCGGTAAGATTTGCAGAATGAGCGGAAAAAAATGCAGTGACTGGCTGGTATGACCCACCACTCATTCGCATTCGCGACGCATCACGCTTAGGGCGATGGTGGCGCCAAGCCAAAGCTGCGCGTCCCGCATGCCAGGAGTACCGGCAAATGCAGCTGCACCCCAGTATGCTATTGCAACCCTTACAGCCTCGACCGGAAAGTGTTACCGATTCGCCCCTCTGGCACACCCATTCTCTCTCGCTCGCACATGCTAACTCCCTGACGGGGCGGGGTTATGTCGGGACACGCCAAGCCGGGCATAGAGAATGCTGTCTAGCGAGCCATGGCTCAGGCGCATGCTGACTGTCCCCCTTTGCCTCCCCATTTGCCCGCCCCTGGGGTGCCCTCTCCCCTATCCGGCACACGGGCGGGATTCTTTTTGCCTCGCGATGGGTTGGCGAAGTGATGGGTGGCCGAGTGCGGATCGGGTGGCTTAACTGAAGGACCCTGAGTTATTTACCCTTGACCCCTGTCCATTAAGAGGAGCGACCATGACTATGCTAAAGGTTGTCGAAATATTGGCGCAGTCCGAGAAGAGCTGGGAGGACGCCGCGCAGCTCGCCGTTCAGGAAGCTGCCAAGACGGTGCGCAACATCAAATCGATCTATGTCAAGGAGATGGAAGCAACTGTCGAGAACGATCGGATCACCTACTACCGGCTCAACGTCAAGATTTCCTTCGCGATAGAGGGACGATAGTGCCGAGGCGGGTCAGCGTCGCTCGCACGCCGCCACTGTAACAGGCGCACCCATCCTGTTGCGCTGAGCACGAGAGTACAAGGCAAGCCGTTTTAGAGGAGGAGCGCGATGAGTAACCAACTGCCCTATACCCCCAAACAGTTCGCCCTCAATGGGCTCAACGGCATCTCCGATCGCACGCTCGAGATGCACTTCAAGCTCTACGAGGGCTACGTCAAGGAGACTAACAACTTGAGCGAGCAGATTGCACGGTTCCTGGCCGACGGCAAGGTCGATCAAGAGGAGATGCCGGCCTACTCGGAGCTTACGCGCCGGTTGGGCTTTGAGTATAACGGCATGGTGTTGCATGAATATTATTTCGGTAACCTCAAGCGCGGTGGCTCTGGTAACCCGGATCGTGACTCGGCCTTCTATCAAGCAGCGGAGGCGAGTTTTGGCCGCTACGAGATCTGGCGCGCGGACTTCGCCAGCGTTGGCAAGATGCGAGGAGTGGGCTGGGCGATCTGTTACCAGGACCCAGTCAGAAAGCGCTTGTCCAATCATTGGGTTTCCCTGCACGAGGTCGGCAATGTCGCTGGCTTTACCCCAATCCTGGTGATGGACGTCTGGGAGCACGCTTTCTTGCTCGACTATAAGCCGTCCGAGCGGCCCAAGTACATCGAGGCCTTTTTCTCCAACATCGACTGGGAGGCGGTCGAGATGCGCTTGCAGAAAGGTGCAGCCGCCCGTCTTATCGGCGCCTGAGCGGGGATGGCGAGTTGCCGAACGTGCAAAAATTTCTGATCGACCGTAAAAAAATACCGATGGCAGGGGCCGGCGGCGGCGGGTCCCACCCATCGTTTCAAGCAGCGGCGCCGGATCAGGCAACGGTACGAATGTTGCCGTTGCCCCTAATAGGTTCCAGATCGGGGTTTCACATTAACATTCACATGGCTAAAAAGCAGACTAAGCAGACCCTTCCACCTCAACACCAGACTCGGCAGCCTGGAATCGAGACGGAGATGCGACCGCAACCCGCATCGGGTGAGCTCAGTTATACGGGGTGCGGAAAGTTGCGCGATAAAGTTGCACTCCTCACCGGGGGCGATAGCGGCATCGGTCGGGCTGTGGCCATCGCCTTCGCCAAGGAGAGTGCTGATGTAGCTATCGTTTATCTAAACGAGCATGGCGACGCGAGCGCGACCAAACGGAAGGTCGAGGATGCCGGTAGACGCTGCCTGCTGATCGCCGGTGACGTAGGTGATGATGCATTTTGTCGACAGGCAGTCGAACAGACAGTCGGCACTTTCCGGCAACTCGATATTGTGGTGAACAATGCCGCCGAGCAGCATCCGCAGGAGGGTATCTCGACGATTTCACGCGAACAACTCGAGCGTACCTTTCGCACCAACATCTTCTCGATGTTTTACTTGACTCGAGCGGCGCTCCCTCATCTGACAGCGGGTGCGCGCATCATTAATTCCAGCTCCGTCACGGCTTACCGGGGCGGTCCGCAACTCCTCGACTATTCCGCGACGAAAGGCGCAATCGTCGCGTTTACTCGATCGCTATCTCTAGCGCTCATCGACAAGGGGATCTATGTCAATGCCGTGGCACCCGGGCCCATCTGGACTCCATTGGTGCCGTCGACCTTTTCGGAGGGCAAGGTCGCAACCTTCGGTGGTCATACCCCGATGGGCCGTCCCGGCCAGCCGGATGAAGTCGCGCCTGCTTACGTATTTCTCGCCTGCGCTGATGCGTCATATATGTTGGGACAGGTGTTGCATCCGAACGGCGGGGCGGTGGTGAACGCCTGAATCCGCGTCTCCGAACGACCAAGTTTTTATTGGAGGTATGAGACATCGCACCAATGTATTCAGGAATGCGTTAACTGCCACGGCATTTGTCTGAATACCATTACCTATTCTATTGTTTAGAGCAAGGCGGCCGGCACGCCGAGGGCGGCCATATCCGGCTGTTAACCGATTGTGCCGAGATCTGTCAGACCTACGCGAACTTCATGCTTCGCGGCTTACCGAGGGGTCTTCTTCTTTGGCGCGCTTTTTCCCGGTATGCTCGGCTCGATCGAGATCCACTTTGGAAAGGTTTGTCGATTTGCCGGTATGCTTGGCTTTGCCGGCTCTTCCAAAGCGGTGAGCTGCCTCGTTGTATTTTAGAGCGGATTCGCGGTCGCCCTCGCCGTGCATCCGATCCTTATCATCACTGTTCATAGAGCGCAGTCCTCAATTAAATGCGGCGGCCCCTCGCAGTCTAGGCTGCCGAGAAGCCGCCATTTTGACTCATTCCACATCGTGCCCCGCAGCGGGGCGCCTCCTCGGCTGCGCACTTCCCAATAAGGCTGCGTGCCATAAAAAGAGTGGATCTCCGTTCCCCAGCGCTGATCAGCCATCGACGGCCAATGATCCTTGTCGAAGCCGGGTGCCGAGTCGAGACGCTCTTTGGGCACATCGAGAATGAATTGCTTGCTGTCTGCGTCCAGTTCCGGCGATTGCATCCTCGGCTTTGCTCCTGGTTCGCCGGGAGATGGCCTGGGCGGACTCCTGTCACGGCCAAGGGGGGATGGTCGGCTCAGGGAGGCTGAACCGGATGGAATCGGGTTGGGCAGCTCGGGACGCCGTGGCATCCGGCGCGAGCACACCCGCGAAACGAATGAATGCGGGCTTATAACCCGGTCAACATAAACGACCTCCGCGCGAGCGGCGGAGGTCGTTTATTCTAACGTGCGAGCTCTAGAAGACGCCTAGCAACGCCAGAATGATAATGATGCTAAGGGGTACACCCAGAAGCCACAATATGATAGGCATTTTATCCTCCTCTTATGATGAACGATAGCTGCGCTTGTGTCTTCGGCCAAGCCTAGACAGACTTAGTGACGTCATGTTGTGTGCCAAGAGCGACACTATGAAGGAGCAGCCAATTGTCTCGGGTTGCCGGGTTGGCGGAGGAGCGCTGATCGGTAATAGTTGCCGCTTCGCGCGGAAAATCTTGCAAAGGGCTATCTGCTCCAGCTCCTATCTCACGGGGCCTATCGGCGCGATCCTTTGCGGGCGATGTATCCGGTCGATGCTGAGCCCGGGTATGTTAGTTCGATTGAACCTTGCAGGAGGATAGCAATGAACCGTACCAGAGCCGAAGAACGCGCCGAACGCAATCTTATAGAGTCCTTATGGTGGGCGCTGGCGTTAGGGTTAACTGTTATTCTAGGCGCGCAGATTTACAATAGCGTGTCCTGGGAAAACTACAAGGAGGCACAGGGTGTGAAGTCACGGAGTATTTAAACGAGTCGGATTGGACACCAGAAGCCTCAGTATGGTCATGCGCAGATGGCAGCACGCATTTTCGATAGATCGCGTTCGTACCGGGCGCGGGAGCCTCTCCATGAGACCTGGTGCAATTTCCTGTATCGCCAGGTCCATGCCGCGAAGGGTTCCGTAGGAAGACTAGGTTCCACGGAATGCGATACCTGGCTCTGGCGTGTGACTACGACGGCACCCTGGCTACAAACGGGCAAGTCGATGCAACAACGATAACGGCTTTAGAGCGCCTCCTTGCCTCAGGGCGGCGATTGCTTCTGGTGACCGGCCGCGAGCTTGAGGATCTTGTGTCCGTGTTCCCCCGCCTCGATCTGTTCGATTGGGTGATTGCCGAGAACGGCGCTTTGCTATATCGACCTTCCACGCGTGAGGAGAAGCTTCTCGCGGGTACACCGCCACAAGAGTTTGTCGCCGCGCTTCATGAACGAGATGTGCCGTTGTCCGTCGGACGGGTGATCGTCGCCACGTTCGAACCGCACGAGACTACTGTACTCGAAGTGATTCGAGATCTCGGGCTCGAGCTTCAGGTGATCTTCAACAAAGGCGCGGTGATGGTTTTGCCTTCGGGCGTGAACAAGGCCACCGGACTTGCCGCGGCGCTCGAGGAGATGAAGCTTTCAGCGCATAACGTAGTGGGCGTGGGAGATGCCGAGAACGATCATGCGTTTTTGCGGCTCTGTGAGTGCTCGGCAGCCGTAGCAAACGCGTTACCGGCGGTTATGGATCACGCGGACTTCGTCACCCGAGCGGATCACAGTGCGGGTGCGCGCGAGCTGATCGATGAGATATTGAAAGACGATTTGCGTAGCCTCGCGGGCAAGCTCACACGTCACTATTTTTATCTTGGTTCGCGTTCCTCGGGCGAAGAGGTTCGTATCCCTCCATACGGCATAAATCTACTGGTGGCCGGTTCGTCGGGAGGAGGAAAATCCACGCTGGCGACCAGTTTCCTGGAACGCTTCAGCGAAGGGGGCTATCAGTTCTGTGTCATCGATCCGGAGGGCGACTACGAGGATCCGGACCATGCACTCATGCTGGGTAATCGCCATGACGCACCGAGCGTCGATGAGGTGTTGCAGGTATTGGATGACCCGGCACGCAATGTGGCAGTCAATTTAGTAGGCTTGCGGCTCGAAGAGCGACCTCGGTTCTTCGGTGCATTGATTTCGCGCCTGCAGGATCTGCGCGCCCGCACCGGGCGGCCGCATTGGATCGTGGTGGACGAGACCCATCATGTGCTGTCGGCGGGCTGGGAGCCGGGCGAGATCACGCTGGCCCAGGGCTTTACCAGCATCGTGTTTATTACCGTCCATCCTAAATCGGTGACTCCCGCGGTGTTGAAATCGGTGGATCTCGTAATCGCGCTCGGTAAGGCCCCGGCCGAGATGCTGGATGAGTTTGCGGAATGCGTCGCGGAAAGCCTGCCTGCCTCCGATTCCTTGGAGAGCGGCCCGGGACAGGCGTTGCTATGGCAACGGAATACGGGCGATGCGCCATTTCCCTTCCTCCCCGAGGAGAGCCGCGGCGAACGGCAACGGCATCGCCGTAAATACGCCGA
>JBIMKD010000302.1:0-5212 GCA_043673815.1 Chromatiales bacterium
AGTGTGTCTGCAGTATGGCAAACGGGGCGAAAATGGCCCCGTGAACGATGACAAACAGACCTCACGGCTGCTTTTCCGTCTGAAATCGATTCGTATGCGTGCCCCGCAACCATTTTTAGTTACTTGTTCAGAGGTTCCCTAGTATTAATCGCGCTCTATCTGGTTGGAGGCAAGGCTGTCACCTCATTACCGTGATGCGCCTCTTTGTCTGCCATCGTTTCGCCCTCCCATGGAACACTTACCAATTCTCACCGAAGGGCCGTGCTTCGACCTCGAACGACCAAGTCGAGCGATGCTGGCTAGTCAGGAGGAACACCGTGTCCGCGACACCGTCCGGCTTGACGAAGAACTCGTCTGGCTTATCTGGCATGCGCTCGCGTGTCTTGGGCAAGTCGACCACGCCGTCGATGATGACGACAGCAACGTGAATGCCTGCCGGCCAAAGGTGACGGGCCATCGATTCGGCCAGGCTGCGCTGGGCTGCCTTCGCCGGTGCAAAGGCCGCCGTATGCGCAGCGCCGCGACGCGAAGCAGTCGCGCCAATGAAGATGATATTGCCCTGTCCACTGCGCTTCATAGCCGGGATTACCTGCTGCGCGGTGAGCAGCGCTCCTAGTGCATTGACGCGCCAGTTCATCTCAAAGCCCTCGGGAGTAATTTCTTCGACTGTCCCCCACGATCCAGAGCCGGCGTTATAGATGAGGGCGTCGACGTCACCGCATCCCGTGCGGATCTGCCCAAAGACTTGTTCGACTGACGCCGGCTCGGTCACGTCGCACGCATAGGCCTGCGCGCCGTCGAGTTCATGGGCGAGTGTCTGGCTGAAATCGGTGGTGCGCGCGAGCAACGCGACACGGTAACCTTCTTTCGAAAACCGTCGGGCGATGGCCGAGCCATTGCCCGGTCCTACACCTACGACTGCGCATATCGGTTTGCTCATAATGGTCTCCTGTCGGCGCTAGAGGGATCCTCTTCCATCAAACACCAAGAGTACTTCAGTTATCAGAAATGGACCGTATGGGACAAGGGCTTAAGTGGAATTTTCGCTCCTTATCATGCCGCGTCGGCCAGATTCTGTCGACCAAAATACAGTGTATCTCTTTTCATCCACTACCGAGCGACCCTTGGAGGTTCTTAAGGTGATTCGCCGCTTCCGTTCGTAGCGCCTATGTTAGTTGTCCGGGAACCGCGCGCTCTGCTACAATCTGACTAACTTGGTGACCAGTAAGACCCATTTATGTATGCGATTAGTCTGACTGAGGCTAAAGCTAAGCTGAGCCATATTCTCGACCGGATCGAGGTAGGTGAAGAAGTCGTAATAGCGCGTCGTGGCCAACCAGTCGCCCGTCTCGTAGGGGTAAAAAAAGGGCTTGCTGCCACAGGGTCGTAAATCGAGCGCCGAGCTTATCCGGGAGATGCGAGATGAAGGCTATTGATGGTTTATTTGGACACCAGCATCGTCGCACCCTTGCTCTTACCGGAGCCCACAAGCGATGAGGTGGAGCGGTATCTTCAGAACCTCTCTGCAAAGTAGAGTTTTCGAGCCTGGTCTCTCGCAAGCTGAGGATGGGCGAACTCGACAAGCGACAGGCTGATGAAGTGAGGGCCGAGTTCGATCGCATGCTCGCCGAATCTCACCAAGTACTGTTACCAAGCGCCGCGGACTACGAGCTTGCGGCCGAGCTTCTCAAGAACCACAAAACTGGGCTCCGCGCCGGAGATGGGCTATCCCGCCAGCGACATTCCGCAGATCGCCCGCCGGCTGTTCGTCCGCGTGCTGGTCGATGTCGAGGCCGCACCTGTGCTGCTGACGCCGCGCCTTTCACCGTTTACGCATCAGGATCTGGACATGTCCATGTGCTTTCCTTGCCGCCTCCATTACTTTGCGGGCGGCGGTGATTGCGATTCGGGATGTCTGGCAACCGCAATGCTGTGCCGTGTCATCGCATGGGGCACTGGTTTGTGCTATATTTAAACGGACATCATCCATGGCTGATCATCTGGGGTCGGGGATGGTGGCTAGTCGGTCGCGAGATGCGACCGGATGGGCCCTTCGGCGAATAACGAGAACTCTACAATCTAAAGGAGGGAATCATGCCACAGCTGGTCGCGCTTTCTTTCAGTATCGCAGTGCTTGGGGGTATCTGGGCCTACCTGGCTCTTGGTCCACTTTCCGGGATAGTGCTTGTCTGGGCGGGTTTCATCGCGTGGGGCTGCTTTTTCCATGCGGGCGGTGACAACAAGGCGCTGATCAAGACGATCGCCGGCACCACGTACGGCGTTCTAATCGCGTGGATTGCACTTCTCATCCTTTTCAAGGCTGGCGCTGCGGACATGGGTACCGGCGCGATCGCCAGCGTCGTCGGTGTGACCGTGTTTTTCCTCGTGATCGTAGCGTCGATCGAGCCATTGTCGGCGGTTCCCGCCAACGTTTACGGCTACGCTTCAACCGTTGCCTACTCGCTGCACCAGGCCTCCGCACCGGGCGCTACACCCGATACGCCAGGGACAGGTCCGCTTCAGAACCTGCTATCGGCGAGCGTTGAAAACCCGCTCATTCTATTGATCGCGTCGATGATCCTCGGCGCGATTTTCGGATACCTGTCCGGGCAACTGGCTAAGGCAATCAGCAAGTAGGGCGCTGAAAGCCGGCCACCGGACGACCGGATCGGTCCTTTCACCAGCAGCCGCGACGCTCAAGGGGAAGCGAGGTCGCGCCATGGTTTTCATATCATGGACTCGGTCGTGAGGAGTTCTGCTCGCTCGCGGTGCGGGACATCTACAAGCGGCGCGCGGCTTCGGTGCGTTGGAGTCGCGCTTGTTGGGGACTGCCCATCACCAAGCACAAGCTATCGGTGTAAGCCGTCGCATCAAACAAATACGGCGAATCCAACAAGAATGAGCCGCCGTTTTTGCATACTTTCCTGATGTTTCTTGCGTCATAGGAACGGCCACTGAGGCGCCGGAGTCTTACTAGGGACACTCTCCGATACGCTCTTTGGGCAAGATGCTTGCCCATGACAGCGCATTAGCGTTTTTTTAAGAAAGTAGGATATTTGCACTGCTCACGCCGTCGTTGCGGTGCTACTCCCCAGCAGTTTATCCAGGGGTGTGTATTCGAGTCCTTGTGAGACGGCGACGGCCTCGTAAGTGCAGTGACCCGCATACGTGTTTACGCCTTCCTTCAGTCCCGGATCACTCTTGATCGCTTCCAAAAAACCCTGGTTGGCAAGCTTCAGAGCATATGGAAGAGTCGCATTGGTGAGAGCGAAAGTAGAAGTGCGGGGCACCGCACCAGGCATATTCGCCACGCAGTAGTGCAGCACGCCTTCGATGTAATAAGTAGGATTCGAGTGAGTAGTCGGGCGCGTTGTCTCGATGCAGCCACCCTGATCCACAGCAACGTCGACGATGACGGCGCCGTTCGGCACGTCTTTGAGCATATTGCGGGTGACCAGCCGTGGCGCTGATGCCCCTGGCACCAACACCGCGCCAATGATCAGGTCCGCTTGCGAGACGGCATCGTGAATCATGTAAGCGCTGGACGCCAGGGTCGAGATCTTGGAAAGGAAGATGTCGTCAAGTTCGCGCAGGCGGTCGAGGTTGTTATCGATGATGGTCACGTGTGCGCCCATGCCGACCGCAATCTTCGCGGCGTTTGTGCCGACAACACCGCCGCCGATGATTACGACGCGCGCAGCGGGCACTCCGGGCACGCCGCCGAGCAGAATTCCGCGTCCACCACTCATCTTCTCCAGGTAGTGGGCGCCGACCTGGATGGCCATGCGGCCGGCAACCTCCGACATTGGGGTCAGCAGCGGCAAGCCACCGCGCCGGTCGGTAATGGTCTCGTAGGCGATGCCTGTGACTTTGCGTTTGAGCAACTGTTCGGTGAGCTTTTGGTCGGGAGCGAGGTGGAGGTAGGTAAAGAGCAACTGGCCGTCACGCATGCATGGATATTCCGGCTCAATGGGCTCCTTGACCTTCACAATCATTTCCCCACCAGCCCAAACTTCGTCGGCTGAGCCGAGAATTTGCGCGCCGGCTCTTTGATAGAGCGCGTCTTCAAAACCCGAGACTTCGCCGGCACTCTTCTCAACCACGACCTGGTGGCCGGCATCGGTCAGGGCGCGAACACCTGCTGGCGTAAGTCCTACACGGTATTCATTGTCTTTGATCTCTTTCGGCAGTCCGACGATCACTGTTAAGTTCCTCCAGACTTTATACGGCCATTCAGCAAAGCAATGTGTTCTTCGGCCTATCAGGCCAACTGGAAGGCTGCCCTGGAAGACTTGCTCAGGGACAATCAGGGAGACTTTGAAATTTGAGCCATCGTAGCAGTGTCGTTGTAGAATTTCATGGAGGCTATTGATGGCAGCGATCACATCAGCCAATCGTAACACCCGCGGGTCATCGATGACTTTGAGCCCGAAGAATATGGTGGAGAGGACCACCCGGTCTCGTACCGTATTGACCTGATAGTGTCGATGCTGTCCAGTGAGCTCGGTGGCGCGGCCCAAGCGGCGACGCGGGATTCAAGATCACGCGAGGTTACACTCCTTATTTTCGTCGTGGTGGTGCCGAGGCTTCCTTTGCCCGGAAATGAGCCGGCTAACGCTGCCGTGACGATTTGATGACACTTTGGCGCCCCGGTCTGTGGTCTGCTGGGCGGCATGGAGCAGATCGGGGTCATCGGTCTCTCGTACCGGCATGCGGACGCGGAGGAGATCGCGCGCTTCGCGATCCCGAAGCAGGACGTTCCCGAGCGCCTTACCGCCCTCCGTGACACTTTGAGCACGGGCGAGATCGTCTACCTCGCCACCTGCAATCGGGTCGAAGTTCTTTTTGCGACGGCGGATGGCGCAGCGGCGCAGGATCGCCGCCGAGAAGTCTTCAAGACTCTCGCCGGCCGCGATCCGCAGCCGGGCGAAGCCCGGACTGCGCTTCGGGCCTGGACGGACGAAGCGGCGGTCGAGCACCTCTTTCTGGTGGCTTGCGGGCTCGACTCCGCGCAAGCAGGCGAGCGTGAAATCTCTGCACAGCTTCGCGGGGCGTGGGACGCGGCTCGCGCGGCGGGCGTGTGCGGCCCCATCCTCGATCGCATTCTCGGCGAAGCCTTGTCGATGGCGAGCCGGATGCGGCGCATTGCAGCTCATGCGCGGCCGCCTTCGCTCGCCGATCTCGCGGCGGAGCGCGTGCTCGTTCATTTGGC
>JBIMKD010000303.1:0-22278 GCA_043673815.1 Chromatiales bacterium
GTGCGCGGCGCGCATCCTCCGCACGGCCCGTCCGGCTTATGGCTCGCTTGGTCAATTCCACACGTTCGGTTTCTATCAACTTTATCGCGGTTTTCATGACCGCGATTATACTACTATATCACATGTTACAGGCCACTAGTCTTCCCAGTGCAACCTGAGGATAAACTATGAATCTGAGATTCCACTGGATGCTTCCTAAGGGTGGAGAGGTAGCCGTTGACGCGCCTCAGACGCCTCAGGAGGCCGCCCGTTATCGAATCGAATCGACTAGCAGCACCTCGCTGGCAGCTCGGCCGGACATGGAAGGGTGGGCACACTTCGCCCGCCACGCGGAGGAAGCCGGAATCGAGTCGGTCCTGATCTCGTTCAGCCGCTACGAGCCAGACCCCATTCTCGTGAGCTGCGCGCTCGGCGGAGCGACAAAGAAGCTCAAATTCATTATCGCCTACCGCTCTGGATTGATGCAGCCAACGACTTTCGTCCAGCAGATCAACACCCTCTCCGCACTGATCCATGGGCGCGTTGCCTTGAACATCGTCGCGGGCAGCTCAACATTAGAGCAACGCGGCTACGGTGACTTTCTCGCGCACGATGACAGGTACGCGCGCGCCGAGGAGTTTTTCGCGGTCTGTCATTCCTTCTGGCGCAGTGATGGTGATGTTGACTTCGACGGCAAACACTATCGAGTCGAGCATGGAAAGCTCCACACGCCTTTTCTCGCGCCGGATAGAAACGCTCCCGAAATCTATATCTCCGGTCACTCCGAGGCGTCTGAGCAATTGGCTTACTCACAGGGTACCTGCTGGTTGCGCGTGATTGACTCTCCCGAAAAGCTTCAACCCGTGGTGGCGCGTGTTCGAGAACGTGGGATCGCGGTCTGTCTGAGGCTGGGCCTGATATGCAGGCCGACGCGAGAGGAAGCAGTCAGCGTCGCCGAGTCTCTGCTGCCGAAGGACAAACAGGAAAGCACCACGCGCCTCAAAGACGATTCCCAAATGTATAGGGAAGGTGTCGGCGTGACGAGCGACGCGCACTGGCTGAACCGTTCCCTGTGGGCCGGCTTGGTGCCGCACTACGGCCCCGTCTGGACGACCCTTTTGGGGACGCCGAAGGAGCTTGCCGAGGCCTTTCTCGCATACAAGCAGGTCGGCGTCAGCGAGTTCATCATTTCGGGCTGGCCTGAGGTTGATGAGGTGGATATTTTTGGACAGGAGGTTCTCCCGCTCGTCAGGGAGGCCGAGCGTCGAGCGATAAAGAGGGAGTAGCCGTGGCATCAGAAGCACCCAGAGCCTTCAACCGGGAGATGTACCACGACCACCCGGAGAACGTGTTCTATGGTACCGATGACGGGTATCAGGATGGATCATTCGGTGAGTTTTCGGAGTTCCGCGCCCACTACGAGAGTGTGGCCCCAGAGAGGCGTGAGAATATTCATATGATTAGCGTTGTGGGCGGTCTGTACGGTCTCAACCTCATCCCGCTCTGGCGGCCCAGGCGGATTACGATCTTCGACATCAATCCCACGGCAATCACGTATTTTCGCATTATCCACCGCGTGCTTACGACAAGTCGGGACGTCAAGCACTTTCTCGGCCGGCTCACAGCCGGGGACTACGATGCCGAGACGGAGGAAGAAAAATTCGTGCGAGAGAACATCCGTCTTAAGCAAAAGAGATGTCTGCCCCGCTCACGCGGTTCTACCAAACGTCCCTACGAGCAAAGCTGGCAGTACGCTTTTGAGAATTTCCACTTGACCAAACAACTCTTGTCCGAAGTTCCTCTTGAAATCCGCACGGAACCCATGGAGAGCGAGAGCTTCAGCCAGTGGATACGCGACCAGAACAACCTCTGGATATATGCATCGAACATCACGCAATTCCACTATTTCGACTTGGAGTTCGCGGATACCACCAACGTAGTCTTGCTGCAAATCATCCATCCCGAGCAGCCGCAACTCCTCGATCTGGCACCGCTCGGTGGAGGGCCCGTAAAGGTCAAATTCGAAATCCCGCTCAGAGCTGAGCGGATGGATAAATAGGACACCTAGGTTCGCATACTCCCTTGAGCGAAGGAGCACCTCAGATGGTCAATAAGATTCGCATCGCCACGAATGCAGCCGCCCCCGCCACCGGCACCTATTCGCAAGCCATTCGCACGGGCGATCTAGTATTCGTGACTGCCCAGACAGGCCGAAACGCCGAAACCGGCAAGCTGGAGGAGGGCCTTGAGGCTCAAACCAGGCAGATGTTGTCGAATATCGAAGCGATTCTGAATGCGGCAGGATGCTCTCCTGCGGATATCGTCAAGTCTACGCTGCTGCTCGCGGACATCAAGGATTTCAGAGCCGTCGATGTGATCTACGCCGCTTGGCTTCCCGGTCTCGGTGTCACAGCGTTACCGGCCCGCACGGCGTTCGCAGCGGCGTCGCTTCCGGCGGGAGCGCTGGTCATGCTCGAAGTTGTCGCCGCCTATCCGGCCGACTGAAGCAAACACCGATGCGCCTCGTCTCTCCTTCCGGATGAGCGTGACGACGGCGTTGTCCGTGCCAGCTCATCGATGAGACTCGCGGCTCTACATTTCGTTCCAAAGGTGAACCGCATAGCTGCTCTCGTTTAGCAGCGCTTTCCCGTCAGGCTCTAGCACTTTGTGCCATTCTTTAGACGCTGCATTCCTCATCTATCTGCCTTGCCCGGTCACTAGTCCTGTGTCTCTCCCAGACCAGCTCTTGTCCTCTTCTCCTAATCTCATCCAATTCTTCGTGATTCCTTTTGTCCAGAATATACTGAACTCTTTCTTCCAGATTCTCTTTTGATACAGGAAGGTAATGCCTGTTCTCGATAAACCCGAGTTTCTTCAATGGCCCACTCACCGCATCATCGGCAAACAAAAGTGCTCCCGTCGCCGGGATCTCAAAATATTTGGCCACCACATATTTGTATATCAGGCTGTCCGTAAAACCCGTCCGGTGCCTGCTTATCTTTTCGGCATAGCCACGGCCTATATCCTCATTTCTTTCGTAGTCGAAGCCGCAGTAATATCCCGGATGGCAATGGTAGGCTATAGGGTAGGAGCCGTGTTCCTGCAAAGTCTTCATTTCTCTGCGCAGAGGGTAATGAACAGTCATGGCGCCGCTGAGAAAAATCGAGTTTTCAGGACGTTGATTATAGCGAAGCAGAAAATCCGGAGAGGCCGAGTGCGGGACCCATACTACTTTCTTCACGCCGCAGAATTCGGGGTAAAACTCACTCCAAATATACCCATAAGTAGACAGAATCGTCTCACATAAGGCGAAGCTTATTAACTTTCTTTGTCTCAACTGCTCATTCCACCAGTGCAGATCGTCGGCCAGAATAAATTTATGGCAATCCAGGCGATAAATTTCTATCGCACGTGCAGACAGCAACTCGTAGCCCTCCCAGAATAATATGCTTCCCGGTAGTTCCCCGAACTCGTCGATGAGCTTGTCCCTTATAGTCCCCGCACCGTTCCACAATTTACACATCTCGATGTGCCGCCACCCATGAGTTGAGATAAGATCCCTCATGATGAAGTAAAACTCGCGGCTGACATATGTACTCAAGCTCTCTAAGTTAGATACGATCAGCTTCACCGGAGCATCTCATTCTATGATCGCAGATTAAAATCTATTCCCCGCGGTCTTGCCGCGGGGACCTTGGCCGAAGGAATATCATTTATCCGAAAGTCATGGAATCTGTAAATGCCGGGAATGACCAGGAAGACAAACGCCTTTTCGTTGCTGAGTGATTGACTTAAAATGACTATGAGAGATAAAAACAGTTCCCATATGCTTCGTTCTTGAGCTGGAACGGATCCGCACGTCTATGACGCGACGGTTTGCAAACAGAGCCTCTGAACCGCGAAATTCCGAGAGTGGAGAAAATAAGCCGCTGGAGGTGTTTGTTAAGAGAAACTTCCTCACGCAGAGGGAATTGCGGGGGTTAACGACGTATGTTTTGACGCACGAAACGGATTTCACGCCGAGCACTGTGATACCAGACGGTGTGCCGGAAGCATCAACCGACCCTTCCTATCGAAAGTCCCGCGTCTTATATGATCTCGGAGAATATGGGACGCTAATTCAAGATCGCATACGTGAGATTCTTCCTGACGTCCTTAGAGTTTTCAGGCGAGAACCATTCCCCATATCGCATATAGATACTCAGATCACTGCAAGCAATCACGGTGATTTTTTTAAGGTGCACCGTGACAACAGTGCTCTGGAACCGTTAGATATTCCTCTGCGGGAACTTTCATATGTTCACTATTTCTATTCTGAACCCAAGGCTTTTAGCGGAGGCCAACTCAGAATCCATGATTCGAAGGGTTGCGAAGTGGAGAATTCCGCAAAGAGAAGTATTAGGACAATTATGCCGAGACAGAACACCCTCGTGTTCTTTCCCAGTTCATACGACCACGAGGTTATGCCGGTGCGGTGTCCCACACGCAAATTCGTGAATAGTCGTTTCACTACCAATGGGTGGCTTATTAGAGAAGCAACTGCAAGCAGCGAAGATAATCCCCCTGACAACGAAGAGACTTCCCCTGACATGGAGTGGCTGATCGACGCAGTAAAAGCGCTAGGTATGCCGCGGCCGCGACCGTTTCAAAAGGTGTACCTCACACTCGAAGAGGCAGCCGAGTATTCGGGTTTATCGCCTGAGTACCTGGAACGACTTGTACAGGAGCAAAAAGTAAGAGTCGTCGACGATGGCTGCTGGAAGATTCGCCGCACGGACCTTGAAAGTCTTTAGATCTTAAGGGTCAGTATTAAGCCTACATTCAATAGAAGACCCATCGCGAGCGACAAGATTCTTGGGGATGAGATGAATAACACGCGTTCAGATTCGCAGGCCTACGCGGATCAAAGTAAAAAGAATCCAGTGGTAAACGCGATCGGATGTGATCAGATGTTCGAACGAGACGGATATGTAATACTCAAACAGTGGATACCTCGACTTATGTGCGCTTACATATCCGAGAACGTAAAAGTGTTGGAAGCGAGCTCATCTCTTCATTACGATGATGGACAGGTCGAAAAGGCCTTCTCCACTGCTGGGTGTGCTATCACAGAGACTTTGCTGGAGCTCATGACCCCAGTTTTATCGAGAACGATCAATTGCGAGTTGTACCCAACCTATTCTTATTTGCGTATCTATGTTAAAGGCGCGGTGCTTGCCAAGCACGTGGACAGGCCCTCGTGTGAGGTTAGCGCAACTTTGCCCATCAGTTACGATTGCCCAGGTATTTGGCCGCTCTATATCGAGACCGGCGACAATGTAACCAGAGTCGAGCTTGAACCGGGTGACGCTCTTATCTACAAAGGAATTGAGATACCCCATTGGAGAGAGGTTTTCGAGGGTGAGCGCCAGGTGCAGGTGTTTCTACACTATGTCAAAAAGAAGGGTGATTATAGAGAGTTTAAATTCGATAAGAGACCTCATTTGGGCCACCAAACAGTTGGGCAAGGTTGCTAATGGGTGCGTAGCTTCATCGACGTCCGGACAAAAAGCTAGCGTGAAGATGAGAGACTTCGATCTACTGGGGAGTGTGTTTGAGCAAAGGCGAACATCGACGATTCACGGCGGAGCGGAAGCTTATGAACGTATCATACTTCGTAAAGAACCTCTAAATAGTATGAATTGTAGAGGAACTAAAGGCCTTGCGCGAGCGTCCATAACGGCAGCTTCAACGAAACCTTAGCTCATGAACAGACGAAACTTTATGCGCACCCTCGCCGCTGTCGGCGCTACGTTGGGATTGGGCATAGCTTCCGTGCAGGCCGCTGCCGCCGAGTCCCCACCTAAAGTCAGCAAGCTGATGAAATCCAAAGACGAGTGGAAAAAACTCCTCAGCCGCGAGGAGTACAAGGTGCTGTTCGAAGAAGACACGGAGCGCCCCGGCACCAGCCTGCTCAACGGCGAGAAGCGTCCGGGCCTGTTCCTTTGTGCCGCCTGTTACCTGCCGCTGTTCGACGCCAGACACAAGTTCGAGAGCGGCACCGGCTGGCCCAGCTTCTTCGACATACTGCCGGGCCGCGTCGCCACGCGGATCGATTACAAGCTGATCTGGCCGCGCACCGAGTACCACTGCGCACGCTGTGAGGGCCACCAGGGTCATGTGTTCGACGACGGCCCCGCGCCTACCGGTCTGCGCTACTGCAACAACGGTGTGGCGCTGCGCTTCGTGGCGGCAGGCGAACCGCTGCCTGAGCTCCGGACCTGACATGAGCCCCTCAATCAAGCGTGCCGCCGCTGCGGTCGTGGTGGCGCTGTGCGCCGGCTTCTCCGGCGCCGGTTCGGCGGCCACTGCCAAGGCCACGTTTGCCGGCGGTTGCTTCTGGTGCACCGAATCCGACTTCGAGAAAGTGCCCGGGGTGATCGCGGCCGTTTCCGGCTACATCGGCGGCAGCAAACCCGACCCCACTTACGAGGAAGTCTCCTCCGGCGCCACCGGTCATGCCGAAGCCGTGGAGATCGTGTTCGATCCCGCCAGAGTCAGTTACCAGAGGCTGCTTTACGTGTACTGGCGTAGCGTCGATCCCACGGTCAAGGACCGCCAGTTCTGTGACGGCGGACCGCAGTACCGTAGCGCGATCTTCACGCATGACGAGACACAGAAGAAACTGGCCGATGCGAGCAAGGCAGAGATCGAAAAGTCCGGAAAAATAAAGAACCCGATTCAGACTCAGATCGTCGCCGCCGGGATCTTTTATCCGGCCGAGGACTATCACCAGGACTATTACAAGAAGAATCCCCTGCGCTATCGCTACTATCGCTACGCTTGCGGGCGAGAGGCGCGGCTGCAAGAGATATGGGGAAACGAAGCCGGCGCGCATTGATGGTGAGCAACAGCATTCTACGCACGTTGTTTGCCGGGAGTTTTTTGACCCCATGCAGATCGGTTCCATCCGTCTTAAGAGCAATCTGATCGTTGCGCCCATGGCGGGCGTGACCGATCGGCCGTTCCGGCAGCTCTGCAAACTGATGGGTGCCGGTATGGCGGTCTCGGAGATGGTCGCGTCTAACTCTCTGTTATGGGGATCGGAGAAAACCATCCGCCGCGGTAACCATGAAGGCGAGGTCGAGCCCAAGGTGATCCAGATCGCCGGCGCCGATCCGGGCATGCTTGCCGAAGCCGCGCGGTACAACGTCGACAGCGGCGCCCAGATCATCGATATCAACATGGGATGCCCGGCCAAGAAAATCTGCAATGTCTACGCCGGCTCTGCGCTACTGCAGAACGAAGCCCTGGTAGCGCGCATTCTTGAGGCCGTTGTTAAAGCGGTGAGTGTTCCCGTCACCTTGAAGATCCGTACCGGCTGGAACAAGGACAATAAGAATGCGCTCACTATCGCCAGCATTGCCGAGCAATCGGGCATTCGGTCACTCGCAATCCATGGGCGCACGCGCACCTGCATGTACATGGGCGAGGCCGAGTACGACACCATCAGGGCGGTTAAACAATCGGTGAAAATTCCCGTGATCGCCAACGGCGACATCGCCACGCCGCAGAAAACAAAACACGTTCTCGAATACACCGGCGCCGATGCGGTGATGATCGGCCGCGCGGCGCAGGGCCGTCCATGGATTTTCCGCGAGATCGACCACTACCTTAAAACCGGCGTGGAGCTACCGCCGCCGCGGGTTGAGGAGATCCATCGCATACTGCTCGGTCACCTCGATGATCTGTATTCGTTTTACGGAACCTTCACCGGCGTGCGTGTGGCGCGCAAGCACATCTCCTGGTACACCAAGGGCTTGGTCGGCTGCGCCGCCTTCCGCGCTCGCATGAACACACTGGAAACGGTCGAAGCACAGCTTGCAACCGTGCGTCGCTTTTTCGACGAATTAAGTGCACGATGCGGACGATTGCAGTACTTGAAAGACGATTCGGCGCGCTCGTCGCTTCTATAAGCATTCTGCAGCAACGTTTCCGCAGTCCCAGAATAACGATCGTGACGTACAGTTGCACGTTCTGCGGCGAGGACAACGAGGTTTTGGTGGACCCGAGCGGGGGACGCCGCCAGACCTTCACCGAGGACTGTGCGGTCTGCTGCCGGCCTAACCTCATTACGCTCGCCTTTGGGGATGACGGCACCGTGCGCCTCGACGCGGCTCAAGAGTATGAAGCGTGAGCACCTAGGCACGCCAGTAATCTTTGGCGAGCTTGTGCGGTTGTCTATGCAGTAGCAAACAGCACGGCGATGTCGTACAGTCGCACGGCTGAATTGGCACGACGAAAGGCACCCTATGCAGCGCAGATTCATAGCTTGGTGGTTCCTGCTGGCGGTGACGCTTGGCCTCACCGGTTGCGGATACAACGATTTCCAGCGGCTCGACGAGCAGGTCAAGGCTTCTTGGTCCGAAGTGCTCAATCAATACCAGCGACGCGCCGACCTGATTCCCAACATCGTCAACACGGTGAAGGGCGAAGCCAGCTTCGAACAGGAAACGCTCACCAAGGTGGTCGACGCGCGCGCGAAGGCGACCGCCATCCACGCCACACCCGAGCTCATCAACAACCCTGAAGCCTTCGACAAGTTCCAGAGGGCGCAAGGCGAGCTGAGCGGCGCGTTGAGCCGGCTGCTCGCCGTCGCCGAAGCATACCCGAACTTGAAAGCCAACCAGGGATTCCAGGACCTGCGCGTGCAGCTTGAAGGCACCGAGAACCGCATCACCGTTGCGCGCAATCGCTACATCAAGGCGGTGGCCGAATACAACGTGCTCGCGCGCAGCTTCCCGAGCAATCTCACCGCGATGCTGTTCAACTACGACGTCAAGCCGAGCTTCACGGTGCTGGACGAGGCCGCGATCTCGACGCCACCCAAGGTGAGCTTCGACAGGCCTGCATCGAAGTGATGCGCTTTTGCGGGCGCGCGTGCTGGCTGGCGCTCGCCGCGCTGCTAGCGACGCCGCTGCGCGCGCAGGAGCAGCCAGTGCCGCAGCTCACCGCGCGCGTCATCGACCAGACCGGCACCTTGAGCGAGGCGCAGCGCAGCGCCCTCGAAGCCAAGCTCGCAACCTTCGAGCGCGAGGTCGGCTTGCAGCTTGTGATCGTGATCGTCGCGAGCACGAAGCCCGAAGACATCACCGACTACACGCAGCGCCTAGGCGACGCGTGGAAGATCGGCCGCCGCGACGTCGGCGACGGCCTTTTGATCGTCGTCGCGAAGGACGATCGGCGCGTGCGCATCGCGCCGACCAAGACGCTCGAAGGCGCGATCCCGGACATCGTCGCCAAGCAGGTCATCGACAGCGCGATCACGCCGGCGTTCCGCGCCGGCGACTTTGCCGGCGGCCTGAACCAGGCGGTCGACCAGCTCTTCGCGCGGATCCGCGGCGAAGCGCTGACTGCACCCACGCAACACGATCGAGCGAAGGCGCGGCCCGGCTTGCAGCTCGACGAGATGGTGATCTTCTTCTTCGTCGCGGTACCGATCCTCGGCGCGGTGCTGACCGGCATGCTGGGTCGCAAGCTCGGCGCGCTCGCCACCGGCGGCGCCGCGTCCGCTTTTGGCTGGTGGTTCAGCGAGAGTCTGCTGCTGGCCGGCTTGGCGGGACTGATTGCGCTGCTGCTGGTCGGCGTGTTCGGTTTCGGCGCCGGGCGCGGCCTGTCACGCGGGGGCGGCGGACCGATCGTCTGGGGCGGTGGTGGCGGAGGCGGCTTCGGGGGCGGCGGCGGCGGCTACTCGTCGGGTGGCGGTGGCGACTTCGGCGGCGGCGGCGCGTCGGGCGACTGGTGAAAGCACGGGAACGCACATGACCCGCTGGCTGCGCCTGTTGAAGCATCGTTTCCTCGACCAGAGCGACTCGCGCCGCGCGTTAGGCAAGGGTGCTCTCGAGCGTTTGGAGGCCCGCGTGAGAGACAGCGAACGCGGCCACAGCGGCGAGATCCGCTTGTGTATCGAGGCGGGCTTGCCGCTGTCGTACCTGTGGCGCAACGCCACCGCCCGCGAGCGTGCGGTGGCGATGTTCGGCAAGTTGAGGGTGTGGGACACCGAACACAACAACGGCGTGCTGATCTACCTGCTGCTCGCCGAACATGCGATCGAGATCGTCGCCGATCGCGGGTTCGCGCACCGCGTGCCGAAAGGCCATTGGCAAAAGCTCGTGGCCGACATGTCCTCGGCCTTCAAGGCCAGGCGCTTCGAGGCCGGGCTCAACGAGACGATCGGCGCAGTACATGCATTGCTCGTTCAGCACTTCCCGCTCCCCGAAGGCGCGGACAACCGCAACGAGCTGCCCGACGATCCGGTCGCTGGCTGACACCGCCGCCCCCGCCGGAAAGACGCGCAGAAACCCTTCGGGTATAGCTGGTTTCGCGGCGCTCTACAGACGATACCGCTGATCGTATTCCTGGAAACCTGCAAGCGGTCCATCCCACGCCCTTCCTACGGCCATCACCTTGAACCGCTCTCCCATCTCCGCGGGCAGGGTGAGTTGTTTCGCCTCCTGTATATGTTCCAAGTATCTCTGCGGGTCGGCCGTTTGCAGCGACTTAAGCGCTTCTTCAAGACCGCAACCGATCAGGAAATGGGCCTGGCTAGTATAGCCCAAAACCGCGAGGCCGCAAGTTTCCGCGGATTCAGCTAGGGCCGTGAAATCGACAAAGCTACCGATATCCTGGAGTCCGGTGAGGATCAGCGGATCAGCGTGGACCCGATGGCGGTGGTGGCAGACGAGCGTGCCCTCGCGTCGTTCGGGCAGGTAGTACTCGCGGCGCGTGTAACCATAATCGATGCAGAGGCATATTCCACGGCTTAGAAATTCCGTTACTGCCCCTAACCACGGCGTTAAGGCGAGATTGACCTCGGAGACATAGCCCTCCGGGAGCGGGGAGCCCAATGCGCTTTGGATCGCCTCGATCTGTGCTTGGAGGCGCGGTTCGGCGGAGACCTCCTCGGCCCATGTGAAGCTATCGCCCTGCCACCCCACGCGTTGTTCGTAAATATTCCCACCAGCGATGCGAAAGCGGTGCACGGGCAGCGCGTCGAGCACCTCGTTAGCGATCATGATCCCTTGCCAAGGCTTGCTGGGCGGCCGCACTAGCCATGCGACCCTTGAAGCCAAATGCGGCACGGCGCTTTCTATCCATTCCTGTTGGCGCGCGCGCAGATCCGCGCTGACCTCAAGAATAAAGTAAGCTTCCGGCAAGCTACCCCGGCGTTCGAGCTCGGTCAGGATCTCGACGGCGAGCCGGCCCGTGCCCGCGCCGAGCTCGCAGACGACGCCGCCGCTGAGCCGCGCGAGGATCTCGCGGCACGGCCGCGCGAGGCAACGCCCGAACAGTGGGGAGAGTTCCGGGGCGGTGACGAAATCGCCGCTCGAACCGAGTTTCACGCTCCCGGCGCTGTAGTACCCGAGACCGGGGGCGTAGAGCGCGAGCTCCATATAGCGCGCGAAGCTCATGCTCCCGCCGGCTACGGCCAATTCCTCGCGTATCGCCTCGATCAGCCGCGCGCTGTGGGCCGCGGCCTCGGGGCTAGGCGGAAGTCGCCTGCCGGGTACATACCCCGCAGGCGATATATATTGACTCAAGCTATTCGTAGTGACGCTGAAAATCCGGCAATTCGCCATCTAGGAACCAGCGCTTCGGGGCCGCGTCATACCACCATTTCTGGACATCGCGAAGCGTGGCGACCTGGCCCACATCCTGGTAATAATAACGAAACAGGACCGTCACGATGGCCCTAGTCTCAGTTGCGTTCATAGTCTGATTGACGATCTCGTAGGAGGCGACCCGAATAGCTTGAAGGGGTTCCGTGTTGATCGGCGGGTAGGGGCCGGTAGGAGAAACACGATACAATGCCGCCGCGTCGTAATCGCCCCAGCGGAGCGCGTTTTCGTAGGTCTCGACGCTCAACTCCAGGTTTTCCAAGCGCTCGTGGGTTTCCATGCCCGCGCACGCGGACGTCATCAAGGCGGCGATGAGCGCTGCCGCATGACGCCCCGCGAAGGTTCTTGCCGACGCTTGTATTCTATTCGCTAATATTCCGCCGCTTTCGGCGGGCACTTTAGCATTGGGGTTTCCAAAGGGGAGTAGTGCAACTCTCCCCTTTGGTCGCCTGCGGGGTACATGCCCCGCAGGCGAAATATTTTGACTCTGCATAACGCTGCCCTCGGTAATGGAATCGCCCAGACATAGGATTGTTCACGCGCGCGGCTCCGAAGCGCTTGCAGACGGTCCCAGGATGTCTTCATGAGGAACCACCACAAGCACTTGTCCACTCTTATCAAACTCCGCCCAAAGCTCCCGGATCCGTCGGCCCTCGAGCGGGTGCATGACCTCGCCCGCGATGTCGGCCAAGGGCCGCAACACGAAGGCATAACGTGTGATGTCCTTACGCGGCAGGTCCAAGCCATTGTCTCGAATCACGAGATCATCATAAAGCAAGATGTCGAGATCGAGCGGCCGGGGCGCATAGCGCGGCGTATCGGGTGTGCGGCCATGTTGAGCCTCGATCGCGGCTAGGCGCGTCCGCAGTCCGTGCGGATCTAAACCGGTACTGAGGCCCACGACAAGGTTATAGAAATGATCTCCGGGAAAGCCGATGGCGGCGCTCTCGTAGACGGGCGACAGCATCAATTCCCCGAACTGGTCGCGCAGGGATGCGATAGCGCTGCGAATGTTGTCCCGGCGTCCAACATTGCTGCCTACGCTTACATAGACGCGTGCCACGCTTCCTCCCGGCGGCCGCGTTCGATGATGACGCCGACGTCGCGCACGCCGCGCACAGCGCCCTGCTTGTTCAGCCGTAAGCGGAGCCAGGGAATATCGAACTCCCTGATAATGAGCTCGGCGACGGCCTCGGCAAGTGACTCAACCAACTGGTAGCGGCTATCTGTGACGAAGGCCATCACCCGTTTGGCGACATCTTTGTAATTCAGCGTGTCGGCCACCGAATCGGTGAGCGCCGCTTTGCGGATATCGGTGCCGAGCTCGAGGTCGAAGATAACCACTTGCTTGAGCTGCCGCTCCCAGGCATAGACGCCGATCACGGCTTCGATGCGCAGATTGTTTATATAAATGATATCCATACGCAGTTCAATGGCATGCGCCTGGCCACGGCTACCTGTGCGGTTTTCACATTACTTTTCCGTTCCGATGCTAGAACACTAAACCCGATGCTTGCTTGACCTGTCAAGGCCAAGCGACTCCAATAGCGCTATGCTGCTCGAGCTCGCCCTGATTTGCTGCAGTTATCTTTTGGGATCGATTTCCTCGGCCATCGTCGTCTGCCGGGCGGGCGGATTCCCCGATCCGCGCGCGCAGGGCTCGGGCAACCCAGGCGCGACCAACGTCTTGAGGCTTGCCGGCAAGCCGGCGGCGGTCATTACCTTGGCGGGGGATCTGCTCAAGGGTTTGCTGCCGCTGGTCATTGGGCGCGTGCTGGGCGTGTCCGATCCGGGTCTCGCCTTGATGGGCCTCGCGGCGTTCTCGGGCCATCTGTACCCGGTATTCTTTGGCTTCCACGGGGGCAAGGGGGTCGCGACCTTCATCGGCGTGCTCTATGGCTTCGCTTGGCCGGCCGGGATCGGCTTCATGCTGGTATGGTTGGCCTTAGCGGGCCTATTTCGCTATTCGTCGCTGGCCGCCTTGGGGGCGGCCGCCTGCGCGCCGTTCATGGTTTTTGTGCTTGACCGCACCTGGATTCAGGCGGCGGTCGTCGTGTTGATGGTAGCGCTAATCTTCTGGAGGCACCGGGGAAACCTGCGCAAGTTGCTGGCGGGGACCGAAGAGAAAATCGGTGCCAAAGAGGCAGCTGCACGGGCAGAATAGCGCGGATCTAAACGGGAGGCAGGTCGGCCAGCGGCCAGCGCGGCCGTACCGGGAACTCGAGGCCGTCGCGGTGGCCGGCGCGAAGGCGCACCCATCCCGCATAGGCAATCATCGCGCCGTTGTCGGTGCAGAACTCGGGCCGTGGATAGTAGACCTGGATCCCCTCTGCACTAAGCTCGCACAAACGAGCGCGTAAAGCGCGGTTGGCGCTCACGCCGCCCGCTGCCACAAGCCGCCGGTAGCTGGTCGCCTTGAGCGCACGCCGGCACTTGATCACCAAGGTGTCGACCACCGCATCGGTGAAAGCGCGCGCGATATCCGCACGCGTTTTTTGATCGTCGCGTGTTGTCCGCAGGGTTTGGAGCGTAAACGTCTTCAAACCGCTGAAACTAAAGTTCAGGCCGGGCCGGTTTGTCATGGGACGTGGAAACACGAATCGGCCGGCTTCGCCCTGCTCCGCAAGACGCTCGAGCGCGGGACCGCCTGGGTAACCGAGGCCGAGCAACTTCGCCGTCTTGTCGAAGGCCTCGCCCGCGGCATCGTCCACGGACTCGCCAAGGATCCGATAACTCCCGACCCGCGCCACGTCCACGAGTTGGGTGTGCCCGCCGGAGACGAGGAGCGCGAGCAAGGGCGGCTCGGGCGGAGCGGGCTCCAACATCGGAGCGAGCAGATGGCCTTCCATATGATGGACCCCCAAGCATGGGATCCCGAGCGACCAGGCCAGGCTGCGCGCCACGGCGGCCCCGGTGAGAAGCGCGCCGATGAGGCCCGGCCCCGCGGTATAGCTGGCACCCCCAAGATCCCGCGCCTCACAGCCCGCCTCCCAGAGTGCCGATCGGATCAGCGGGATAATGTGGCGAACATGATCGCGCGAGGCCAGCTCGGGCACCACGCCCCCGTAGTCGGCATGAAGGGGGGCTTGGGTGCGTAACACATGCGCCAATAGGCCGCGCTCGGAATCGTAGATCGCGATCCCGGTCTCGTCACACGAGGTTTCTATTCCCAGCACGCGCATAGACTGCTTTGTAACTACGGTACGGACTTTGCCCACGGAACGGAGTCGATTACACTATGTCGCTTTTGTAATAAACGAAGTCTTTACAAGGATCCGATTCTCAATGCCGTCAGTAAGAGTGAGAGACAATGAACCCTTCGACATCGCCTTGCGGCGCTTCAAGCGCGCCTGTGAAAAGGCGGGTGTCCTGGCCGAGGTGCACCGGCGCGAATTTTACGAGAAACCGACCCAGGTGCGAAAGCGCAAGGCAGCCGCGGCCGTCAAGCGCTGGCAAAAGAAACTCGCCCGCACCCAGGCCCGCCTTACACCCTCCGCATTCGGGCAGCGGGGCAAACCCGTCGTCCGGCGTTTCCATCGAGGCCCATACGCGGATTCCGCTCACGCTTAAGGAAGCTCTGCAAGAGTTACTGCGCAGCCCATCTGCTTTGTCGCGTGTTCGCTCGTCGCTCGCCTATCTATCTGATATGTCTCGCGACTCGCTCCGCGGCTTCGCGCAGCTGGGCTTGCTCGCGACACTTTTGCAGAGCTTCCCTAAACAGCGTGCACGGCCGCGCGGACATGGCACAAGTTAGCCAGGCGCTTAAACACCGCCTGGACGGCTGAATCCGAGCGGCCCGATCCGGTACCGCGACAGACTGGCATTGTCGCTTGCCGCGTCTATACTCGAAAGAGTAAGGCTTAGGCATGACCCGCCGCATTTCACAGCCGGTCATCGACGAGCTGTTGTCCAAGACGGACGTCGTCGAGGTGATCGAAGAATTCCTTAACTTGCGCAAGGTCGGGCGCAATTATGTGGCCCTTTGCCCTTTCCACAACGAGAAAACCCCCTCGTTCAGCGTTAACCGCGAGAAACAGTTTTATTACTGTTTCGGGTGCGGCGCAGGTGGCTCCGCCATCAACTTTTTAATGAATTATCTACGGCTGAGCTTCGTCGAGGCGGTATCTGAGCTCGCCGATCGCGCCGGCATGCCACTCCCCAGCACGGATCCTGGCACGCCCCCAGCCCCAAGCGCTGACCTGTACGATATCTTGGCGCAGGCATCCAAGCACTACGCGGCGCAGTTGCGCCAACGGCCCGCCGCAAACCGGGCCGTCGCCTACCTCAAGCAGCGGGGTTTAACCGGCCGTGTCGCCGCCGATTTCAATCTGGGATATGCCCCACCGGATTGGGATCAACTGCAGCGGGCCTTGGGGACTTCCCCGCAAGCCCTGCGTACGCTTAGCCTGGCGGGGCTTGTGATCGCGAAATCGGACGGCCGCTATTACGACCGTTTTCGCGACCGGATCATGTTCCCGATCCGCGACACGCGGGGCAGGATCGTCGGGTTTGGCGGACGTGGCCTGGACGGCGGCGAGCCCAAGTACCTCAACTCGCCCGAGACTCCCGTTTTCCACAAAGGGGCCGAGCTCTACGGATTGCACCGGGCCTTAAAAGTCGGCGCGGATCCGCCGCGCCTTTTGGTCGTCGAAGGTTATATGGACGTGATCGCCCTGGCGCAGTTCGGGATCAACCATGCGGTCGCGACCCTCGGCACGGCACTCACCCGCGATCACGTCACCCGCCTGTTTCGTGCGGCTCCCGAGGTCATTCTATGCTTTGATGGCGATGAGGCCGGCGAGCGCGCCGCTTGGCGCTCGCTTAACGTGATCCTGCCGCAGATGAAGGATGGGCGAACGGTGGGCTTTCTATTTTTGCCGGCGGGCGAAGATCCCGACAGTTGGGTGCGTAAGGCGGGTGCCACGCTATTCGAAGCCACGGACAAGGTGACAGCGCTCTCGGAATTCCTCTTCGCAAGCCTATTAAAAAGGGTCAACCTGAATACGCCTGAAGGTAACGCCCGGCTGATCGCGCTGGCAAACCCATACATAAACCTTCTGCCGCCCGGCGCATTACAACAGCTTTTGCGGCGCCGCTTAGGGGAACTTTCAACGCTGGATGTGGACGAATTAGCGGCTCTGACGCGAACGGCGCGTCCGGCCGAGAAAGTCGTCGTCCCCACTCACCGTCCAGCGCCATCCATTATTCAATCTGCGATCGCAATCATGCTGCGGCGGCCGGAATTAGCCATGCGGGTCGATCTGACCGAGGATCTCGAGCCGGTGGGACTTCCCCACATCGGGATATTTTTGGAGTTGGTTCGTTCAATCCAAGATCATCCGGGAATCCATTGCGGCGCCCTTCTTGAGCGGTGGCGCGGCGCCGAGGAAAGCAGTTTTTTGAATCGGCTGGCGGCCGAGGACCCGCTGGTATCAAATGAGGCCTTGGAAGCGGAATTCGCGGGGGCCATGGAGCGCTTACAGGCTCTCGCCAACAAGCAACGGCGGGCTCGGTTGCTGACATCCAATCCGGGCGCGCTTACGCAGCGAGCAAAAGCGGAACTGCGGGCAGCACTCGCCAGTAACAGCAAAGGAGCCGCGAGCGCTAGCGATACAGTGAAATAAAATAGATGTTTTTGCGCCGAATTAAGGGTAATTCTGAATCATAGCGACCTGGCAGATTGACAAATGCCTTACTATACTTTCAATTGATCTTTTAACGCATTGAGCAGTTTATACTTTGAAACTATGGATACTCCCGAAGATATCGACTCCGGCGACGAACGCTCGCAGATTAAACAACTCATCGCAAAAGGGAAGGAGCAAGGTTTTCTGACCTATCATGAGGTCAATGACCACCTCCCGGAGGGCATCGTCGATCCCGAGCAAATCGAGGACATCATCGGCATGATCACGGACATGGGAATCGAGGTCCATGAAACGGCGCCCGATATCGATTCCCTGCTGTTAGCTGATACAGCGATCGCCGCCGATGAGGATGTCGCGGAAGATGCCGCGGCCGCCTTTGTGCCTGTCGACGACGAGTTTGGCCGCACCACCGATCCGGTTCGCATGTATATGCGCGAGATGGGCACGGTTGATCTGCTCACGCGCGAGGGTGAGATCGCGATCGCAAAGCGCATCGAAGAAGGGCTCAATCAAGCACTCTCGGCGCTCGCTGACTTCCCCTACATCGTCGAAAAACTGCTGGCTGAATACGGCCAGGTAGAGGCCGGCGAGTCGAAACTAAGCGACGTGCTCAACGGTTTCTCTTCCGGAGAGGAGCTAAAGGCGGGCGAATTGAAGCCACCGATCGCACCGGCGAACGTTCGCCCCCCAAAAGACGAGGACGAGGAGGCCGAGGAACGAGAGCAAGACGACGAGGCGGACCCATTGAGTTTCGCTTTGAATCCCGAGGAGGTCAAAGATAGGTTTGTCGCCCTTAAAAAAATGCACCGAAAGATTCTCAGCGCGGTAAGGAGAAACGGGCGCAATGATCCCAAGACCAAAAGGCTGCGAGACGGACTTTGCGTGTACATCCTCGAGTTTCGGTTTGTACCCAAGCTTGTCGATAAGCTCACTAGCGAAGTTCGGCAAATCGTCGAGAATATCCGCGTGCTGGAACGGGAAATCATGGAGATTTGCACGCAGCGTGCGAATATGCCACGCAAAGACGCAATCAGCTCGTTGCAGAACAATGAGACCAATCTTCAATGGACGAAGTCCTTAGGGCGTTCGCGTAAACCGTGGGCGGCCGCCATTAGGGCACACGATGATGAAATCGTCCAGGCGCAAAAGAAGCTCGCTGCGATTGAAAGAAACACAGGACTGACAATCGTTGAAATTAAAGACATTAACCGCCGTATGTCGATCGGAGAGGCAAAAGCACGACGTGCAAAGAAGGAGATGGTTGAGGCAAACCTGCGGCTGGTCATCTCGATTGCGAAGAAGTACACCAACCGCGGGCTGTTGTTTCTGGATCTGATTCAGGAAGGGAATATCGGTCTGATGAAGGCGGTGGATAAATTCGAATACCGCCGGGGTTACAAATTTTCTACCTACGCCACCTGGTGGATACGGCAAGCGATCACTCGCTCGATCGCCGACCAGGCCAGAACGATTCGAATTCCCGTGCATATGATTGAAACGATCAACAAGCTCAACCGCATCGCGCGCCAAATCGTCCAGGAAATGGGCCGGGAGCCGACGCCCGAAGAGCTCGCCAAGCGCATGGAAATGCCCGAGGAAAAGATCCGCAAGGTATTAAAAATCGCGAAGGAACCGATCTCTATGGAAACCCCCATCGGTGACGACGAAGACTCGCATTTAGGGGATTTCATTGAAGACCAAAACACACTGATGCCGGTGGACCTCGCTACCTTCGAGGGTCTGTGCCGGACGACGCGGGAAGTATTGGCAGGATTAACTCCGCGTGAAACCAAGGTATTACAGATGCGCTTCGGAATCGACATGAACACCGATCACACCTTAGAAGAAGTAGGTAAGCAATTTGACGTCACACGGGAACGGATTAGACAAATTGAAGCCAAAGCGTTGCGGAAACTGCGCCATCCTTCCCGTTCGGAACAACTTCGTACCTTCCTCGATTGACGGTTGACGGCCGCGGGCCTGTAGCTCAGTCGGTTAGAGCAGGGGACTCATAATCCCTTGGTCGAAGGTTCGAGTCCTTCCGGGCCCACCAAAATCAAAGACTTATGCGAGCTTTGGAAAAGGGAGCTTCCGTCAAGACGTAGGTAATAAGTTCAGGCGGCCTTTCTGAGGGTGTGATCATTTTTTCCTATGCCATCGGCGAACGGGATGCCGCGATAGACTGCTTTAAGTAATCCGGCGGCGTTCAAACGGCGGAAAGTCGTTTCAGCCACCATCATGATTTTCCAGATAAGGGCGGTGGCGTTCTCGACTTTCTTGAACCGCTTGGCCGCATCGGTACGCAGCCGCACGGCGGCAAAGGTGGAAGACGTCGCACGTGTGGTCGCCGCTTTGCTCGCCAATCCGCAGCCGCACATCGGCAAGATCTATTACCTGACCGGTCCGGAATCCGAGAACATGCATTTCTTTGCACAGGAGTATTCGAAGGCGCTTGGCCGCACGATCACCTTTCAGGACATTCCGGTCGCGCCGTGGCGGGACGGGTTGCTCGAGCGCGGCTTGCCGGTTCACCTCGTGAACCACCTCGCGACGATGGCCGATCTGCACCGCGCAGGACGCTACGACCGCATGTCGGACGATGTGCTCACGCTAACGGGGCAAGCGCCAATGAGCGTGCAGGAGTTCGTCAGGAAGAATGCGGCGACATTCACCGCGTCGGCAAAAGAGGCCTGAGTGTCTGCGGATGCCGTTGCGCCCGATGGTTGTGTGCGCAACGGCATCGCACGCCGGCGAATAGGAGGAAAAAACATGGCAAATCTGAAGTTTGACAAAGAGATCATTGCACTTCTCGTCATCGATCCCTACAACGATTTCATTTCCGAGGAGGCAAAGTATGGGATCACTTGAAGGGCGTCGTTGAAGCCAACAATTGTGTTCTTCATATGATGCAGGTCCTGAACGCCACACCAAAGATGCGAGAGCCTTGGGCGAAAGCGAACAGCGGCTCTATGCGCTTGCCGCCTGGCGCGAGACGCCGTTCTACACGGAGCGGGAGCGAGCGGGGCTGGTCTGGACGGAGGCGATCACGCTGATCAGTCACGGGCACGCGCCGGATGAGGTGTTCGAGCAGGCGCGTACCCAATTCACGGAAGAAGAGCTGGTCAATTTGACGATGGCCATAGTCGCCATCAACGGCTGGAACCGTCTCGCGATCGGTTTCCGCGAGGTGCCGGGCATATACCAGCCTCAAGGCAGCGGCAACAAGTAAGCGCCCAAGGTACTAATCGCATGAATGAACGAAGGAGGTCAACATGAGCAGAACACAGAGTCCAATCCAGATCCCGGGTTACACCTACGGCACGTCGGCAGTGGCCAAGTCGCCGCTCAGCGAGCAGGACTTCGATCTGCTCAAGCCTTCGCCACGGAGCAGTCCCGGACGTTCAGTACCAGCAAGCGCTGTGGCGGTTGATCCTGAAGGAATATTGTCCAAGGCCTGCATAGCTTAACGCAACATATGTTTAGACACACTGGCCCCGACTTGCGGGCGACAAATTGAGAGGTATGGTATGAAAATCGTTGTAATTGGTGGCACCGGGCTTATCGGAACAAAGCTCGCGAACAAACTTCGTCAGAGCGGCCATGAGGTAGTGGCGGCGTCGCCCGCCTCGGGCGTCAACACCATCACTGGTGAGGGGCTGGCTGAAGCGCTTGCAGGTGCGCAGGTTGTCGTCGACGTGGCGAACTCGCCGTCGTTCGAGGACCAGGCAGTTTTGGAATTCTTCGAGACGTCAGGTCGTAACCTTCTTGCCGCCGAAGCGGCCGCTGGCGTGGGGCATCACGTTGCGCTGTCGGTTGTCGGCACCGACCGTCTTCAGGAGAGTGGTTACTTCCGCGCGAAGATGGCCCAGGAAAACCTCATCAAGGCCTCCAAGATTCCCTATACGATCGTCCGCTCAACGCAGTTCTTCGAGTTCATGGGCGGCATCGCCCAATCGGGGACCGTCGGGCAAACGGTTCACCTGTCACCAGCCCTTGTGCAGCCCATCGTATCCGATGACGTGGCTGACGCAATGGCCGACGTCACACTCGGGGCGCCAGTGAACGGCACGATCGAGATAGCCGGTCCCGAACGGGTACGTCTCGACGAACTCGTCGGACGATTCCTGCGCGCAACCCAGGATCCGCGCGAGGTGGTCACAGATGTCCACGCACGCTACTTCGGCGTAGAGTTGAACGATCAATCGCTCACCCCCGGCGACAACCCGCGCATCGCCCCAACGCGTTTCGAGGACTGGCTCAGCCGATCCATACCTCAAAAGTAAGTTAGCGAGGCAGGATCGGTGCCCAGATCAAGTCGTCCGCCGTCATACGGTGGATTTGTATCCACGAATTTGTATCAACGAAGGAGAACACAAATGTTCACTAGATTTCTCTGCGGAGTTGCCTTCGCAGCTCTCTCCGTAAGCGCAGCTTCAGCCGATGACTTGTCTACTGATAAGTCCAAGGTAAGGGTGGTCTTTGATCGCGCCCTTCCGAATGTGCCCGGCAAGAGCATGAAAGGCGTGCTTGTCGAATACCAGCCGGGCGGCTCAAATCCCGCGCATACCCATCCCGACTCGGCTTTCATCTATGCAACGGTTCTGGAGGGTGCAATTCGTAGCAAAGTCAATGACGGTCCGGAAAAGGTGTATCACGCCGGCGAGAGCTGGGCCGAAGTACCTGGCGATCATCATGTCGTCAGCGCAAATGCCAGCGAGACTGAGCCCGCACGCCTGCTGGCCGTCTTTGTCGTCGATACCGACGAAAAAAACCTAGTCAGGAACGACAAATAGTGAGACGAAAAATCGCACATTAGATCGCGATGAAGCTGTCGCTCGACCATTGGATAGGCAAGCGCTACTTCGGGTCATGACCCCATGTCGTCCAGACAACCTATCGATTGGTGGCGATGGGCACCATGGGCTACAAGCACGAGAACCTGATCTGCCCGCAGGGCAATCCCCTCAACTGTGACCCCCGCGAGATCGTTGACA
>JBIMKD010000304.1:0-14276 GCA_043673815.1 Chromatiales bacterium
CGGCAGGAGGCCAAACGGGAGTGACATGGTTCTGAACACCCGGAACCAGCCACAAGCCAAACCACGCTGCAGCAACATAAACCAAAGTGAAGGCCGTAACCCCAGCCAAATACTTCAGTGTCACCTTATACATTGGCTTAGAAGCCTTGAGTACAGTTCATCTTTACGAACAGGTCGAATTTCGCAAGGGGTCAACATTGCCGTCTGAAAATGTTGAGCGACTGCCTGTCAAGACGATTCATTGGAAGAAGAGGCAGATCCGCAATCCCGCCGGGGTCAACGCATCGCGGTGACTATGGGGGCGCTTCTCGCGCCTGCTTCCGGTCATCGCCGTCGCTTGAAGATAATAACGTCGATGTGTTTCTGGACGACATCGCCTCTGGATTGTCTTCGATTGTCGATACACCGCCCAAATGGGATGGAACTCGACGCGGAAGTGCCGTGCTGATACGTGCCGAGAAGGTGACTTATGACCCACTCACTATGCCAATTAATAGTTACTTGCGGTTTTAACCAGTTCCTTGTGAGTGCTCTAAGTATGTGATATATAACTGCTTTAATGGCGCGCCCTAGAGGATTCGAACCTCTGACCTTTGGCTCCGGAGGCCAACGCTCTATCCAGCTGAGCTAAGGGCGCGGGGGTTTGGGTTAAACGTAGCGATAAGACACCATGCGACGCGCGGGTTGAATTATCGCGGACCATAGCGCTTTAGCGCCTACGTATGGGGTTTCCGCTTATACTGGCCCGATTAAAACTATACTACTATTTCCTTAGCAACATCACGAGAGCGAACAATCGATGATCGGCGATGAAGACGCGAAGTTCATAAGAACTCTTATCGGCGTGCTCGGGGCGTTGGTCGTATTGTCGGTCGTCCTTATGTACTTTTCCAATGCTATCGGCGGCGGCGGCGAGCCTACCGAGGAAGAAAAACAGGCGATCGCCGAGCGTATCGCCCCAGTCGGGCAGGTCGAGGTCGCACCCGCGACCGAGCCCGTGGCGGCGACCGCAGCCTCCGAACAAGTGCCTTCGGCGCAACCGGCGGAGAGTGGACAAGCCCCGACGCTTGCCGAGAGCGCTCCTGCGTCTGGTGAGGCAAGCGCTTCCCGCGACGATAAGGGTAAGGCAGTCTACGACGGTTCCTGCTTTGCGTGTCATACCAGCGGGGTCGCGGGCGCGCCAAAGCTCGGTGATAAGGCGGCCTGGGAACCACGCGTTGCGCTAGGTATGGAGACCTTAGTCGCGCGCGCTATTGGAGGATTTCAAGGCCAGGGCGGAATAATGCCGCCAAAAGGCGGGCGCGCCGACCTGGCGGACGCAGACGTTAAGGCGGCCGTGATGTATATGGTGGAGCAAAGCCGATAGCCTTATACCGGACGTAATCCGGCATAGGAAGCCACAAGCCACTTGGCGCCGGCCTGCGCGAAATTAACCTGTACGCGGGAATACTGGCCTTCACCTTCAAGCCGCAGGACGATGCCTTCGCCAAACTTGGCGTGCACTACCCTCTGGCCAAGTCGAAATGCCATATCGTGCTCAGAACGTTGAACGTGCCGGGGCATGGTCACGGTCCCTACTAGTCGCACCTCGGCGATCAGTTCCGCAGGCATTTCCGCAATAAATCGCGACGGTTGCGGACGGTGTTCCGTTCCATGCAGACGGCGGGTTTCCGCATGGGTGATAATAAGTTTTTCTTTGGCGCGCGTCAGCCCCACATAGCAGAGGCGCCGCTCTTCTTCGAGTTGGGTCGCATCATCGCTACAGCGTTGGTGCGGAAACAGACCTTCTTCTAAACCCACCAGAAACACGGTGCGAAACTCCAAGCCTTTGGCGGAGTGCAACGTCATCAGTTGCACGCTGTCCTCGTAGTCGTTGGCTTGCCCCTCGCCGGCTTCCAGGGCCGCAATCGCGAGAAACTCCGTCAATGCGTCGGCGCCCTCCTCCAAGACTGCGATATAGTCGCCCGCCGCCCGCACAAGCTCTTCAAGATTCTCCAACCGATCGATTTCGCCCGCGGTCTTTTCCTTGCGGTAATGATCCTCGAGACCGGTATCGGTGATGACCGTTTTAACGAGGGTGCCGAGAGGCGAACCCATCGCGCCGGCTGACAAGTTCTCAATTAAACCTAAAAAGCGGCTTACCGCGGCGGCGCCACGCGCCCCGAGAGCCCCGTCCCCGATCGCCGCTTGAGCCGCCGGCCAAAGGGGCGTCCCGGCGCGCTTGGCGGTATCCCGGATAATATCCAGGCCGCGTTGGCCGATGCCTCGATTGGGCGTGTTCACCACCCGTTCAAAAGCGGCGTCGTCCTCACGCCAGGCGATCAAGCGCAGGTAGGCGAGCACATCCTTGATCTCCGCGCGCTCGTAGAACCGGAACCCCCCGTAGACACGATACGGAATTCCGCACTGGCGTAAGGCCTCTTCGAAGACCCGAGACTGGGCGCTGGTGCGATAGAGGATCGCGTGATCGTCATAACGACGGCCATGTTCCTGCCAACCCTTTATGCGTTCAACGCAATAGCGCGCTTCCTCGTGCTCATTGAAGGCAGTAAACAGGATGATGGGCTCGCCGGCCACACCATCGGTCCAAAGCTTCTTGCCGAGCCGGGAGGAGTTATTCCCGATCACCGCATTGGCGGCCTGCAGTATCGTCGCGGTCGAGCGGTAGTTTTGCTCCAAGCGCACCAGGCGCACGGATTCGAAATCCTTCTGAAACTTTTGCATATGCTCGACGCGCGCGCCGCGCCAGCCATAAATCGATTGGTCATCGTCGCCGACGACGAAGAGCTTGCCCCTCGTTCCGGTTAGTTGACGCAGCCACGCGTACTGGATGGCGTTAGTATCTTGAAACTCATCCACAAGCACTTGTGGGAAGCGCTGCCGATAATGCGCGAGGACTTCGGGGTGGTGACGCCATAGCTCATGAGCCCGAAGCAAGAGCTCCCCGAAATCCACCAGGCCCGACCCACCGCAGCGTTCCTCATACGCACGGTAGATTTTGATGAGGGTCTGAGCATGCGGGTCCGCCACGCCATCAAGATTTTGTGCGCGCAGCCCCTCCTCCTTGCGCGCATTGATAAACCACTGCGCTTCGCGCGGCGCCCAAAGCGCATCGTCTAGCTCGAGGTGACGGATCGCGCGCCGGATAAGCCGCAACTGATCGTCGGCGTCGATGATCTGGAAGTTTCGCGGCAAACCCGTTTCCTGCCAATGGCGCCGGAGCAGCCGGTGCGCGATTCCATGGAAGGTCCCAACCCAAATCATGCGCGGAGACGACTCCATGAGAGCCTCGATACGGCCTCGCATTTCCGCAGCGGCCTTGTTGGTGAAGGTGACCGCCAAGATCCCGTGCGGCGAGGCTTGCCGCGTTTCGATGAGCCAAGCGACTCGGTGGGCCAGAACCCGTGTCTTACCGCTTCCGGCACCCGCGAGAACCAAGGTATTGGCGGGTTCCGCCGTCACCGCATCGCGCTGCGCGGCGTTGAGAGGATCGATAATACGCGAGACATCCACAGGGCGGATTGTATCTGATCTGCCGCGCGTCCGGACCAGCTCACCGCTCCCGGCACTCAAGCCCTAACCGAAATTGATCTTGGCCTCCAGATTAGTACGCGAGTCCGCGTTGTTCAAGGCCTCTTCCAATTCGATGCGTCCTTCCTTAAAGAGGTTGTATAACGCCATGTCAAAGGTCTGCATCCCTTTGACGCCGCTACCCTCCATGGCTTCCTTGATCTTCTCGAGCTCTCCTTTGAGGACCAGATCAGCGATATGCGGCGTATTGACCAATATCTCCACCGCCGCACAGCGCTTGGCGTCGATACCTTGCACCAGGCGTTGCGAGATAATGGCCCGAACGTTAATAGCGAGATCCATGAACAACTGTTCACGCGCTTCGAGGGGAAATAGATTGATCACGCGTTCTAGGGCTTGATTCGCGTTGTTGGCGTGCAGCGTCGATAAACACAGATGGCCCGTGTTGCAGAGCTCGATTGCGGCTTCCATCGTCTCTCGATCCCGAACCTCGCCGATCAGAATCACATCCGGCGCTTCCCGCAACGCACTCCTCAGCGCATGCCGGTACGATTTAGTATCGATCCCGATTTCGCGCTGGTTAATGATGGACTTAACATTAGGATGGGAGAACTCGACGGGATCTTCGATGGTTAGAATGTGACTGCTTGAATCGTGATTCCTATGCCCGATCATGGCGGCGAGCGTTGTCGATTTTCCTGATCCCGTCGCACCCACCATAAGAATAAGGCCTCGCTTGTATATGACGAGAGGCTTGAGGATCTGCGGCAAGGCTAATTCGTCGATCGTGGGAATCGTGGTGGGAATACGCCGCAACACCATGGCGATCTCCCCTCGCTGCCGGAACACATTGACGCGAAAACGCCCCGATTGGTCTGCTAACGCGATGGCGAAATCACACTCCCAATTCGCCTCAAACATCTCGACCTGATGCGGTTTCATGATCCCGTAGGCGGCCGCTTTCGTCATCTCAGCCGTCAACAAGGTCTTACCGACGGAACTCAGGTTCCCTTCGATATTAATCTTAACCGTCGCCCCGGAGGTAAAATGCAAATCGCTACCTTGCTTCTCGACCAAGAGCTTAAGGTACGGTATGATGTCCATGGAACCTGGCGCCCGTGATTGAAAATTCGGATCGGAGACTGGTTCTCGCTCTGCTCGGCCTTAGCGCATCATCCCACTGCGCTCGTCGTCGTTAACCAGATTCAAGTGGTCCAATCCAACGGCCATGTCTCCTGATTTTGCCGCCTTACCCTCCAGTTTGATTCGGAGCCGCAGCTCATTCATCGAATCGGCGTTACGCAAGGCCTCGTCATAGGTAATAAGCTCTTCTTCGTGCAAATCGAAAAGCGCCTGGTCAAAGGTCTTCATTCCGATCTCATTCGAGCGCTGCATGATACCCTTGATCTCGTGCACATACCCCTTGCGGACCATGTCGGAGATCAGCGGTGAATTGAGGAGGATTTCAATCGCCGCCACCCTCCCGTCGCTGTTCTTCTTGCGCACAAGGCGCTGGGAAATCACTGCCTTTAGGTTTAACGATAGATCCATCAGGAGCTGAGGGCGCCGCTCTTCCGGGAAGAAGTTAATGATCCGGTCCATGGCCTGATTGGAGTTGTTCGCATGCAAGGTCGCCATGGCCAGGTGCCCGGTCTCGGCGAAAGCGATACCGAAATCCATGGTCTTGCGATCGCGGATCTCACCCAGCAAAATCACGTCGGGCGCTTGGCGCAGCGAATTTTTCAACGCGATATCCCAGTCATCCGTATCGACCCCGACTTCCCGCTGGGTAACAATACAGTTCTTGTGTTGATGCACGAACTCTATAGGGTCTTCAATGGTGATGATGTGGCCGTAGCTGTTTTCGTTCCGGTGGTCGATCATCGCCGCGAGGCTGGTCGATTTACCGGAACCGGTCGCGCCCACCATGATCACAAGCCCGCGTTTCGCCATTGAAATTTCTTTTAAGCTCTGCGGCAATCCTAGTTTATCCAGGCTCGGCACTTCGGTTGCGATCACACGCAGCACCATGCCGGTATACCCCATGCGTACGAACGCGTTGCAACGAAATCGGCCTATTCCTCCCGGGGAGATCGCGAAGTTAGATTCCTTGGTAGCTTCGAATTCCTTGACCTGCTTGTCGTTCATGATGGCGTATGCTAGCGCCTTGGTATTGTTTGAGGTCAACTTGGTCTTCGACACTGGGACGATTTTTCCATCGATTTTTATTGCTGGTGGAAAATCGACCGTTACGAAAAGATCTGATCCCTTCTTCTCGACCATGACCTTCAAGAGGTCTCGCATGTACTTAATGGCTTGTTCGCGCTCCATGACTTGGCTCCTGACTTAGGTTTGTCGCCGCTCTAAAATATTTCCTTGTTCACCGCCATCGTGCGCGCGTCATTACGGCTAACGACATTCCTTTTCACGAGTTCCTGCAGGTTCTGATCCAGCGTCTGCATGCCGAACTGCGCTCCGGTTTGAATCGCGGAATACATCTGAGCCACCTTGTTTTCACGAATGAGATTACGAATCGCCGGAGTCCCGATCATGATCTCGTGCGCGGCCACGCGTCCCCCGCCTGTTTTCTTCAATAATGTTTGCGAGATCACCGCCCGAAGCGATTCTGATAGCATCGCACGCATCATGTCCTTCTCGCCCGCGGGAAATACGTCGACGATACGATCGATGGTCTTCGCCGCCGAGCTCGTGTGTAAGGTACCGAAGACCAAATGCCCGGTTTCGGCCGCCGTGAGCGCCAACCGAATGGTTTCGAGATCGCGCATTTCACCCACGAGGATCACGTCGGGGTCTTCGCGGAGCGCCGAGCGCAGTGCCTCATTAAACCCCAGGGTGTCGCGATGGATCTCACGCTGGTTGATCAAGCATTTCTTACTCGTGTGCACGAACTCGATCGGATCCTCGATGGTGAGAACGTGGCCGTACTCCTGCTCGTTGACGTGATTGACCATCGCGGCCAGGGTCGTGGATTTCCCGGAGCCCGTGGGTCCCGTGACTAAAACCACGCCGCGCGGATAGTCGGCGATGTCTTTAAATATCTTCGGCGCCTTGAGATCCTCGAGGGATAGTATGTCGGAGGGGATGGTGCGGAAAACGGCACCCGCACCCCGGTTCTGGTTGAAGGCATTGACGCGGAAACGCGCGAGGTTCGGGATTTCGAAAGAGAAGTCGCATTCCAGGAATTCCTCAAAATCCTTTCGCTGCTTGTCGTTCATGATGTCATAAACGAGGCCGTGCACGACCTTGTGCTCCAGGGCGGGGACATTTATTCTACGGATGTCGCCGTCCACGCGTATCATCGGAGGAAGGCCCGCGGAGAGGTGTAGATCAGAAGCGCCGTTCTTCACCGAAAAAGCAAGTAGTTCACCGATATCCATTGATTACTCCCCGTCGTATTCTGGAACTTTTGGCTCGCCGTCAACGTATCCCGCGCCTTGGCGTCGGAATTAAAGATAACCTCGCATGTATCGACACATGATTCCGTTTCTTTGATGACGCTGACGCACACCCAACCGCTGCGCCGTATGAGACGCTCCGGAGCGCTCTTTTCGTTGCTGTACTCGCCAATGATGAGACCAGCGTTCTAGAATTATAGAACCCGACTGGCCTACCATGGGGCTCACCGCCATCACAATGCTGAGATCGCGTATCACCGCTACGGCACGACGCTTTGGCCGAGCGCCGAACAGCGTGAGCCTGATCGCTGTTAGCAAAACGCGAACGAGCTCGGAAATACTCACTCTCGCTGCCCACGGTCAACGCCTGTTCGGAGAGAACTATCTGCAAGAAGCCTTGCCGAAAATGCGTATGCTCGCCGGTCAACTCCTCGAATGGCACTACATTGGCGCTCTCCAGTCGAACAAAACCCAGGAAATCGCGCACGGTTTCACCTGGGTCCATAGCATCGACCGGCCAAAGATCGCACAGCGGCTCAATGAGCACCGGCCGGCGTATCTACCCGCGTTAAATGTATGCATACAAGTTAATCTCAACGCTGAAACTACAAAATCAGGGGTGGCCTTACGCGATTTACCGGCGTTAGCGCGCGAGGTACGCGCCTGCCCACGCTTACGCTTGCGCGGGCTCATGGCCCTCCCGGCGCCTAATAGGTACTTCGATGAGCAGCGCACTAACTTTCGCGCGCTGGCCGAGCAGTATCATGCATTACGCGCCGAAGGCATCGACCTCGACACCTTGTCGATGGGGACATCGGAAGATTTCGAGGCCGCGATCGCCGAAGGCGCGACCATGATACGCATCGGGACGGCCTTATTTGACTCCTGCAGCGAAGCCACGCTCAAGACATGAAGGGATTGTGATCTTATTCGGCGGTATTGATACACTTTTAGGGCGTGGCGCGATCCGTTGCCTGCGGAATGTCCCCGCCGCCAATGGGTAAATAAGCGGGCGGGCGGACCGACGCAGTGATCGGCGCCGGTTCTTGTGCCAACCCCATCGCCAGGGTTCTCGCGCCGATCATTAGAAACTATCAATAAAAAAAGCGGATGTGATGAAACAAGGTACCATAGCTCTTATCGGGTGCGGCAATATGGGGAGGTGTTTGCTTAGCGGTTTAATCGCCGACGGCTACTCGATCCAACGTTTGCGTGTCTCCGACGTCAATGCGGACCGATTGCGGTTGATCACAAACCGCTTCCCCGTCTCAACCAGTACCGACAACACGCGCATCATCCAAGGCGCCGATGTCGTGGTGCTTGCGGTTAAGCCTGAGGTGATGAAGACGGTCGCCACGACGCTGGCGGCGGCGATAGGGGGGCAGCGCCCGCTCGTGATCTCTATTGCCGCCGGTATATCCACTCGCTCGTTATCGCAATGGCTCGGTCCCGAGGTTGCCATCGTGCGCGCGATGCCCAACATGCCGGCGCTGGTCGGTAGCGGTGCGGCAGCGTTGTTCGCCAACAACTTTGTGCAACAACAACACCGCGAGATCGCCGAGTTAGTGCTCCGCGCCGTCGGGCTTACCGTGTGGCTGGACGACGAAACCCTCATGGATGCGGTCACCGCTGTCTCCGGCAGCGGTCCTGCCTATTTTTTCCTGCTCATGGAACTGATGGAGCGATCGGCCATCGGGATGGGCCTGCCCCGCGATCTGGCGCGTCTGCTGATCCTGCAAACGGCATTCGGCGCGGCCAAGATGGCGCTCGAAGCGAGTGTGGATACGGCCACCCTGCGTAACCAAGTCACCTCGCCGGGCGGAACGACTGAGCAAGCCATCCGGGTTCTTCAGGACGCTGGCCTCAGCGGCATCGTCGATCAAGCACTGAAGGCGGCGCAACGGCGCTCCCAAGAATTAGCCAACCTTTTTGGAGAATCCTAATGGCGGCAACCTATTTCACCGACGCCGGCACATTTCTAATCGAGTCCTTGTTCGGCCTCTACATTCTCACCATCATGCTGCGCTTTCTATTCCAGTGGCTGCGCGCCGATTTCTATAACCCGATCTCACAGTTTGTCGTCAAAGCCACGGCGCCGGTGCTGCGTCCATTGCGGCGTTGGATCCCGGGTGTGGGGGGTATCGACATGGCCGCGGTGATTTTGATGTTGGCCTTGCAAGGGATCGAGATTTGGGTCGTTTATGTCATGCGTGGATATCATCCCTCGCTGGGGGGTTTATTGCTTTCATCGGCGGCCGAAATACTGCGGCTCTTGGTCTATGTGTTCCTGATCGCGGTCTTTGCCCGGGTCATCGTGAGTTGGATTAACCCCGACGCATACAACTCGGCGATTGTGTTGCTCGACACTCTTTCCGAACCGTTGCTTGCGCCCGCCCGGCGCTTAGTACCCCCCCTCGGAGGCTTGGATCTCTCGCCAGTGATCGTGTTGATTGCGCTGCAGATGGTTTTGATGTTATTCATCGCCCCCTTGACGGATCTGGGCCGCAGTCTTTTATGAAGCGCCCGCCAATCATCCTGAACCCGAACGGCGCGGCCGGAACATGGTGGATTCAAATCGTGATCTTGTAGTCCATGAGCAGCGGCGCATGATCCGAAAAGCGCTGTTCCTTATAGATCTGGGCGCGCTTGACCAACGGCGCTAAGGCCGGCGTGACGATCTGATAATCGATACGCCATCCCACGTTCTTCGCCCATGCCTGGCCACGGTTTGACCACCAGGTGTACTGCTCCGGCGCCGAATTGAAACATCGAAATGCATCGACGAAACCCAACTCGGTGAATACCGCGTCTAGCCATGCCCGTTCTTCGGGTAAGAATCCGGAATTTTTCTGATTCGAACGCCAATTCTTCAAGTCGATGGCTTTATGGGCGATATTCCAATCCCCGCACACAATGTAATCCCGTTTCTTACGCCGCATCGCGCGCAATACCTCCATGAATCGAGCGAGGAAATCGAACTTGGCTTGCTGGCGCCTCGCGCTCGATGATCCTGAGGGGACATACACTGAAATCACGCTCAATGACCTGTAATCGGCTTGCAGGAATCGGCCTTCCCGGTCAAAGTCGGCCCATCCCAGGCCATGAGTTACTTTGTCAGGTACATCGCCACGCCGCAATATCCCTTCTTCTCCGCATCACAAAAATACGCGCGGTAGCCCTGAATAGCGGTGATCGCGTCCTGGAGATCAGCCGCATGCGCCTTGGTTTCTTGAAGGCACAGGATATCTGCCTTTTGCGTGGACAACCACTCGAACAAACCCTTGCGGTGGGCGGATCGGATCCCGTTTGCGTTTAGAGTAATGATACGCAACATGGAGCCCTCTAAGAGCAGGACTTTAGCGAATTCCAGATCGGCGTCTTGACGCGATACAATCCAATCATAATTATACTGATAATCATATAGTTGCAAATAATTACACGCTCAGGTTATTGGATGTAATTAACGCACGCTACACCTGGACCGCATGGAACAGGGCTACGGAGGTGCACTGTCCGCGATCGAAGAAATCAAGAAGCTTTGTCACCTGCCGATCACTAGCTGCGCCGCTCGCGAACCGCGCGTTAGAGTAAGGCGTTCAGTTTACTCTCACACGGATCGCCGCGACCGGTAACAGGAATTGCTCGAAGTTAGTCTAATCGTTCTTGATAGGCATCACTATGGGACAATATGTTCGCAACCTCTGTCAGCTTCTAGCGTTGGTTCTGGTAAGCAGCATCAACCTCGACGCGATCGCTGGCATCAAATGCTGGACAAATAATGAGGGAGTCCGCGAATGCGGGAACGCCGTACCCGCCGAATACGCCCAACAAGGACACACCAACTTCAACGCCCAGGGAGTTGCGGTAGGACATAGAAAACGCGCAAAATCGCAAGCGGAGTTTGCCGAAGAAGAACGCATCAAGGGGCAGAAAGCGGAAGAAGACCGTAAGCGTCAAGAAGCCGAAAAGGCCGATCGCGTACTCCTAGACACCTTCAGTAGCGAAGATGATTTGGTTTTCGCGCGCGAGGGCAAGGTGTCCGCGGTCGAAGCACAAATTCAACTTACCGAATCGCATATCGAAAAAATTCAGGCCAATCTCGATCGCATGATTGCGATTGCGGCGGACCTAGAACGCCGTGGCCAGAAACCCTCGGCCCAGGCGATGGCCGATATCGAAAAGGTACGCGCTCAGGTTGCGGAAAACCGCTCGTTTATCGAGACAAAAAGAAAAGAGCAAGAAAGCGTACGGCAACAGTACGCCACCGACATCGAGCGGTTCAGGAAGCTCAGCGGAAAACAGTAACGACGACTTCCCCACTCCCGCACGGTTCCCCGTGCGGATCAGTTTTTATTCTCATCCACCCGGTTGCGCGCGCCGGGGCTGACAAAGTGGCGGCTACGGATGAGCGTACCGACGCCTTGATCGGTAAAGATCTCCAGTAGCACGGCATGCTCGACGCGCCCGTCGATGATATGGGCGCTCTTAACACCGGCTTCTACGGCGTCCGCGGCGGCCCGTAGCTTGGGGAGCATGCCGCCGCCGATCGTACCGTCGGCGATAAGCTCGTTGACGCGGTCAACGCTAAGGCCGGTCAACAGGAGGCCTTGACGATCCAACACCCCCGAGGTGTTGGTGAGGAAAATAACCTTCTCCGACTTTAGGACCTGCGCCAGCGTCCCGGCAACTAAATCGGCGTTGATGTTGTATGACTGGCCATTATCGCCCACCCCGATGGGCGCAATGACCGGGATAAAGTTGCCTTTGATTAACATGTCCACGACCGCCGTATCGATACTGGCAACCTCTCCCACGTGACCGATGTCAATGATCTCGGTGGCCTGCATGTTGGGGTCATTGCGGGTGAAGGTGAGCTTACGAGCGCGGATGAGATCGCCATCCTTTCCGGTGAGGCCGACGGCGGCCCCTCCATGCTGGTTGATAGAATTAACGATTTCCTTGTTGACGAGACCCCCGAGCACCATTTCCACGATATCCATGGTTTCGTCGTCCGTGACCCGCATCCCACCAACAAAGGTACTCTCTTTTCCTAAGCGCCGTAGCAACTGACCGATCTGCGGCCCCCCGCCGTGAACCACGACGGGATTAATCCCAACGAGCTTCATTAATGCGATATCGCGGGCGAAGCCGCTCTTTAAAGCCGGGTCGACCATGGCATTACCGCCATACTTGATGACGACCGAGCGGCCCGAAAAACGGCGTATGTATGGCAGCGCTTCTGAGAGAACGCGTGCGATCTCGATCGGATCGATGAGTTGAGATGCCATGCTGTGCGCTCGCGCGAACGCCGCTGAGATCTGTGATCCTCCGCAAACAGCCTTCAGAATGGTAACTGAAGGCCCGGAGCCAAGGCGTGGATTCGATGCCGAAACTCGCTTTGCACGCGCTCTAATGCGGCGGGGTTATCGCCTTCGAATCGCAACACCAAACAAGGCGTCGTATTGGAGGGCCGTAGGAGGCCCCACGCATCCGGCCAGTCAACCCGTAGGCCATCCACCGTAGTGATTTCCGCGCCGTCGAATACGGCGGCCTCGCATAATCGCGCCATGAACCGGGCATGGTCGCTCTCGGGCATATCGATCTTGAGCTCGGGTGTGGCTAGACCGCCTGGTAGCTCCGCGAACACCTGCGCCGGCGAGCGCCCGTCTCGCACCAGGATTTCCAACAATCTGGCCGCGGCATAAAGCGCATCGTCGAAACCGTACCAGCGCTCTTTGAAGAATATATGGCCGCTCATCTCACCCGCAAGCGGCGCGTCGGAAACACGCATCTTGGCTTTGATCAAAGAGTGCCCGGTTTTCCACATGACGGGCTTACCACCGTGCTCCTCGATGACGCGCCGCAAGTGCCGGCTGCATTTGACATCGAAGATGATCTCCGTGCCGGGGTTGCGCGCCAGTACATCACGTGCGAATAACATCATTTGCCGATCCGGCCATATGATCTTACCCTCCCCGTCGACGACGCCCAGGCGATCGCCGTCGCCATCGAAAGCAAGCCCGAGATCGGCGCGCTCCGCTTTAACGGCAGCTATCAAATCCCGAAGATTGTCAGGTTGCGCGGGATCCGGATGATGGTTGGGAAAAGATCCGTCAACCTCACAATAAAGCTCAATCACATCGTGGCCAAGAGCAGTCATGAGCCTAGGCACCAGCATACCTGGAACTCCGTTTCCGCAATCAACGACGAGCTTCAACCCATTGCTGAGGGATACGCCGATCGAGTCGGTTACCTGTTGGACGTAAGCAGGCACAACGTCCTGAGTTACCACGGTACCCGCGCCGCGCGTGAACCCCTGGCGGCGGATGCGGTCTCGGATCGTTGTAATCGCCTCTCCTGACAGCGCCTGGCCGCCCATCACGATTTTTAAGCCATTGTAATTTGGGGGGTTATGGCTCCCCGTGAGCATGATCCCACTCTGGGTATTGAGATAATGGGTTGCGAAATAGAGTACCGGGGTCGGCACCATACCGATATCGATGACATTTTGCCCGCTATCGCGGAGGCCCCCTTGGAGCGCCGCGGCCAGCGCCGGGCCCGAAACTCGTCCGTCACGCGCCACGACCACTTCCGCTTGACCCAGATCGCTGGCTTCACTCCCTAATGCCAATCCTATCTGGTAGACGGTTTCCTCTGTCAAGGTCTCAGCGACGATTCCGCGTATGTCGTAAGCGCGGAAGATCGAGTCGGGAACGGAATGGTCTGACAGCGCGCCGCTCGGCGCGGTGGGCACGGGATCGAGATCACAATCCACGCTTGGGAGCGGGACAGTGGATCCCAAATCCAAGGCCGAGAGCGGGAGCGTGTCGTCCGCCGGATCGTCGGATGCAGACGTCGACGGCTCCGCGGACAACGGCGTTCTGGCTTGAGCAGTCTCCGCCAGGGCCGGAGCGCCGGCGTAGTCGATCGCCAGAGGAAGCGTGTCGTCTAAGGGACCCTTCGGGATGGTATTCGACGGCTTTGGGACCCGCGCCGGCAGGGACAAATCGGGGACCAGATGTTCCACATGCGGGTGTTCGCCATCGATAATCGCTCTTAGTGCACCCTGATACACCGGCGGCATGTCACTCGCCGGCGGCCGGGCCCGCTTTTTCGCGAACACCGCTGCTCCGATGGTTGCTAAGACCACAGCTCCGACCCCTAGAAACAGGAGCAGATTTCCAGTGAACGGCGCATCGGTATTCCACACCCTCTTAGAGAGCGTCGGCGGCCAATAGGCCAGCACCCACTGCGTCCCAGCGACCGGAACCTGGCTCTGAGCCGCGGTACCGGCGGCGAGCTGTGCGCTTCCGAGCTTAGCTAAGACCG
>JBIMKD010000305.1:0-11871 GCA_043673815.1 Chromatiales bacterium
CCTGCTTTCGTGCCTACGCATCAATCCGCCTGTTACCAGACAAACTGCAAGGCTCGATACTGGGCCCGTGGCTAGCGGTTACCCAGGTGGGACTCACACCCACTAAAGTACACGGCATTGCCAAGCCGCAACTGTCCCCTATAAATTTGGGGACCGCGCCGCCAAGTATTCGGCGAAACCGGACAACTACCTCCGTGAAGCAATGGTCGAGCATCTGTCGAAGCAAAACACGCAAGCCACCTTTAACTTCTACCTGCAGATGCAAACCGACCCCGAGACTATGCCGATCGAAGATCCGACCGTGGCCTGGACGTCACCCCAGATCAAAGTGGCCACCATCCAGATCGCCCCGCAAGACTTCGACACGCCGGAACGTAATAAGCTCTGCGAGGGATCCTCGTTTTCGCCTTGGCATGCGCTGGAGGTTCATGCGCCTCTTGGGGGAATTAATCGCGCACGCAAGGCTGTTTACGAGGCGAGCTCGGCGTTACGTCACCAGGGAACGCCTTAGCGATAGAGATAGAGCACTGCTGTGGAATCCAAAGTAGAGGATGCCGGTCATGCCAACACCAATCTTTAACGTAGAAACCAGGATCAAAACGCTTAACGTCGTCTTAGCCGACAAAGCCGAGCAGACGCTTGTCGAGAAGGCGCTTAAGGACGCAGGAGGCAATTGGTCGATTGCCTTGGCGGAATTGAAAAAAACCGACCTACCCGCTGCTTCGATAAAGAAACTCGAGTTCGCCCATACCCTCGCTAACTTGTCCGATGACAACGAGTCGGTGGTCAAGGCCTTGAGCGGAGACCCCAAGGTGGCGAACCTTCGCGACGTAGCCCTTCGCTTCAACGTGGAAGGGCTCACCAAGCTGGTGGACCCCACCGCATGGGTGGGAACCACGGCACACAATAAGGCAAAAGCTTCCGCTATTGGCCTGCGACATAAGCTTTTTGCAGCCGAACCCACCGCCGTTATGCACCGCATGGTGCAAGACAGCGAGATCCCCATTGCCGACACCAATGTCCGCACGGGAATCACAGGGTTCCTGGACAACCAGCCCGAATTCAATATCCGCACGACATCCATTTACACCGCGTTGAAAGATCCCAAGGCCTTCACGGACATCGCCGAAGAACAGCGAACTAGTGTTATTGAGAACTTGAAGACCTTGCAACGGGTGCAGGCGATTACACCCGTTCCGGAAGCGATTCCCGTGTTGATGAAAGCGAATCTGACCTCGGCCTTCCACGTCGGTGAGATGCCGGAATCGACATTTCTTAGCGCGCATGGCGAGGCGCTCGGTGGCGAGCAAATCGCGCGACAGGTCTATACCAATGCCATAAACAACCGCATTCGCAACGAGCAAGCGCTGATGGTTATGCGGGAAAGCGTGCGCGGCACTGGCCTCGCCATCATTGACGGCAAGCAGCCTACGCAAACCCGCATGGCGATGATGCAGAAGGTAGCCGACGACCAGAAGGTCCCCCTTAATCTAGAAGCCCTATTCGGCAGCATCGACTACTGCGAGTGCGACGAATGCCAGTCCGTGTACAGCCCGGCTTCGTACTTCGTCGAGCTGTTGCAATACTTGCGGAACAACAATCTCGATCCGAAGAATCCTAACACCGGCCAGAAGGGCATTAAGGACACGCCTCTGGAAAAGCTGTTCCGCCGCCGGCCCGACTTGGGTTGCCTGGATCTGACCTGCGAGAACACCTTTACCGTCCTGCCGTACATCGACCTGGTCAACGAGGTGATGGAGAGCTTCGTGGTGCACCTCGGCGAGTATTCGGCGAGTACAACAAAACCCAAACAGGCCACGCTGGAAGCGTTCGACGTCGAAGGGGAAACGACCAGCGAATTGCTGGCCCAACCGCAGCATATCAACTACGAGGCCTACTGCATCCTCAAAAACGCAGTCTATCCGTTCACGCTGCCTTACCACCAGCCCATCGACGCCATCCGGATCTTCCTCAATTATCTCGGCACCAGCCGGTACGAGCTGCTGGATACCTACCGCACCGCCCACGAAGCTTGCCCCACCGCTACCCTCACGGCCGCCGAGCTGCAGGAAATACAAACCTTGCATCGGTTAGTCCAAAACCGGGCGGTGGATGCGGAGTTTCTGGGGATGACGCAGGAGGAATACATCATCCTGACGAAGGAGGCGTTTTGGCCGAAGCGCTATTTCGACATCACCCAGCAGACCACCCATACGGTCCAAGAATACCGGCAGAAGATCGGCGTCAAGCACGTTCATGAATACTACGGCTATGACAACGAAGCCGACATGCTCAGTCTGGACGAGAGCAAGAAGCTCGGCCTGACGTTCGTCAAGAAACAATTTTTGCCACGTAGCGGGATTCAATACACCGATCTCGTCGAGTTGCTCAAGACCCGGTTCATCAACCCGAACTCCCCCCGGGGCAAAGCCCTGACGATACTGGAGAGCATCCGTTTCAGCTATCGGTTTCTGCAAGGTCTCGTTGATCCCGACAAGACCAAACCGCCGACAGTACGCTTCGCCAATCTGATTAAGTTCCTGGAAGACTCACAAACGTTATTTCCAAACCTGGAGCCACCCGAAACCGACCCTTGCAGGAAACTACGTCAGCATTGCCCTGAGATCGATAGCAAGCATCTTCGAAATTGGGTGCTCTGCTATTTCGATCGTATTGGCCAGCTCATTGTGCTTGAAGCTGGTGAGAAGCCACGATTAGCAGTATTCGGAGATGTGTACATAAGCTTAGCAAGGGGACATGAGAAAGTCGGAGTATTGCAGCCAGATGGGGCGCTCCTGGACACGGACAACAAGGTAGTCGGTCAAGTTGATCAGAATGGAGTGTTGGTTTTCACCGATGAGGAATTTGAGAACAAGTATGGCAATGTAATCCTTTACCTGCTAACCCCTGAGTTTGTTTGTCTGCACCTTCCGCAAATTCTTACTTTCACTCCACCCCCCTGCCCACCGCTGACCTGGTTGCCGCCGCAGGACACCTGCGACCTTGACAAAGTGCGATTGACCCACCTGGATGGAACACCGGTGACCGTTGAAGAATACGACGGAATTCACCGGTTTATCCGCCTTTGGCGTAAGCTGGGCTGGACCATCGATGAGACGGACAAGGCATTGACCCGCTTGGCCCTCAAGCCGACCGGTAATGGTTCCGGGAATGGGACCGGCGGAATCCCTAACGGCGATGGTGCCGATGGTGGAACCTGCGAGTTTGTTGGTTTCGATGCCTTTGTCGATACCTGTGCCACCGATGACGACGACGGTGATAGTTGCGGTCCGGATGATGGGCCAACCGAGGACGGCGGATGTCCCGATCCGGTACCGGCCGACTACACGATTTCTCCCCTGTTTCTGCATCAACTGGTGGCGGTGAAAAAGCTGCTCGATTTGACTGGACTACCGCTCATCCGGCTACTGGCATTCTGGGCCGACATCAGTACCGCGGGCGAGAAATCCCTTTATAAGCGCCTGTTCCTCACCCATAACCTTCTGGGTATCGACAAGGTGTTCAAGGCCGATGCTCATGGCAACTATCTGACCCAGAACGCCAAGATCACGGAACACATCCCGGTGCTGATGGCCGCGTTGCGACTGAAGGCAGATGACATCTTGGCGATCATGGCGTTTCGTCCGCTCCCAGACGCGCTGACCCTCCGTAATGTGACGGTACTCTATCGGTACAGCCTTTTGGCCAAGATTCTCCATGTGAGAGTCCCTGAATTGGCCGAGGTCATGGCGCTCTTCGGTGATTCCTTCAAGAGCGCATACCACGCGCTCAATTTCTTAACGCTTTGGGGGCGCATGGAGGACGCGGGCTTCACCTTCCGCCAACTCAACTATCTGATCCGCGACCACGATGACCCATTACGCCCTCTGGCGCCGGCGAAAAAAACAATTCTCCAGATTTCCAAAACGCTTTATGACGGTCTTAACGCGATTGACCGCGACCATCCCGATGTGAAGGAAGAAAACAAGGAAGAAGCGACAGCCGATCTGGTCCGCGCCAAGGCCGGCTTGCTGTACGAGCAATCGGTGGTGGAACAGATTCTCGGATTGCTGGAAGGCACGACCATCTATACGACCAATGCGCCTGTGAATCACACCATCACAATACCGGAAGCACTGGCCAAAAGGCTCAAATACAGCAATCAGCCAGGTGCGATCGTGCCCAAGGCCACGATCCAAGTGACCGGGATCCTGACCGACAGCGAAAAGACGCAGGCTAACGCCCTATCAAGTCATCCGAAATGGGCCGAGGCCATCGATCGGGTGGGCAAACAAGCCAAGAACGTTTTTAACAACGTGTTGTCCGGGATCTTCCCCGACAAGGATAAGGCAATAAAGAATCTACTCGCCCCCGATATCAATTTACCGCCTGATCCACAGAACCCGGCCGCAACTGATGACAACACTGCTCTTGCCAAGCGGTTCTATTTCTTGAAGCATTTCCTGCCATTTTTGCGCCGACGGTTGGCCCAGCGCTTGATAGTCAACACGATGTCCGACGCCTCTGGTTTGGCGAACGACGTGACGAACGTGCTGCTTGCGGATGTGCTGACCGTAGTCGAAGGAACGACTAAGCAGTCGGCCATGAGCGCCCTAGAAAAAATAAAGGATAAACCCCCATCAAGCGGCAGCGGATGGAAAGGCTATCTTATCCCCTCCGCGGATGCCGAATATACCTTCGTGGCCATTGGCGACACACAGCCTGCACCTATCGTTCTCGGTGGGGAGACACTGCCATTCGTTGTCCAACAGGAAGACCCGTCGAATGTCTGGTCAACGGACCCGGCTACGCCAGCCAAGCTGAAAAGCGGCAAGCTGTACTGGCTAGAAGTCAACGACCGGCCGGCTGACCAGTTGGAATGGAAGACCCCAGGTTCACCCAGCTCCGCGATCCCAACATCGGCGCTTCTGCCTGATTTTTCATCGCTGGCGACCGAAGAAGTGTTTGTCAAGCTGACTAAAGCCGCATTGTTGATCAATGGCTTCAATCTAAGTGGTGATGAAATCAGCTACTGGCAGGTTCACGGTACTGACTTTAAGGCCGGGGAGAAGGATCTCAATGTCAGCTACTGGCTGTCGCATGGCACTGAGGTTACGGCGGACGCGAAGGATTTCGATTTCAACGCGATCACGCTTGGACACTGGTGGCGGCTACAAGCATACACGGATCTGCGAAATAATTTGCCCCGGTCAGAAACGACCTTGCTGGATCTGTTCGCTTGGGCGAATAAACCCGGTGACGCCAAAAAACTGAGCGAGAAAACTGCCGCCGTTACGGCGTGGAAAAAGGAAAACATCGATAAGCTCATTAAGGCGGAGCACTTCGATCTTGACCGCCCGGAAGCCTTCCGCAATGAAGCCAATCTTGTCAAGCTGCGAACAGCCGTTGCCGTCGCCGATAAGATCGGCATCGATATTGACCGGCTGTTCGACTGGGCCAAGCCCGGATCGAAGTTCTGGGTTTGCCATAAGATTGCCGAAGACATCCGTAAGGCCATCCGCGCCCGCTTCGACCAAGAGGATTGGGAGCAGGTGGTCAAGCCGCTCAACGATCAGCTCCGTGAACATCAAAAACAGGCGCTGATCAGCTATCTGCTGGTGCAACAGGACCTCATCGAATGGGGTGTGGTCGATGCCGACAGCCTGTTCGAGTTCTTCCTCATTGACGTGCAGATGGATGCCTGCATGGAAACCTCCCGGATCAAGCAGGCCATCTCATCGGTGCAGTTGTTCATTCAGCGTTGCTTTCTTGGGCTGGAAGAGGAACACGGTGTCCCTAATGATGTGCTCGACCGTGACCGTTGGGAATGGATGCAGCGCTACCGTATCTGGGAAGCCAACCGCAAGGTATTTCTCTATCCCGAAAACTGGATCGAACCCCAACTCCGCGACGACAAGAGCCCATTCTACAAAGAGCTGGAGTCTGAGCTGTTGCAGAAAGACATTAACAAGCAGACCGTCGAGGATGCGTTGAAAAGCTACCTGTTGAAGGTCGATGAGGTAGCGAATTTAAAGGTTGTGGGACTTTTCCTTGAACAGGACGTCGACAAAGACGGAAAGCTGCTATTTGATGCGAATGGGAAACCTGTATTTATAAAGCTGCATATTTTTTCAAGAACACGCAATGCCCCATACTTTTTCTATTATCGATATTTTCATGTCGGTGAAAAAAACTGGTATTCCTGGGAGAAAGTGCAGGTAGATATCCCGAGTTACGATTTGGAAGCTAAAGTAGGTGCAGAAAAGGGGCAAATCCTAAAAAATGGAACATATTTGATCCCCGTTGTTTGGAATCGGCGGCTGCTGATTTTCTTTCCACAGTTTGCCAAAAAAACGATCCCAGCCACACCACAAGCTGAAATCGATCCAACCCAAAAAATTCCTATTAAACAACCCGTTGAAGGTTGGGAAATCAAGCTGGGCTGGAGCGAATATAGAAATACGAAATGGACGCAGAAACAACTTTCAGCTGAGGCAATCTACGATATTCCTAATGTGCCAAACGCCTTGCCGGAGATTGATGAGTATGAGTTTGTTCCTACAATTTCTACAGCACCTCAACAAGTTCTCATTGATATATATCAAAATGTTCAACTAGGTACATTTATCTTTACGGGGAGTCAGATATCAAAAGGCATTCCGATTCTTGGTCCGCCTCTATCCTTTCCACTTATTGGTGACTTTCATTACACATCTGGCACATCTCAAATTCATTCTTTGCAGAAGATAGATACTGAACCTCCTATTTTGCTTACAACTGAACCATATTTCGACGTTCAAACAACCCTTGTCGAAATCCATTACCAAGAAAAATTAGATGCAGCAAAGTTGAATTTTTACCATCCTTTTGTCCATGAACTGCTTGGAAAGTTAAATACTGGCAACCTCGATTCCCTATTTGAGTACTACCTCAAAACGACGGTCGATCCGTCTGATCCTACCAGGCTGAAAGACGATGCTAAGGAAGCCTATGGAGAAAATGGAACACTTAATGCGCAGCCACTTTATAATGAACTGAAGCGGGCTTACTCGATCTATAACTGGGAAGCCACTTTCCACGCCCCCATGCTGTTGGTAGACCGTCTATTGAAATCACAACAGTTCGAACAAGCACTAAAGATGTGCCACTATGTTTTCAACCCGTTGGCAAAAGGTAATGGCAAAGAACGTTTTTGGACATTTCCACCGTTTAAGGTAACGGATGCTGAGAATGTTCTAGAAAAGTTGTTCATCGGGTTACAACCTAATAAGCCTGATAATACACCAGGTCAGCAGATTAACGAATGGCGGGATAAGCCCTTTCAGCCACACGTAATTGCTCGCTCGCGGCCTTCCGCTTACATGAAATGGGTGGTGATGAAGTACATCGAGATCCTGATCGCCTGGGGCGACTATCTATTCCGGCAAGATACGATCGAAACCCTTAACCAAGCTACCCAACTCTACGTATTGGCGGCTCATATCTACGGACCGCGGGGCCAGAAGATACCTAAGCGCGGCAAGGTCAAGCCGCAAACCTATTTGTCATTGCTGGATAAATGGGATGCCTTTGGTAACGCAATGGTCGAGCTGGAGCTGGTATTTCCGTTCAGCAACCAAACCCCGTTTTCAATCGGCATAAGCAACGGCGTGATCGGGCTCGCCAACGTATTCGGCTTCGCAATGACACTGTACTTCTGCATCCCGGATAATCCGAAACTAAGAGCGCTCCGCGACACCATCGATGACCGGCTGTTCAAGATCCGGCATTGCCAGAATATCGAGGGCGTGTTCCGCAAATTACCGTTGTTCGAGCCGCCTATCGATCCCGCGCTATTGGTGCAAGCCGCCGCCCAGGGTCTCAGCCTGGCCAGCGTGCTGAACGACCTGAACAGCCCAATGCCAAATTACCGGTTCCATTACTTATTGCAAAAGGCGTTGGAACTATGCTCGGAGATCAAATCCCTAGGTAACGCCTTCCTGTCTGCCAAGGAAAAAGGAGACTCGGAGTCGCTCTCCAAATTGCGCTCAAAACATGAAAGCAGCATTCATAACTTGGTTATGGAACTGAAGAAGCAGCAACTGGAGGAGTCCCAGAAATCCTTGGAAGCGATACAGCAGAGTCGCTTGGGCCCAGTGTCGCGTATGCAATACTTCCTCAAGCTTGTCGGGGAAGACCTAGGTAAGGTGCCGGACGCCAATGCCAACTTTGGGGAGTTAGCCAATCAGATTGAGCAACCAGTGGACGAAAGTGGTCTTAAATTAACTGCATATGAAAAGGAGGAGATGGATAAGGCTACTGAAGCCAATGACAAACAGGAGGATCTTGGGAGAATTGAGGCACTCGCCAATATTCTGCATATAATACCTGGATTTTCAGCACGGTTTGCACCGCTTGGTGTTGGTGGAGCTATTAGCTTTGGTGGTTCTAATCTTGGAAGTGCTGCACAAGCGAAGGCGAGAGCCGATCAAGTCGTAGTAGGAAATCGCACGTTCTCATCTACCAATGCGGGTCGCAAAGCCAACTTTCTACGTCAGTTACAGGACCGCGTTCAACAAGCCAATGCTGCCGGGTATGAAGTCAAGAATATCGACAAACAGATGCTGACCCAGCAAATCCGAATCAATATTGCCAACCAGGAGATCACCAATCAGCAAAAGCAAATCGACAACGCCAGAGAAGTCGAAGAGTTTCTTAGCAGCAAGTACACCAACCAAGAGCTGTACTCGTGGATGGAAGGGCAGATCCGGACACTCTATTATCAGGCGTATACATTGGCGTACGAATTGGCCAAGAAGGCTGAAAAGGTCTTCCGCTTCGAGCGCGGTCTGACAAGCTCAAGCTTCATTCAGTTCGGCTACTGGGACGCGGGTTACGACGGACTACTCGCCGGCGAGCGGCTCTACATCGGGCTGAAACAATTGGAGGCCACCTATCAGGAAAAACGCGGCTACGACTTTGAGGTATCGAAACCAATATCGTTGCGGCAGATCAATCCACTGGCACTCATCCAACTCAAGGAGACTGGAACCTGCGAGTTCGCCCTGCCGGAGGTGTTGTTCGATATGGACTATCCGGGGCACTACCTGCGTCGGATTAAATCGGTGGCATTGACCATTCCTTGCGTTGTGGGGCCTTATACCACAGTTAATTGCACGCTTCGGTTACTGGAACACAAATTCCGTACGAGCGCAATCGCCAAGGACAAGAATGACTACCCTGAGAAGACGGATGAAACCGACGAGCGGTTCAGCACGATCAATGTATCGATCACCTCGATTGCCGCTAGCACGGGACAGAACGACAGCGGTGTCTTTGAACTTAACTTCCGGGATGAGCGCTACATCCCCTTCGAAGGTGCGGGCGCCATAACCAAGTGGCGGCTGGAGCTACCCAAGGATTTCCGGCAATTCGACTACGACACCATCTCGGATGTTGTCATGCAAATGCGTTATACGGCAGTGGATGGCGGCGACAAGCTGAAGAAGGCGGCCGGTGACTCGGTACAGGAATACATCAAGAGCGTCGAGGATTTGAGCCAACGGGAAGGCCTTTTTACCGCCTTCGACCTGAGACATGATTTCCCGGATGAGTGGTACAAAGCGATGAACCCAGCAGCCGGAGCGACCGAGCGGGTTCTCGCACTTCGCGGTCTTAACGAGCGCCTGCCAGTGTTTACGAAAGGGCGGCCGCCGGCGAAGATTGTGTTAGTCGATGCTCATCTATTCACAAGCGCCGGTTTGAAAGCTTCGGACTTGGTGCTGTTACAAGGCACGGATGAATTCAATTTCACGGATGCGCCAGCTGTGGGTACGATGAAAGCGTTTTCATCAAAGGATATTGGCCAACCGTTGGGTGATTGGCAGATCAAGATCAAGGACACAAAACTTGAGCTAGAGAAGTTCTGGCTGGTCGTAAGATATGAATTGAAGTGAAGCGGTCGTCGCAGACGACCATCGCAGGTTCGCTTCGGTGGCTTCTGCATTGGCAAGGGTTTAATGCGGACACTATAGCCCATCGTGGGCGTACTGTAAATCGGGGAGCACTACGCTTGAATATGCTTCGGTGCTGATAAAAGAGACGCAATAGGATTGGAGGAAAACCATGCAAACCATGACAAACTTCACTAGCGGTGGAACCACTATTCCGGCCGAACTATACAATCCGGCGGCAACGCCGAATGGCGGGGTGGTCGTGATTCTCTATGGCTCCGACGGAATGAGCGAACCTTGGACTACCATGATCCAAGGTTATGCGAATGCCCTCTGTCTGAAAGGATTTATCGCGATAATCCCGGATTATTTTATTAAGACCCGTACCAAGGCTGGGGATGGGTTTAATACTCTCCAAAAGATACCACTTCACCGGGATACTTGGCAGACCGTGGTGGCGGATGCTGCAACTATGCCAAGACGCTTCCAGGTGTCGACGCATCAAGAGTTGGACTCTTGGGTTTCTCTTTGGGCGGTCACATCTGTTTGCGGCTTCGAGCAATGGCGAAGGTGTTGGTTGAATTCTTCGCGCCTGAAGGCGCCGAATGGGGCGGCTTAGGATCAACGACAAGCCGCACGCTCCATGCCCAGATCCATCATGGTTTGGCTGATAACTTAGTCAGGTACGTTCCCAATGCCGTGAATATTGAAAAGATCCTGAAAGGAGAAGGGGCTGTTGTGGAATTGTGTTCCTACGAAGGGGCTGGCCATGGCTTCGCCGGGGATGACCCAGCCAACGCGAAGGCACGGAAGGATGCAATGGACGGTACACTATCATTTTTCATTAAGCATCTTTGACGTACTGTGCAATGGTCACAAGGGAGCAAGATTAAGCGTATCGATCAGGTTGGCAGTTCCGTGAATGTGGACATCGAGTGTTTCGGCCCAAGACGCAAGACTGTCTGGCCTCGAGAACGTAAGCGTGGCTTTCCTCCCGGGCGACCCGGCGAACGCTTAGGCGCGTTCTTCGAAAAACGAAAGCCGGTTTTCTCGAAGTTCGGCTGATAAAGAGTCGGCCTATCGGCGGTGCTATGAGCCTTGCCGATGTCGGTGGACATCCGCGACGACACCAAAGTCGCTGAGGCGGCGAAGCGCTGCACGGAGCACTTCGGCGGCATCGACATCGTGGTCAACAACGCGAGTGCGATCTCGCTCACCGGCACGCTCGAGACGCCGATGAAACGGTTCGATCTGATGTTCGGCGTGAACGTGCGCGGCACGTATTGCTGCTCACAGGCCTGTATCCCGCAATCCGCACATCCTCAATCTCGTGCCCCCGCTCAACCTGAGCCCGAAGTGGTTCAAGCATCACAACGCCTACACGATGGCGAAATACGGCATGAGCATGTGTGTGATCGGCATGGCGGAGGAGTAAAGGCGGCGGTGCGATCCGGGGCATCGGCGAGAAGTTCGCGGCCAACCCGGTCACGGGCACGGGGTCCATGACCGTGCCCATCGCGACGAGCTCTGGCCGCTCCGGCTTCGGGCCGCAATTATCGCTATCTTACGACTCCGGCGCCGGCAACGGACCGTTCGGCTTCGGATGGTCTCTCTCGCTGCCCTCGATCACGCGCAAGACGGACAAAGGATTGCCCAAGTATCAGGATACCGATGAATCCGACGTTTTCATTCTCTCCGGCGCGGAAGACCTGGTTCCGGTCCTCGTTCAGAATGGTGATCAGTGGGAACGAGAGCATGTTGACCCGCGAACTATCGGGGGTAAGACCTACAGCATCCAGCGCTAGCCCGGATTTCTCACCGATAGCCAAGAAAAAGGCCGTATCTCGTGGCATAATATGTGTGCGATCAGCATGTTATGCGCAATGACGAGGACGGCCTTATGGAAACACAGTGTAACGGGTGGCAGATGGAATTTCAC
>JBIMKD010000306.1:0-10810 GCA_043673815.1 Chromatiales bacterium
GACAATGAGCCTCGCTGGCGAACCACGCCTCGAACTCTTGAAACGTCCGCGGGTAGTCAATGCCAGGTTCAGGTCGATGTCCCTCGTCCACCTCCCCATACTACATCTTGGGGTCACTTGCGCGAAGTGGATACCCACTTTGTGTAATTGCAATACTTATCCATAGGATGGATTACCATGAAAACGCTTAATCTACTTTTTGACTCGGTTTTAATTACGTTGCTGATTGGGTTTGTTTTGTTTTTTTGCATTGCGATAAGTTATCCAGCCTTCACATCAAAACTTTACATCACGCCAAGCCCGCGGTTTGAAAATGCACATCCCCCCCATCCGGGCGAGATCATCAAATCCCTTTGCCTTGAGCCCTTGGGCGTGAGCGTCACGCAGGCCGCGAAGGCCCTTGGCGTCAGCCGCAAGACGCTCTCCGCCATTCTGAACGGCCGGGCCGGTATCAGTCCCGAGATGGCCGTTCGTCTTTCCATTGCGTTTGCTACGTCCGCTGAAAGCTGGCTCAATCAGCAAACGCAGTATGATCTTTGGCATGCGGAACGGCGTCGCAAGGAGCTTCGGGTCGCTAAGCTCGCCGCGGTATAACAATCGGGGTCAAGTCTCCCATCTTGCATAGGCGCTTACCGCCCACACTACGACAAAATGGTAAGTCCCTTCTCCCTTCGGGAGAAGGTTAGGATGAGGGGATATAAACAATGACTTATCCTTATTCAAATCCCCTCACCCCAAACCTCTCCCGGAGGGAGAGGGAGTTTAACGAAATGCTTAAATTTCAAATATTTTTGGCTAGCTCTATAGTCTAAAAGATGGGAGGCTTGACCCCAATTGGCCGAGGATCTCATGCATATAGTTGATAGGCAGTGAGAAGTGACCTTCATTCGGTAGCAAGCGTAGATCAGACCGAGGTAAGGCAGCGGCCAGGTAGCGGGCGTGCGCGGGCGGCACTATTTGATCGCGGCCACCCTGCCAGAGTGTAACCGGTAGCGCGATGTGTGAGAGATCAAAACCCCAGGGATTCGCGTAGAGCGCAAACTCATGCATCGCCGCGTGTGCTCCTTGCCGAAAGGCTTCTCGCATGGATGCCACAAGCGCAGGGCGTATCTCGGGGCGCGTCAACGCCGCGCGGTCGGTATCGTCGGCTAGCCGGGTGAGCAGGGAATAGGCGATCTCGGGATACTTGCCCATGAGGAAGGGTGGGCCGATGCCGTAGAGAGGCTTTAACAACCAGCGTGCCCGCCGGGCTAAAAAAAAGCCGAACCGGGCGTGCCAACGTTGCCCTTTAATCGCCCACGGCTCGAAGACCGGTCCGAGGCCACCGACGAGGGCGGCCGCGGTGAGCCGCTCGGGAATGGCGTGCGCGCACGCGAGCGCATACGGACCACCGCCGGAAAGGCCCAGGATCGCGAAGCGCTCGGTACCCAATACCGTTGCCAACTGCGTGAGGTCGCCCGGCCACCTAGCCAGCGTATGATTCTGGGTAAAATCGGAGAGACCGTAGCCCGGTCGGTCTACGGAAATCAAGCGCAGCCCGAGCTTGATTGCAGCCGGCTCAATGACCCGCGCTTCGAGCCGCGAGGCGGGAAAGCCGTGACAATAAAAGATCGGTTTACCGTCCGGGATCCCGTACTCGCTGAAAGCGAGCATGCGCCCATCGCTAAGCTGGATGCGGGTCACTGCAGGCGGCGCTTTGATACAATCCCGGAACGGTCTTAAGCTTAAATCGTTCATGCATTAACCCTGAAGCTCTTAGGGTAACGTCCGGACCATGAGCACCGATCGCAGGGAGAAAATAATGAAAATCGTGATTGCCCCCGACTCCTTCAAAGAGAATCTTACCTCCCTAGAGGTTGCGACCGCCATCGAGCGCGGGATCCGCCGGGTCCTGCCCAAGGCGCGATGCGTCAAGATCCCCATGGCCGACGGTGGCGAGGGCACGGTGCAGTCACTGGTCGATGCCACGGGGGGCAGCCTGCTGCGAAAGCGGGTGCGCGGTCCCCGTGGAGTTCTGGTGAGCGCTCGTTACGGCATCCTGGGTGACGGCGAGACCGCGGTGATCGAAATGGCCGAGGCGTCCGGGCTGCCATTGGTCCCGAGAGAGAAGCGAAATCCGCTCGAGACGACCACCTACGGTACCGGGGAGCTCATTGTCGATGCCATCGCAAGGGGGATCAGGTCCATTATCATCGGCATCGGCGGTTCGGCGACGGTCGATGGCGGAACGGGCATGGCGCAAGCGCTCGGGGTGAAATTCATAGGCGCCAACGGCAAGGAGATCACCACGCTATGCAGCGGCGGTATGCTCGATCAGATCGCCAGGATCGATATGAGCGGTCTCGATCCGAGGGTGAGAAAAACGGAAATCGTTATCGCCAGCGACGTGGATAGTCCCTTGTATGGCCGGCGCGGCGCGGCCTATGTCTTCGCTCCGCAAAAAGGCGCGACCCCGGAGATGGTGAAGCTGCTCGATAGCAATCTCCGGCGCGCGGCGGCGATGATTAAGCGAGATTGCGGCATCGACGTCGGCAAGCTCAAGGGCGCCGGCGCCGCCGGAGGATTAGGGGCGGGGCTGGTTGCTTTCGCCCGGGCACGGATGAAACGCGGCGTGGATCTGGTGATCGAAGCGACCCACCTGAAGCGCTACTTGAAAGATGCGGATCTGGTCATTACCGGCGAGGGGCGGGTCGATTTTCAGACCGCGTTCGGCAAGACGCCGGCAGGAGTCGCGAAGGCGGCCAAGCAATTCAAGGTGCCCGTGGTGGCCATCGGCGGGGGGCTTGCGGACGATGCTCGGGGGGTCTATTCCCACGGTATCGATGCCCTCGAAGCCGGGGCCGCGCGCGACATGGATCTCGCGGAGGCCTTGCGCCTCTCGAGGCAGCACTTGGAGAACGCGGCTGAGCGCGTGATGCGGCTCATCTTAATCGGAAAAAGCTTAGGTCAACGCCGGACCACAGGCGCACTGCGGCCGGGCCGGCGAATGTTTTGCGCGGGTCAACAATGAGTCGCGGACGCGTCGCTTTCGAGCTCGGAGAAGCGCACCGGCAGCGTTTCCTTGGTGGACAAGCTACCCGCAGGATCTTTTACCACAACGATGAGTTTTTGCGCATCGGCGAGCCCGGCGGGGATCACCATCCTGCCGCCGCGCTTGAGCTGGTGTAGCAGACAGTAATGTAGGGTGGGTTAGGGCGACAGCCCGTAACCCACCAACGACAAGCGCAGCTTGTCTCTTTACAACTCTTGGCATAAATGAGTCGGCATCCCTGCCGACGTTGATGGTGGGTAGCGCTGCGCTTAACCCATCCAGATTTACTGCTCCGGTAGCGCGTTGAGCCCGGAACAAGTGACGCTGACTTTGCCGCTAAAGTGAAAATCGGAAGCGGGATTACTCCCGCCAGCGCGAACGGTGTAGTTCAGGTTGTAAAACCCCGTCGAATCGATCGTCGAATCGTCGTGGCCCACAAAGCTGCCACTCTCACCGAGGCCCGTATCGGTGGGATCGCCTATGTGGCTTGAGTGTTTAACGGGGTATGACGAAAAGCTGCCACACGCGTTGAAGACCAGCGCGTCGTAGATTATTACCCCGTCGCCGCCCAAGTTTTCCGTGCCCCCGGGTCCCGGCAGCGGCCATACAAATCCAAAAGCAGGCGAGTCGGTCTCGACATCCGCTTCCGTTCCTGAGGTGAACCATTGTACTTGATAGTCCGCGCCCACGCCTTCGCCTGCAACTACCTCATGTTTGATCTCCTGTATGAAAAAGCTGACCCGAACGTGGGGCAGATCTGCCTTAAAAGCGGGGTCTATATTCGGTATGCCACCAACTGCGCTTATGATCGGAGGGCATCGCGTGCCGCCCTTTAGGCGTGCACAGAACTGCGGATACAATGGATCATCTGGGGACAGGATGAACTTTAGCGCTAGGGGTTCCAGGAATTTCGTTGTGGATGTTCGAGCTTTGAGCTCTGTGCCACCGGCCGTGTTTGCCTGCGGTTCGGTTCGATCAACAGCATTCGCAGCGGGCGCTGTTAGCGCGAACGGTATTGATAGAAAAATCATACTTAATGTTTTACTAAGCATTTCAGTTCTCCTTGGGTAATTTCCAACTCTGTTGCCCTACTCGGGCTTCGCCGCACCTGATGCATGCGACTTGGAGAAGTACACTCCGATTTCTCGGCGTTTCAAAGTAAATATTTCACTGGAATTTTGTGAATTATTCACATCGCGTTCGCCGTACTCAATGTCGTTCGCTTTCCTAACCGACCACCCCTATGGACCCATCCCGGTTTGCAAGATAATTTCGCTGACTTGGCAACAAGGAAGGTCTCGATCCGCGCGCGACATGGATCTCGCGGAGGCCTTGCGTCTCTCGAGGCAGCACTTGGAAAACGCGGGTGAGCGCGTGATGCGCCTAATCTTAATGGGGAAACGCTTAGGTCAACGCCGGGCTGCGGGCGCACGGCGGCCGAGCCGGTGAGTGTTTCGCGCGGGTCAACAATGCGTCGCGGATGCGTCGCTTTCGAGCTCGGAGAAGCGCACCGGCAGCGTTTCCTTCGTGGACAAGCTGCCGGCGGGATCTTTTACCACGACGATGAGTTTTTGTGCATCGGCGAGCCCGGCGGGAATCACCATCCTGCCACCGCGCTTGAGCTGGTGTAGCAGGGGTGGGGGGATCAGATCGGGCGCCGCGGTGACGATGATTTTGTCGAACGGCGCGATCTCGGGCCAGCCGAAATAGCCATCACTGATGCGTGTTTCGATGTTGCGGTAGCCCAACTTTCCGAATCGGCGCTGAGCTTGCTGCGATAACTCTTCGATAATGTCCACGGTGTAGACCTTGGCTGAAAGCTTCGCGAGGACGGCCGCCTGGTAGCCTAGGCCGGTGCCGATCTCGAGCACCGTGTCGGTAGCGTTCAGGGCCAGGAGATCGGTCATCAACGCAACGATAAACGGCTGGGAAATGGTTTTGTTATAACCGATGGGCAAGGGCGTGTCGGCGTAGGCGTAGCCCTGGAATTCCACCGGCACAAATTCATGCCGCGGGATCTCGGCCATGACCTGCATCACGCGCGGGTCCAGCGTCGATTTTCCGATGAAATCGACGCACATGCCGGTGTGCGCCTCAATGTCGGAGATCATGTGCTGCTGCATTGAAGCGAAGAGCGGTTCATTCATCTGGGATCACACGCGCATGACCGACATCCCTATCGCGGTCAAAGCGGCTTCTGCCATGGGCCATCGGGGAGCAAGGTGAAGAATAGCGTGCAGTTCCTAGCGCTTTCCGTACTGCAGCGGCGTGCCCGTGCGCTGGGCATAGATATAGGTCTCCAGCGCCCGCATCTCAGGGGAATCCGGAGCAAGCTTTTTGCCCCGTACCGGATTTTCGATGCACCAGTTGATCGCGTCTCGCAACAGTGCGACCCGCCCGAGCTGGGCCTGAAACTTCGGGTAAGTCTCGGGGTGGGTATTCGAACCATCGGGATGGCACATATCGCAGGAGACGGCGATAGTGCTCTTTAGCCGATCGCCGCTGTGAAAGATGCGCGAGCCTTCCACGGCCAATTTGTACGTCTCTTGCTGCCAGACATTTACATCCTCAGGGGTAACGCTACCGTAAGTCGATCCCTGGCCCTTACCGATGAGACCCTTGTTGTCGGCCGGAACCACCACCTTATGCTTGGCCAGCTCTTCTGCCATCCAGTCGCGTGTTTCGCCGCTGCGCTTCCATTGCGCCATGGCCGCCTCATCGGTGCCCGGGTCTTGTTGGGTGGCGGCCGGGTAGTCATTGCCGCCGCCCGGCTCCGCCGCCCGCCCCTGGGAGGACATCAGCGACACGAGCATGAAGGTGGCGCCCACGAGAAGTTTGAACGTGCGCATATTTTTATCCTCTTGGGTGACTCCTCAATAACTTTGAAGATTAGGCGTCAGCGGCACGGCGCTTGTTCCTCCGCTTGTCAGATAAGCGCTCGCAACCTGGATTGGGTTGCGGTTCCAAAGATTGTAAAGTTTATCGACGAGGCCACCCGCTTTGACGCCGACCGATCCATCCCCGAGCGCGTCGTTGGGATTGAAGGGATCGGCACGGTTCATCTGCACCGTGAGGGCCGGCAGCCCCTCGGGCGCGTAAGGCCACGGCCAAGCGGTGGACAGCATTCCGTGGAAATGGATGTTGCCGATCCGATGGGTAAGGATCTGGTGGGTATGCCCGTGCACGACCACCACTTGCTTGAAACGCTGCAATAAGGCCTGTACCTCCTCGGCGTCCTCGGTCCAGAAGTTCCACGGGCGATAGTATTTGTATAGCGGGGAGTGCGAAAACACGATGAGCGGCGTGGCATCGGAATAGGCAGCGAGGTCGTTTTTGAGCCAAGCCTGCTGCTCTGTCCCGACCTTGAAGCGGCTCTGGATGCCGTTGTCGAGCCCTGCCACCGTCTGCATCCGCTCCATCCCCGTCATGCCACGCTCGGTCCAGAAGTCATCCTCCATGACACTGTGGAGCACGACAAAATGGACGCCCTTGTGATCAAACGAATAGGTGGGTTGACCAAACAGCGTGCGCCATTTCTCGCCCATGTCCAGAAACCAGTCGTGCTCGCCCACCATCATCTTGACCGGCGCCTTGAGGCTCTTCAGGATCTGCGCGCCGAGCTCGAGCTCCAGGGGCTGACCCAGTTGCGCGAGATCACCTCCATAGAGCACGAAATCCGGCTGCGGCGCCATGTGGTTGATGTCGTCGACGGCGCGCAGCAACTGCCGAACGAAGCGGTCATTGAGCTCGCGTTTATAAAGGTGTGAGTCGGAGATATAGGCGAAGGTGAATGCCACCGGCCCCACCTCTCCGGTCGCGGCGCGGGCCACCTGCACCGGCTGGAAGCTGTGGAAGTTGAATTCCACACCGCGCGCGAGCGCGGCCGCGGCGGCGACGGCGGAGAGCTTGAGAAAGCTCCGGCGGTCGAGGTTTTTCAAGCCACGGAACAATGCCTCGCGTTCGTCGTAGTATCTCGTCTCGACGCTCTTAACGATTGTTCGTTTCATCTTCGTGCCTCCAAAACTACCTGGTCCCGCCCATGACCCGCTCTTCAAACGGCAGTACCCGACGCTCGGCCATCGCCGTGTCGCGGAAGGGGCGCTTCGCCGCGGATAGCTTGCGCTGTCCTGTAAAGGCGCGCTGGTTCTGCTCCGCTAAGCGCGCGTCGCTTAGCGTAAACATGAACTCCACGACGGCATCGATTTCCTCTTCGCTCAAGGCCAGCGGTTCGATACCGCCGTCCAGAAACGGGTTGGGCTCGCCGCCTTTGTTATAGTGATCCATCACGTCCCACAGGGTCTCCATGGACCCGTCATGCATGTAGGGGCCCGTCAGTGCGATATTGCGCAATTGCATGGTCTTGAACGCCCCGATGTCGGCACGATCCTTTGTGACCATGAACCGGCCAAGCTCCGACAGATCGGTCTCGATCGCCAGGCGATCCACCGCTTTCATACCCCCTTCCTGCGCCAGGGCCTCGAGAGCCCGGCTCGCTAGCTCTTCGAAATTTTGCTTGCGCGCCGCCACCCCGATATTGTGAAACCGATTGTCGGTGCCGATGGGAATGGAAGGGTTCATTTGGTGACAGCTCATGCAGCGCGCCTTACCATTGAATAAATTCCAGCCGCGCTTGGCCTCCTCCGAGATGGCCTCCGGGCTGCCCGCGAGGTAGCGATCGAAGGGGGCATCGAGAAACACGAGGGTACGCTCAAAGGCGGCGATAGCTCGCCCCAAATCGTCGTAGTTCGGAGCCCGCCCATAGGCGAAGGAGAACATGCGCTTGTATTCGGGATCATCAGCGATCGCCGCCAGCGCTGCCCCCTCGTTGGCGTGGCCCATCTCGATCGGGTTGACGATGGGCAGTTTCGCCTGTTCCTCGAGGCTCGGGGCGCGGCCGTCAAGAAACATGGTTTGCAGCAAAAAGGCATTCATCGTCGTGGGGGCATTGCGCTTGCCCAGGGCGCCGTTTATTCCCTCCGACACCGGGCGCTGGTCGGTAAAGCCTCGGCTCACGTCATGGCAGGTGGCACAGGCCAGGGTGCCGTCCTTGGACAGCCGAGTTTCGAAGTAAAGCTTCTTCCCGAGTGCCACCCGTTCGGGGGTCATTTTGTTGTCCTCCGGGATCACAAGCTGTTGCCAGATCTCCGGCTCGACGCCCGGCGGGGGCTGGGTTACGTCGCGCTCTGGAAGTAAGCTCTCGATGAGGGTTTCTTGCTGACCCATGTCGAGGGCGCCGTGGGGTCCACGCGGGCCTGCGGCATTCTCTTGCAACCGCGCATTGCAAGCCCCTAACCACGGAAGCACCATCGTAATTAATAGAAAAGCCGTGCGATTTCTAATTTTTAGGTACTGCACTGGTGATCCCCGCTCTAAGCTCACGGTTCTCTTGTCCATGCCTTCTGGCAAACTCTCAGTTTCTCTGGCCACACTTCGATCCGTCGCCTTCATCATAAATTATAGCGCGCGCTGACTACTTTTGGATTTCTCCTCGCATTCACGCTTGCGGAAAGTGGGAAGAACAGCGGGTTCTCTTAAGACATGCCAGAGCGACCGCACGTTAGAGCGGCTCTCGTGTAGCACGATCGTGATGGCGATTTGCTCCATCGCCGCGAGCAAACAAATCGGCGTGGCCACCCGAAACGGCCAGGTCGGACCGCCGGCAAACATGACGACGCCGGTGCTAGCAGCCGCCGCGGCCGCCAACTTAACGCCCCAGGTGTGATAGGTGGGAAAGACCCTGAATTTCAACGTACCGATGATGGCAGGCAGCGCGGAGCTCACGATGACCGCCATGATGAAGGGCGCTTCTTGGCGCATGATGTCAGGCCATAACCACCACGCCGTGACCGGGATCGTGACATACATCACCACGTCGCCGGCCGTGTCCAACAGCGCCCCAAGTGCGGATTCCTGCTTCAATACCCGCGCGATGAAACCGTCGAGCGCATCGCTCAGGAACGCTAGTACGAGGACCGCCAAATAGGCCCTCGGCATCCCATGCCAAGCGAGCAGGCCGAGCACGGGGGCCGCGATGAACCGAAAGCAGCTCAGCAAGTTCGGCCAAGTGAGCACGCCGTTGATGTTCTCCTGAAGTGCCATTTCGGTAGCCCAAAAGATTTCGCAAAAATATCGCAGTCGCGGCAGCGTAATGTCAATATGCACCGCCGCGTGTCGATTCAGTCTTCCTTCCCTCGCGCGCGCAACCACCAACGGGTCCAGCCGTATTCGATAACAAGGATCGCGATTCCGGCGGGGATGACGATGAATGCCGGACCCGGTAGCACGATGATCGCGACGACCGCGATGAGCGCCGTGGCTCCGAGCATGACGCCCACGAGCCTCCGGGCTAGTGCATCACCGCGAGATTTCATAGGACGTCCCTCGATCCTGCCGGCGTGAGCGGTTGCTCGATGCGGCGATCCATACCCGCCCGTTCCAGCGCCAGGGAAAACGCCGCGTACAGGGCCGCGTGGTCGGACAGGCGCCGCCAGGGCATGTCTTTCAAGCAGCGGCAAGTGATCGGGGTCGCGCCGCGATAAAAGATGCGGTCCACGGCCAATACCGGATACCAGACAGGAAAGGTTTTCGCCGGCCGGTTGTTCAGAGTCACGAACACATCCATGAGCCCAAAATGAGTCCGCATTTGGTATTCCGCCTGCCGGCCCCAATCATTGAAATCCCCGGCGATAATCAACGGCGCATGACGAGGGACGTGGGACCGGATGCGTCTCGTGAGCACCGAAAGCTGGTGCCGGCGTTCCGCGGCGCTGAGCCCGAAGTGTATGCAGATCACGTGAAGCGGCTGACCGACTTGCGGCAGCGCGATCTCGGCATGCAGCACACTGCGGCTCGCGATGGGACTTCCCGATACGTTGATGTTTTCCCAGAACCGGATGGGATACTTGCTAAGGATAGCGTTTCCGTGATGCCCAGAATCATAGATCGCGTTTTTCCCGTAGGCGCGGTGCGGCCATCTCCGGTCGGCCAAGAAGTCCGATTGCGGCGCGTTCGGCCAACCGTCGATCAACCATTGCCGATACGCGTGGGCGCCTTGGATCTCTTGCAAAAAGATCAAGTCGACATCGGTTCGTTCCAATGCGTCGCGCATCTGATGCAGGACGAAACGCGCGTTGCCGGTACTAAACCCTTTGTGGATATTGTAGGTCATCACCTGCAAGGTGAACGCCGGGGCCGCCCCGGTATCGCGGGGCAACGCCGGGTCGGGACCGGAAGTGAGGCCCGGGCTCGGTTCCCTCCGGAATTCTTTCGCCACCAGATTCATCAACGGCCGCCCTGTTTCGAAACGAGGTAGATGTTCGCAGTGTCGCTAGGTGATGCTGCGCTGAATCACGGGGATCCAAGCGGTCAAAAGCAGTATGCGTAACAACAGATCCAAGCGCAAGATCGTGTGCTAACGGTGACGCCGATCAGCTTACGCAAATGCGTAGACACGGTTTGCCTTAGGCTGTGTGACCGGGCAGCACCTCAATCTGGCGTATGACGGCGCGCGTAAACTCGCCGCTTGAGGCCTGTCCGCCCAGATCGCGGGTCCTGATGCCCTCCTTCTGGAGCACGGTATGGATGGCCTGCCGCAGGCGGCGAGCGGGAGCGATTAGGTCCAGGTGATCCAACATCAAAGCCGCGGCCAGCATGATCGCCGTCGGGTTGGCGATCCCGCGGCCCGCGATGTCCGGCGCTGAACCGTGCACCCCTTCAAAGATGGCAGTATCGGCACCGATATTGGCCCCGGGTGCGACGCCCAAACCGCCGACGAGTCCC